>JAYTXC010000064.1:0-10206 GCA_043743145.1 Rhodospirillales bacterium
ACACGATGACCTCCCACTCCCAGTGCGGCTTTTTGAGCAACGGTTGCTCGTAATACGTCGCGGAATCACGCGGCGGCAACGCGACACCGGCCACGCCGAAACGAGCGCTATCGGGCGCGAGGTCGCGCATCTCGCGCCGCGCCGCATCGATGACGCCGGCATCGTGCATCGGTGCGATCGGCACGGTCGCTGCGTCGCGATCGATACTCATTTCGTCGCTCGAAAGAGCATGAAGCCCACGAACGTGAGCGCTGCGGTTGCGATTGCGGCGCTCGTGTATCCCGCGCGCTGATGCGTCGACGGCAGCACGGGGCGCTCGGGAAGGTTGTATTTGCCGGGCGCATCGGTGAGTAAGAAGAAGGCGTTGAGATCGCCGACCGATGTGTCCTCGTCGACGCCGTAAAGATAGGCGTCGACGCCATTCTCGCGCAACGTCGCGACGCGTTCGCGTGCTTGCACTTTGAGCTCATCGACGTTGCCGAAATGAATCGACTCCGTCGGACACGCCTTCGCACAGGCCGGGACGAGTCCGTCTTTTTGTCGGTCGTAACACAGCGTGCATTTCCCCGCGATCCCGCCGTGATCTTGAAGCGCATCGTCGGTCGTGCGGCCGTCCGATTCGAATCCACGCGTTGCCGGGTAATCCGCATGACCGATCAGATCGACGACACCGAAGGGACACGACGGCACGCAGTAGCCGCAGCCGTTGCAGATATCGGGCTGGATATACACGTCGTCGAACTCGTTGCGCACGATCGCACCCGTCGGGCACGCTTCGAGGCAGCCCGCATTGGTACAGTGCTTGCAGACATCGCTCATCATGAGCCAGCGGCTCGTGCCGACGGGTTCGCTCGGCGGTGCCATCTGCTCGACGAAGGCAACGTGCCGCCACGTCGTCGCACCGAGCGCGACCGTGTTGTCGTACGAATTGCCAGTAAACGCATACCCGTCGCCGGGTAACTGATTCCACTGCTTGCACGCGACCTCGCAGGCCTTACAGCCGATGCAGATCGTCGTGTCGGTGAAGAAACCGCTCGCCATCGTTAGTACCGCCCTGCATCGGCGCCGTGCGCCTGCGATTCGCCGGCTCGTGTCTGTTGTCGCGCAGGCACGTCGGCATCACTCGCGTTTTGGGTAAATGCGACGCGCCGCCCGGCACGCACGGTGCACGTCATCGTCTTCGCTTCGTGAATCGAGACGTTGGGATCCATCGCGAGCGGAATGAGGCCGCCCACCGAATCCCCCGTCGCGACGCCGAGATGGCCATAGTTGTACGGCACGCCGATTTGATGGATGCGTCGCCCGCCGCCCAAGGTGAGCGGGCGCATGCGACCACTCACGAGCGCGCGCGCTTCGAGTTCGCCCGTCTTGGTACGAATCGTGAGCCACCCGCCGTTGACGATGCCGCACACGACGGCGAGTTCGGGATCGATCTCGGCAAAGAGTTCGGGTTGCAACTCGGCGAGCCACGGCACGTAGCGCGTCATGATCCCCGATTGCTCGGTGATACGATACGTCGTAAGGACGTACGGAAATTCGGGATTATCCGTGCCGTTGTAGCGATTGTCATCGCGATCCCATTCGCGGAGGGCCGGATTATTTTGCTGGCCGTACATCGGATTGCGGACGACGGATTCGACGGGCTCGTAGTGGGCGGGTAGCGGCCCGTCTTTGAGCGTCGTGGCGACGAAGAGTTGCGCGATGCCGTCGGGCATCATAATGAACGGATCGGCACCGCTATGGGCATCGAGTCCGCCCGCACCCGGGCGCGCCGGTTCGCCCGGCGCCTTGTGAAGCGGGAAATCGGGAACATCGGGCCCCGTCCACGTGTGCGTCGCTGCATCCCACGCGATGTAGCGCTTACGTTCGCTCCACGGCTTTCCCGCGGGATCGGCGGAGGCACGATTGTAGAGCATGCGTCGGTTCGCGGGCCACGCGAATCCCCACCCGAGCGACGCGACATCGTCGCCGACGCGGTGTCGCGCAGCGTTATCGGTTTTGCTCGGCGCGACGCCGGCGTAGATCCAGCAGCCACATGCCGTCGTGCCATCGTCGTGCAAGTCATCGAATGCGGTTATCTGCGGCGAGTCGTCGCGCGAGCGGCCGGGTGCCGTAACGAAGCCGTTGATTTCGTGCAAGACTTTGATTGCTGCGGGTTCGTCGAGCGCGCGTTCGTGCGCATCGTCGCTTTCGTAGTTCCACGTGAGATCGAGGATCGGCCGATCTTTGGTGTCGGTCGAACCGGCATAGAGCGCGCGGATGCGTTTGCCGAGTTCGTAGATCCAGAAGAGATCGGAGTGCGACTGTCCGGCGGGAGCGATCGCGCGGTCGTGCCACTGTAAGAGGCGGCTGGTGTTGACCATCGTGCCTTCTTTTTCGAGCACGGTCGCGGCGGGCAAAAAGAAACACTCGGTCCCGATCGTTGTGGGATCGGCGCCTTCGCGTTCCCAGAACGCGACCGTCTCCGTATCGTATGAATCGATCGTGACCATCCACTGCAGGCGATCGAAAGCCGCGCGCGCGAGTTCGCTATTGAGCCCCGATGCCGCCGGGTTTTGCCCGATCACGAAGTACCCGTCGACGTTGCCGTCTTTCATTGCGATCTGCATCGGGAGCACGGAGTGATCGCCGACGATCTGTGGCAGATAGTCGTAACAGTAATCGTTTTCGGCGGTCGCGACGTCGCCGTAATACGCTTTGAGGAGCGAGACGATGTATTTCGGCGTGTTCGCGAGCCAGCCGGTCGCGGTGCTACAGGTCGCGATATATTCCGCGAGCGTCTGCTCGTCGCGAAGCGCCGACGGCATCGGCAGATATCCCGGCAAGAGATCGTAGAGCGTCGGAATGTCCGTTGCGCCTTGAATATTCGCGTGGCCGCGAAGCGCCATGATGCCACCGCCCGGTCGCCCCATGTTGCCGAGCAACGTCTGCAAAATGGCAGCTGCGCGAATATACTGCACGCCGACGGTATGCTGCGTCCAGCCGACCGCATACGCGAAGGCCGTCGTCCGTTCGCGGCTACTATTATCGGCGAGCAAATTTGCGATGGTGAGGAACGTGTCGTGTGGCATTCCGCAGACGGCTTCGACCATCTCGGGCGTGTAACGCGCGTAATGCTTGCGCAAGATCTGCATGACACAGCGCTCGTGCTGCAGCGTCTCATCGCGCTTGGGTTGCCGGACGGTGCCTTCTCCATCGTGTCGCGGCACGTCTTCGGTTTCGAAAGCCCACGATGTCGGATCGTACGTGCCAGCAGCGTGGAGATGCTTGTCCGTGCCCGTCGGGTCTTGCGTGCCGGAATCGCTGCTGATAAATCCCGAGAAGAGCCCATCGAGATCTTCGGTGTCGACGAAATTCTCGTTGACGATGTACGAGACGTTCGTATACGCGCGCACGTACTCGTCGAAATAACGCGCGTTTGAGATCACCCAGTTGATGAGCGCGCCGAGGAAAACGATATCGGATCCGCTACGGATGGGCGCGTACACATCGGCCATCGCGGAGGTACGCGTAAAGCGAGGATCGACGTGGATGATTTTTGCGCCGCGCGCCTTCGCATCCATAACGAAACGAAAGCCGACGGGATGCGCTTCGGCGAAATTCGATCCTTCGATGAGGATGCAATCGGCATTGACGAGATCCTGCAGATACGTCGTGGCCCCGCCGCGACCGAACGTGGTGCCGAGACCCGGCACCGTCGAGCTATGTCAAATGCGGGCTTGATTCTCAACGGAGATGACGCCGCACGCCTTCATCAGCTTTTGCAGCAGATAGTTCTCTTCCACACCGAACGTCGCGCCGCCGAGCGACCCGATACCGAGCGTGTGATTGACTCGTTTGCCGTCCGGCATCGTGCGTCGAAACGTCTTCTCGCGCGTCGCTTTAAAGCGTTCTGCAATGCGGTCGAGCGCCCAATCCAGCGGCTTTTCTTCCCACTGTGTCGCGTATGGGGCGCGATATTTCACGGTCGTCCAGCGACGCGTGTTCACCGTTGCGCCGAAGATCGCCGAACCTTTGGGACAGAGTTTGCCTGCGTTGATCGGGCTTGCGGGATTGCCTTCGACATCGAGCAGCTTTCCGTCGGGTGAGACAAAGGCGAGCGTGCTGCATCCGACGGCGCAATATTGGCAGACGCTCGTGACGGCTTTTCCGCGCCGCGATCGCGGCGCGAGAGCTCGCGTGCGTGGCGACTCGAGGTTAGGCAGATTGCCGACACGCTCGGAGAGCCGCAATGCTGAAACGGCTCGGCGTAGTGCTGCCGGAATTTGGATACGCATCGGGTGGCGTATTCCCAAGATCCTCGAGTCGAACCCCGGTAGCGTTGCGCTCGCCGCTGCCGGACGGATCGTTCGAGCTTGTCGACCGTCACGCTCACTTCGTCGTAACGATTTTGCTTGCGGCCTCTCGCGTCGCGCGCGGTAGCCTACATGTGACCGTGGGCGTACGGGCAGAACCACACGTCTTCGCAGGCGGGCGGGATCGCGAGCGAGCGGATGCGCGCGAGTTCGTCCGTATCGATGGCGCGCACGCCATGCCGATCGACGTACGCGAATCCGCAACGCGTTCGCTCTCGCCGGGTGTGGGCATTGCGCTCATCGCTGCGTTCCCATTGCGCCCGCTCGACCCCCGGATGTGGCAGCTCGCACCTCGCCGCGCGGGCTCGTTTTGGCGCGTAGCGACGGTATGCGTGCGCCGCCGCGCGAACGCACGAGCGATGAATGCGCGGCAACCGGGTATGTTTTGAAGGTTCCGCTCATCGGTGCCGGAGGCGAACCCGTCTCGTTTCGCGGGACGATCGGCTCGCACGGCCTCGCGTGGTTGCCGCCGAATGCGATCGCCGCCGACGAATCGTCGCTCGCGACGACCCTCGCGCTGCCTGATGGCACCGCGCGGCACGTCGTACTCAGGGAAGCGCCGCCGGGCACGCTCGCAATTGCGGTCGCAGGTCGCGCGCTTGGTCTGCGCGATCGCGCCGTACTCGTTGCGCAAGTGCGGCATATGTTTGGCCTCGATGACGACCTCGCGCCATTCTTCGCGCGCCTGCGCGAAGATGCCGAGCTCGCGTTCGCGTGCGACGGAACGGGTCGCCTCTTGCGCAGCGCGACGGCATTCGAAGACGTCGTGCGCACGATTTGCACGACGAATTGCGCGTGGTCGGCGACCGAACGCATGATCGCGGCGCTCGTCTCGCATCTGGGTACTGCGGAAACTACGGTGGGAGCGCGGCGCGCGAAATACGTTGCGGGCGACTCGATCGCGACTCCGACATGGGAAGGCCGCGCTTTTCCGAGCGCCTCGCAGATCGCCGACGCCGCCGACGCGTTCTTCAAAAATATCGCGCGTGCCGGCTATCGCGGGCCGTATCTGCAAGCGATCGCGCGGGCCGTCGTCGCGGGCGAGATCGATCTCGAAGGCTGGCGCGCCGCATCGCGCGACGAGCTCTCCGACGAAGATCTCGCCGCGCGGCTCCTCGCACTTCCCGGATGCGGGCCCTATGCCGTCGCGCACATCATGATGCTCTTCGGGCGATGCTCGCGGCTCGTGCTCGATTCGTGGACGCGTCCGCGCTACGCGCAACTCGTCGGCAAAAAGACGGTCGCCGACCGCACGATCGAACGACGCTTCGCTCGCTACGGGGAGCACGCGGGGCGCGCGTTTTGGCTCGCGCTCTGGAAAAGCCGGCATCTCCGCGAGGACCGTCGCGTCTAGCGATTCCTCCACCCGGATGGTCGAGCAAGCGGGAGGCCATCGCGGCCGACCCTTGGTACTAGTCGGGTCGTGGTTCGCCGTAACATTCTCGTGATCGGTTCGGGTCCGATCGTCATCGGGCAAGCGGCGGAATTCGATTATGCGGGCGTTCAGGCGTGTCGGGCGCTGCGCGAAGAAGGCCACCGCGTCATCCTCGTCAATTCGAACCCCGCGACGATCATGACCGATCCCGAAGTCGCCGATGCCGTCTACCTCGAGCCGCTGACCGTCGCTTCGCTCGAGGCGATCATCGCGCGCGAGAAACCGGATGCGATTCTGCCGACGCTCGGCGGTCAGACGGGCCTCAATCTCGCTGTCGACCTCTCCGAAGCGGGCATCGTGCAAAAGTACGGTGTCGAACTTTTGGGCACGCCGCTCGAGACGATCGTGCTCGCCGAAGACCGCGCCGCATTCAAAAATAAGATGATCGAAATCGGCGAGCCCGTGCCGCATTCGCTCATCGTGCACGCCGTGGAAGAGGGCGTCGGCTTCGGGCGCGAGATGGGCTATCCGCTCGTCGTGCGTCCCGCCTACACGCTCGGCGGCACGGGTGGCGGCATCGTGCGCGATGAGTCCGAGATGATCGAGATCCTTACCACCGGTCTCGCGGCATCGCCGATCACGCAGGCGCTCGTCGAAACGTCACTCTTGGGCTGGAAAGAAGTCGAGTACGAAGTGCTGCGCGACGGTGCGGATAACTGCATCATCGTCTGCAACATGGAGAATATCGATCCGGTCGGCGTGCACACGGGCGACTCGATCGTCGTGGCGCCGTCGCAGACGCTTTCAGACGAAGAATATCAGATGCTGCGCACGTCGAGCATCAATGTGATTCGCGCGCTCAAGGTCCAGGGCGGCTGCAACATTCAATTCGCATTACACCCGGAGCGCAGTCAATACAACATCATCGAAGTCAATCCACGCGTCTCGCGCAGCTCCGCGCTCGCCTCCAAAGCCACGGGCTATCCCATCGCAAAAATCTCGACGAAGATCGCTCTCGGCATGACGCTCGATCAGATCGAGAATCCCGTCACGGGGGTGACGAAGGCCGCCTACGAGCCGACGCTCGATTATGTGGTGGTCAAGCTCCCGCGTTTTCCGTTTGACAAATTCCCGCGCGCCGACACGCGCCTCGGAACGCAGATGAAATCGACGGGCGAGGCGATGGGCATCGGGCGCACGTTTGCAGCCGCGCTCATGAAAGCCGTTCGCGGACTCGATCTCGGTCGCGAGACGCTCACGGGAACCACACTTGCGGGCTGGAACGACGACGAACTCGAGAGCGTGATCGTTACCGCTACGCACGAGCGACTCTTCGCGGTTTGCGAGCGACTACGTCGTGGCGCGACCGTCGCATCACTCGCCGAGCTCTCGACGATCGATCCGTTTTGGTTGCACGAATTCGCCGAACTCGTCGCACTCGAAGAGCGTTTGCGCGCACACCCCACGCCGCACGATCTGCGCCTCGCATCCGAAGCCGGGTACTCGCATCGCAGTATCGCCTTGCTCACCGATTCCGATGCGAATGTCTCGCTGTGGAATGCCGCGCGGACGAGCGAGCACGATCCGGGCCACGCATCGGCGGTTGCGTTTCGCATGGTCGACACGGCGGCCGCTGAGTTTCCCGCAAAATCGCCATACTACTATCTTTCGCGCGGCGAGCAAAACGAGATGCGCCCGCTCACCAAAGAAGCGATCGTCGTCGTCGGCAGCGGACCCATTCGCATCGGTCAGGGGATCGAGTTCGATTACAGCTGCGTGCACGCGGCGTGGGCGTTGCGTGAAGCGGGTCGTGCGGCCGTCGTCATCAACAATAATCCCGAGACCGTCTCGACCGATTTCGATATCTCCGACGTGCTCATCTTCGAGCCGCCGGGAGCGGATGAAGTGCAGGCCGCGTACGATGCGACGAACGCGACGGGCGTGATGCTCGCGTTCGGCGGCCAGACCGCAATTAATCTCGCAGCCGAACTCAATCGGCGCGGCGTGACGATCATTGGCAGCGATCGCAAGAGCCTCGACATGGCCGAAGATCGCGAGAAATTCGAAGCGCTGCTCGAACGCCTCGACGTCGCGCGCCCCGAAGGCAAGATCGCGACGTCGTTTCGCCAGGCGCGTACGATCGCGCGCGAACTCGGATTTCCGGTGCTGGTGCGGCCCTCGTATGTGCTCGGCGGGCGCGGGATGGAGATCGTGTATAACGAGGGCCAACTCGCGAGCTACGTCGAGACGGCACCGCCGATCACGCCCGGCGCGCCGCTGCTCGTCGATAAATATTTGCGCGGCCTCGAAGTGGAAGTCGACGCGGTTTACGACGGAACGGATATTCTCGTGCCGGGTATCTTCGAACATATCGAACGCGCGGGCATTCACTCCGGCGATTCGATCTCGGTCTATCCGCCGCAAACGATCGATGCCGCGATGCAGGCGCGCATCGTCGAGGTCACGCGATCGATCGCACACGAACTTCAAACGCGCGGCCTCATCAATATTCAGTTCGTGATCCACGCGGGCGAGCTCTATATCATCGAAGCGAACCCGCGCGCGAGCCGCACGGTCCCGATCATCTCGAAAGCGACGGGCATCAACCTCGTTGCGGCCGCAACGCGTGTGGCGCTCGGGGAAAAACTCGCCGACATGCCCTATGGAACGGGTCTGCTCCCCGACGCGCCGTTCGTCGTGGTCAAAGTGCCGGTCTTCTCGTTTGCGAAGATGCGCGGCGTGGAGACGATCCTCGGGCCCGAGATGAAATCGACGGGTGAAGTGCTCGGGATCGACGAGACCTTTGCGGGCGCGCTCCTCAAGGGCTTCGTTGCTGCGGGCGTGCGATTGCCCGATCGCAATATCGCGGGCGAGCGCGGCCGCATCCTCGTGTCGATCGCCGATGAGGAAAAACACGAGTCGATCGAGGTGTTGCGCGCGTATGCGAATCTCGGTTTCACGCTCGTCGCGACGGGTGGCACGCATCGCCTGCTCGTGGAAAACGGCATCGCCTCGGAATTCGTGAACAAAATTGCGGATGGCTCGCCACACGTGCTCGAAGCGATCGCCTCGCGTGGAGTCGATTTAGTCATTAACAATGCGGTCGGCGCGCGCGAAATCTCCGATGGCTATCGCATTCGGCGTGCGGCCGTCGAGGCGAGCGTCGCGTGTCTCACCAGTCTCGATACGGCGGGCGCGCTCGCCGAAGCGCTCGCGAGCGATCCCGGCCCGCCGCGATCGTTACAGGAATATCGCGCCATGGTTCGCGTGCGGGTTTAGGGTCGCCATGAACGTCCGTCTATCACTCTCGCGCCGTGACCTTTTCGTGAAGGCTGCCGTCGCACCACTCGTCATCGGTGCGCTTGCGGCACTGCGCGCGCTCGAGGCCGATGCGTATCTCGCGCCACCCGAGAATTGCGTCGGCGGGTGGATCGCCAAGCCCGATGTCGATTACCAAAACCATCCCAAGGGCCACGCTGCATGCCGGAGTTGCACGCGGTTTCACCGAGAAAATAAACATGCGCGCAATGGCGTCTGCGATTACGTTTGCGGCCCGGTCTCAGCTTATGGCTGGTGCGATAAGTACGATCCGCGACCGTAAGGCTCTTACGCGAGCGAGCCGAGTTTGCGACGCATGATTTTCCCCGACGACGTTTTGGGCAGATCGGCAACGAAGCGCACGGAGCGCGGGAGTTTGTACGCCGCGAGATGCGGGCGGCAATGTTCGATGATCTCCGTTTCCGTGGGCACGGTTACGTTCGGTCGCAGGACGACGAATGCGCGAGCGACCTCGCCTTTGAGATCGTCTGCGACGCGACCGATGGCCACCATTGCGACGGCGGGATGCGTTGCGACCACGCGCTCGATCTCGGCGGGATAGACATTGTAGCCGCCGGTGATCAGCATATCTTTGAGGCGATCGACGATGAAAAAGTAGCCGTTCTCATCGGCATACGCGATATCGCCCGTGTGCAACCAGCCGTCGCGATCGATCGTCTCCGCAGTGAGATCGGGTTGACCGTAATAGCCGAGCATCGTGATCGGGCCGCGAATGCAGAGTTCGCCCGCGACGCCGCGTGGTGCGCGCGTGCCGTCGACGAGCGAGAAGATATCGACGTCGATGCCCGGGAGTGCGACCCCAATCGAGCCGTGAACGTTCGGAGCGTGGAGTGCGTGCGTGGTACCGAGGCCCGCGATTTCAGTCATGCCCCACAGCTCCAAGAGCGGCGCGCCCGAGCGGCGTTCCCAATCGGCGATCGTCGTCGTCGACATCGTTTGTCCACCGACCGTCGAGCGCGTGAGCGATGAAAGATCGGTGCGTTCGATCTCCGGTGAAGCGAGCATCATCGCATACATCGTCGGCACGCCTTCGATCATGGTCGCGCGATGGTGCTCGATGAGCGCGAGTGCTTGCGCGGCATCGAAGCGCGACATCAACACGACGGTTCCGCCCGCGAGGAACGTGCCGTTGATCGC
>JAYTXC010000065.1:0-3847 GCA_043743145.1 Rhodospirillales bacterium
CTGCCGCTCACTCCGTTCCGCAAGCATTAAACTTCTACGCACAACCGGGCCAGCACGTGAGACTCACCATCAATTCGAGCGCGTATCCAATCGCGAACGATGCGGAACGGCCGACGTTCCAAGTGATGCTCGACGATAGTCCGCTTACGTTAACGCATAACATTGTCGGCCTACCGTCTTCGATTACGACCGAAATAACGACGCTTCCCCGCGAGACGACGAACAGCGACCGAAACATCCATCTTCTCCGCATCCAACCCGCCATCAAATTGCGCAAAACGATCGAACGCCTAAATTTCGACTGCATCATTTTGGTCTCAAACGCTGCGTTATGAAAATTGCGGTATTTACATGTATCGCTTTTTCGATGATGCTTACGCTCGCGCCAGAATCGACGAGACTCGCGGCTGCTTCGCCGAATCTCCGTTATGCTGCGACCAATGTACCGTACGAACATCGAACGTTACAGCTTTCGCTAGATGGTGAAACCGCGAGCATTGAAGATTTCATCGTAAGGCGTTCCGGCACGGACGTCAGAGTCGTCGATCTCTTATCGCTCAATTTACAGACGTACACGTTAGCGAGCGCAGCCGACGTTCTCGCGCCGTTTATTCTCATCGATAGTGGTGCGAGCGCCGGCGGCAGTAGTAGTCTCCCATCTGCGGTCGGTCTCGTGATGACGGTGGGGAAAATCGTTTCTCCGCTCTCACAATCGCAATTCGCTTCGGGGATCTTTTGCATTCTTGCCGACGGAACAGCGATCATCGCGAGAAGCGGCTCGTTCGGAACGCTCCATTGTTCGAGCGCCGTACAATCCGGCCCGTTGATCGTCGAGCCGAATCGCAAACTCGGGATCGGTCCGAACGACCTCAAGCGGCGCGACATCTACGCCCATTCACTCGCGGCGCTCGAGCGGGACGGAACGCTCCATCTCATGTGGACGACTCCGGTGCACCTCTACCATTTGGCGCGATTTCTTCTCGATCATACCTCCGTTCAATCGGTTATCAATCTTGGTGCTAAGGGCGGCGTATTCACGAGAGTGAACGGCGCGACGACGTCGTTTGGAAACGTGCAATCTTCGATAGCGGCCGCGATCGGAGTGTTTCCGCGGTAAACGTGCTCTTTCGTCTGCTCAATAAACGGCTCGTTGCGATACTTTCTTTTTTCCTCATCTCGTTCGCCGTTCGTAGCCTCGCGATTGCACACGTAACTCTCGGAGACGACGTCTTTCTTCGCGATACGTGGCGCGAGCTTCATGGGCGTTGTATCGGCATCCTCACGAATCGTGCCGGCGTCACGGGGACGGGCGTGCCGATCGTCGACGCGATCGAGCAGAACGCCCACATCTGCATACGCGCGATCTATGCGCCCGAACACGGATTTCGAGCCGATCGAGGAGCCGGTGCCGATGTCGAATCGTCGATCGATAGAAAAACGAGACTCCCAATTTACGCGTTGACGGGCGCCAACAAGACGGTTCCCGCGCGCTTATTTCATAACGTCGATGTCGTCGTCGTCGACCTTCAAGACGTGGGCGACAGAGCGTACACCTACATCTGGACCCTCGCGTATGCGATGAAGACTGCGGCGGCATCGCATCGCGAAATCTGGGTACTCGATCGACCGAATCCTCTGGGGGGCGACGTCGTCGAGGGTCCCGTTCTCGAGCCACGATTCGCTTCGTTTATCGGTTTATATCCGATCGCACTGCGACACGGCATGACCATCGGCGAGCTCGCGCGCCTCTTTAATACGGAATTTTCCATCGGCTGTTCGCTCAAAGTCATTTCGATGCAAGGCTACGAGCGCGAGATGATGTGGCCGGATACCGGACTCACGTGGGTCCCAACATCTCCGAACATTCCCACGTGGCGGTCGACGGTCTTATATCCGGCAACTGGTCTCCTTGCCGCGGCAGGATTTGATAATGGCGCGAACACTCAGCGCCCCTTCGCGCTCGTCGGCTCGCCTCGGCTCGACGCGCTGCTGCTCGCAAAAAAGCTCGAGCGCCAGCGGATTCCTGGCGTGCGATTCCGTCCCGCGACGTGGAGATCTCGGGCGGGCATTTGGTCCGGCAAGATGGTTCGCGGTATCGAACTAACCGTTACCGACCCTCGCGCGTTCCGTGCCGTGTCAACGGCTGTCGTGATCCTCACGACGATTCGTTCGATGAGGTCGGCATATCTTCGCGAGCTGGAGCCGGAATTATTGGATTTCGATTGGGGCACGAACACCTTACGCCTCCACTTGCAATCCGGAGCGAGCGCCGAAACGATCGTCGCCCGTTGGGCGGCGGGCGTCGATGTTTTCCGATACCGGCGAGATCCATACTTGCTCTATCGTTGAGTGCCAGGCGCGTGCCGCCGAAGATCTCACGCAAATGAAGGCTGAGACGGGTCGTCGATTTCGGCGAAGGTGCCGGCGATCTCGAGCAGCTTCGATTGTTTCGTCGACCCATCCGGAGCTGCGGAGTACTCGCGCGCCGCGCCAGTAAGCTTCAGGCCTGCGGCTGTTAGCGTATCGCGCGTTTCTTGCGGTCGACCGCGCGGCATATCGTGCCGACGGATTCGATTTGCAGTCCGGCGCGCCGCTTCTCATCCGCTACAGGAAGAATCCGCGCGTTGCCGGCTTCGTTCGCGGGGCGGCGGTTGCCGTCGTCGGCGTTCTTGCGGGCACGACCTATCTCGTCGGTCGACCGGTCATCGGCGATTGGCCCACGGTGCTCATCGCCACGTTCGTTCTCGCTCGCCCACGGGCACGCGGTGGGTCGTCGCGATCCCAACGGGGCAAGAGATGCTCGTGTCGGACTCTTCTTCGAATGACAGCACGGCGACGGTCGTCGTCGCGATCAGCGTCAATCTTGCCATCGCTGGTGCCAAAGCTGTCGTCGCCGCCATCACCGGAAGCGCGGCAATGACGGCGGAGGCGATCCATTCATTCGTCGATACGGCGAACGAAGGCATCCTACTCTTCGGCATTCGTCGGAGTCGTCGGGAACCGAACGAACAGCATCCCTTCGGGTACGGCCGCGAACTCTATTTCTGGACGCTCCTGGTCGCAGTGCTCATCTTCGGCGTCGGCGGCGGCGTGACGATGCTCGAAGGCATCGATCGACTCGTCCATCCGCACGATCTCGGAGACGCGCTCTGGACGTACGTCGTGCTCGGCGTTGCGTTCGTGCTCGAAAGTTATTCGTTCGTCGTCTCCTATCGCGCGGTGATGCGCGATTCGCGCGGGCGCTCGGTGCTCGCGACGATTCATGCGAGCAAGGATCCAACGACCTTCACGGTGCTCGTCGAGGACGCGGCAGCGCTCGTTGGCCTCACGATCGCGTTCGTAGGAACGCTACTCAGCCACATGCTTCACAATCAATATATCGATGGCATCGCTTCGATTGCGATCGGCTTCGTGCTCGCAGCGGTTTCGATTTTTCTGGTGAGCGAATCGCGCGCGTTGCTCGTCGGCGAAAGCGCGGAGCCCGCGACGATCGATGCGATTCGCTCCCTCGTGACGCAAGATGACGCGGTCATCGGAATCCAACGCGCGATCGCGACGCAACTCGCACCACACACCATCGTCTTATTCCTGGACGTGCACTTCCGCGACAATCTCTCGCTCGCGACGGTCATCGAAGCAATTCAACGCATCGAATCGACGATTCGCGAGCATCACGCCGATGTCGCGACAATCTTCATCGAACCCACGTTGCCCGCGTTACCCGGTTCCGGCGCGCGTTAAAGCGGAACGGCAATCGTGACATGACTGGCCGCAAACATAATGTTCGATGACAAAGCTGAATTGTGCTCGAGACGTTTGACGCGACGTTCAAGGTGATCGAATCGCT
>JAYTXC010000066.1:0-8845 GCA_043743145.1 Rhodospirillales bacterium
CTCGCAGCCGACCATCGCACGCTCGTCTACACGTCGCGCGAACGCTTGCGCGCGATCGACGCGCTCGGCGATCTCCCCGAAGATGGTCAAGACGATCCCAAGCCCGGAAACGAAACGAGCCGCCGTACCGGATGGCTCGATCTCTCGCGCGCGAGCGTGCTCGTCGAACCGCTGCTGGAATGGACGCAGATGTACAACGAGGCGTGGCGCATGCAACGCGAGCAGTTCTGGGACGTCGCGATGTCGGGCGTCGATTGGGATCTCGTGCGCGCGCGCTACGCGAAGCTCGTGCCGCTCGCACGAACGCGAACCGATCTCTCCGATATTCTCTGGGAAATGCTCGGCGAACTCGGCACCTCGCACGCGTACGAAATCGGTGGCGATCATCGCCACCCCAATCAATATCGTCGCGGATTTCTCGGCGCCGATTTTGCTTTCAACGAAAACGCGAGCGGCTATCGAATCGAGAAAATCTATCGCGGCGATTCCTGGAATCGCGACATCGATTCACCGCTCGCCGAGCCCGGTCTCGCAATCGTAGAAGGCGATACGATCGTCGCGATCGGCGGCCGACCGCTCGATCGAACCACGACGCCCGATGAGCTCCTGGTCAACACGGCCGACCGCGACGTCGCGCTCACGATCCAACCGAAAAAAGGCGAGCGTCGCCGCGTCGTCGTGCACGCACTGCGCGACGAACGCATGCTGCGCTACCGCGCGTGGGTCGATGCGAATCGCGCATTGGTTCACAAGCAAACCGACGGCCGCGTCGGCTACCTCCACATCCCCGACATGGGCCCGTGGGGCTTTTCGGAATTTCATCGCGGCTATCTCTCGGAATTCAATCGCGACGGACTCGTCGTCGACGTCCGCTATAACCGCGGCGGTCACGTCTCGCCGTTGCTCATCGAAAAGCTCGCGCGCAAACGCGTCGGATACGACGTCTCGCGCTACGGACCGCCGATGCCCTACCCGCCGGAATCCGTCGGCGGACCGATCGTCGCAATCACCAATCAATTCGCCGGCAGCGACGGCGATATTTTCAGTCACGTCTTCAAGATGTACGGGCTCGGGCCGCTCGTGGGCAAACGGACGTGGGGCGGCGTTATCGGCATCAACCCGTACCACCGTCTCGTCGACGGCACGATCACGACGCAACCAGAATTTTCGTTCTGGTTTACCGATGTGGGCTGGAAGGTCGAGAACTACGGCACCGATCCCGATTACGATATCGATATCGCGCCGCACGACGACCGCGCGGGCGTCGACCCGCAGATGACCAAGGCGCTCGAACTCCTCGCAACGTTGCGCGCATCGATGAATGGAAAGCCGCACTTCGATCCACGCCCGCATCTCGCGCTCCCGACCGAGCTCGCTTCCGCGACGTGAGATTCGCGCTTGCGCTCGGGGCATGCGTTCTCGCAGTTGGCATGTCACCCGCCGACGCGTTCGCGCAAGAGGTTCCGACACCCGAGGAATTGGTCGCGCGGTCGCACCTCGCGACCGGTTTCGATCGCAAGCCCGATAACGAGCGCGAAGCGTGGCAGATTCGCGTTGCCGGCCTCGAGGGAACCCTCGATACGTTGCGGCATGGCCCCGACATCGCGAGCACGACGACCCTGGGACCCTTTCGCACCGCGCACGGCACGGCGCACGGCGTGCGCTGGCGGCAAAACGAAAACGGCGAGACGATTATCGATCGGCCCGAACCCTCTCAGACCGAACGCATCGGAACGCAAAGCGTCGCGCGCATGCGCGAACCTTTCGATGCATGGGTCGTGACGACGGTCTACACGAGCGGTCATACGGCGCATGCGTTCTACGATGCGCGCACGAATTATCTCGTGCGGAGCGAACGCACCGTCGCCGGCCGCACGACGCACACCACCTACGATGATTTTCGCGCCGATTCGCGCGGGCACGTTCGAGCATGGCACTATTTTGGCGGCGACGAACGCCCCGAAAACGCGTACGATTATCGACTCGTGCGCGACGACGTTGCAAGCGACATCTCCGAAGCCGACGTCGACGTTCCGCGCGATCGGCGCGCGCTCGTCGAATTTCCCGTCGGCGTCGACACGGTGCGCCTCCCGGCGCGCATTGCGAACGACCGCATCTACGTTCGGCTCGACATCATGGGCCGCGGACTCGACTTTCTGCTCGACACGGGTGCCGCCGCGCTCACGCTCGACCAGGCGGTCGTGCGCGATCTCGGGCTCGTGATTCGCGGTCGCGCATCGCAGACGGTGGCAGGTTCGTTCGTTACGGGCCGCGTGATCGTTCCGACCGTCGGTATCGGGCCGCTCGCGATGCACGATGTCGTCTTTCGAACGGTCCCCCTCGCATCGAACGAAGCGCACGGCACGCGCGTGGTCGGGCTCCTCGGCTTCGATTTTCTCGCCTCGTGCGGGATCAAGATCGATTACGCGCGTGGAACGGTCGATGCCGTGCGCCCCGGGGTGTTCGCTGCGCCGTCGTCCACCATGCCGCTCGACGTGCGACTCAACTCGGGAACGCCCGTCGTGCGCGTGACGATCGGTGAGGCGACCGGTGACGATTTCATTCTCGATACGGGCGCGGCATTTTCGTACGTCCTCTTCCAGCGCTTCGCGCGCGCGCACCCCGACGCCGCGACCATTTCGGGCGACGGACGCGTGCGCCACGGACGTGGCGTCGGCGGATCGCTGTCGTTCCGGTCGGTGGCCTCCAAACGTGTCGAGCTCGGAGCGTGGGCCTTTGGCGACGCCATCGGCGTCGAAGCGCTCTCACCCAACGCCCTGGGCTTCGATAACGAAGACGGGCTAATCGGCGCCGATATTCTCAAGCTTTTTACCGTTTATCTCGACTACGCGACGCGCCATGTCTACCTCACGCCCAACGGTCGCATGCAGATGGTCGAAGCCACGAACATCACGCGTCGCTAGGCGACCGCATTGACGGTACGGCCACCTTCCTGGTAGGATGCGAGAGCCGAAGCAGGGGCGCTGGGAGACCGGTCACCCTCACCGGATGCCCTCGGGCAATCCGGTCGCACAGATTCCGAGCCGACGGTAGGTTCGGGCGTTGTGGGATGCTTTTTCGGCATCGCCACTTTTTTTTATTCCTCGTAGGAGAGCTTCACATAGCACGACCGCTGCGCATTAACGATCAGATTCGCATCCGCCAAGTCCGCGTCATCGACGATGAAGGCGAACAGCTTGGGGTGATGCCGACGGAAAACGCACTCGCGCTCGCTCGTCAGAAGGGCCTCGATCTCATCGAGGTCTCACCGACCGCCGTGCCGCCCGTGTGCCGGATCAGCGATTACGGACGCCTCAAATACGAGCAATCGAAAAAAGATAAGGACGCCCGGAAAAAACAAAAAAATTGGGAGCTCAAAGAAGTCAAGCTCCGGCCCAAGATCGAGACGCACGATTACGAGACCAAGGCCCGCATGGCCGAGCGTCTCCTCCTCGACGGCGGCAAGGTCAAAGTGACGATCATGTTCCGAGGTCGTGAGATCACATACACGAGCTTCGGCAAGCGCCTCCTCGATCGCATGGCGGTCGATATGACGCCGATCGCCATCGTCGAGCGTGACGCGAAGCTCGAGGGCAAGAACATGTTCATGATCCTCGCGCCCCGCCCGGTCCCGACCGGCCCGCCCAAATACACGAATCTCCACACCGATGACGCAGCCGCCACTATCGCCGCCAACGCCGCCCTCGATGCCAAACACGGCCTCGATGCGGAACACGACGATGACGACGATGCCGAGGTCGGTATCGTGCACGACGAGCCCGCAATCGAGCCGGTTGCCGAGCACCACGAAGACGCCACGACCGAGCCCGCCGCCATTGCCCCGCACGCGGAGGGTTCGCCCGACCCAGAGCCTCGAGAACCTGAAGGAGTCGCCTCAAATGCCTAAGATTAAGACGCACCGTGGCACCGCCAAACGCGTGAAGGTCAGCTCGACCGGTAAGGTCAGCCACCGTCACCAGTTCAGCGGTTGCGGTCACATCCTGAGCAAAAAGACGCGTAAGCGCAAGCGGAATTTCCGCAAAGACCAGCCCGTGTTTGCCGGAGATCTCAAGCGCTTCGCGCCGCAGATCCCGTATCTGCTGTAGGAGTCGTATAGTCAATGGCACGCATCAAACGAGGCATTCAAAAGGCCAAACATCGCCGTAAGGTGATGAAGCTCGTCAAGGGCTTCCGCGCGGCACGCAGCCGTAATTACCGCGTCGCAAACGAAGCGCTCCTCCACTCGCTGAGCTACGCGTTCCGCGACCGTCGCGTGCGCAAGCGCGACTTCCGCTCGCTCTGGATCAGCCGCATCAACGCGGCCGCCCGCCGCGAAGGCCTGTCGTATTCGCGCCTCATCAACGGGCTCAAGCTCGGTGGCGTGATGCTCAACCGCAAGGCGCTCGCCGAGCTTGCCGTGAGCGATCGCGCCGCCTTCGACGCGCTCTTGAAGATGGCCAAAGCCCAGCTCGACGCCCACCACGCAGCGACCTCAGTCGCTTCCTAGCCTGCGCCCCGCTGGATTCGGTCGACCCGAATCCAGCGCGCGTCGCGCGCGTTTATAGGGGGTATCGCAGCCGGCACGCTGCGCGGGACCGAAGTTTCCGCCAGAGACGTTTTCCGCGTGACGACGTTCCAAGCATGGAGCGACACGTGGTTCGTGAGAATATCGTGCCGATCTACCGTTCGTATCACACCGTCCGAAGGGACCGCACGTTGGCTTCTCCCGCCCGAGAACTTCCCGCACAAAAACGCCTCGTCAAACGCGATTATCCGGTCGGCATCGCGCTCTTGATCATTCATATCGGCGCGCTCGGCGTCTTCTTGCCGCAATTCTTTTCGTGGACTGCCGTCGCCGTTGGCGTCGGCCTCTACATTCTCACGGGCATGGGCATTACGCTCGCGTACCATCGCTTGTTGACGCATCGGAGCCTCTCCGTCCCGAAGCCGCTGGAATATGCGCTCGCCATCGTGGGTGTCCTCGCGCTCCAGGGTGGGCCGATCGAGTGGGTCGCGCAACATCGCGCACATCACGCCCATACCGACGCTCCCGGCGACCCGCACGATTCCAATAAAGGCATGCCGTGGTCGCATTGGGAGTGGCTCTTTCGTACGAACGAAGCACGTGTCGCCCCGGAAGCGCGCCCGCGCTGGGCCGCCGACCTCTACAAAGACCCCGTGTATCGTTTCATCGAGAAATACAACGTCGTCTTCCAGTTCGTGCTTGCGGCGATACTCTTCGCCATCGGCGGGATGCCGTTCGTGATCTGGGGCGTCTTCGCGCGGCTCGTCTTCACGTACCATTGCACGTGGCTCGTCAATAGCGCCTCGCATGAAGTCGGCTACCAGACGTTCAAAACGGGCGATCGCTCGACCAATAACTGGTGGGTCGCCGTTTTAACCTTCGGCGAGGGCTGGCACAACAACCATCACGCGTTTCCGTTTTCGGCAAAGCATGGCATGCGTTGGTTCGAGTTCGACCCCACGTACTGGACCATCAAAGCGATGGCGGGGCTCAAACTCGCAAAGAACGTCAAAATCCCCACGCCCGAGATGATGGATCGGCTGGCCGTAAAAAAGTCGACCGGGCCGATCGGGACGTAATTTCCGTCACGCTCGATCACGAAAAAAAAACGGGGCCGTCAGCCGACGCCTCGTTTTTTTATGCTGCGTAGCGGCTAGCGCCGGGCGAAGACGTCGCTTGCGACGGTGAGGGCACGGAATGCGACCGTATCGCTCACGATGGCTCCCCGCGAGCGGAGTGTCGCGATCGTCGCGAAGATGCCCTCACGCGTACCGTGGCGCGCGAGAAAATCCCGCAACGCGTCGGGCGGCCCCGTGAGCATCTCCTCGATGAGGTCGAGGGCTGCAAGCGCAGCGCGCGCCATCGTCGATCGAATAGACTCTGCGACGGGCAGGTCGTCATCGAGCGTCTCGTTGCCGTGCTCGGATGAGAGGAGGAGCGCGTAATCGAGCGCAGCCGCGCTCGCGAGGAGGTCGTCCGCGACCGCATCGACCGTCCCTGTGGTCGCAACGTACCGTCGCGCGCCATCCATGAGGAAATACTGCAATTCGACGACGTCGACCGCGCTAAGAATCACGCGGGACGCCCGTCCCCGAGATTCGACCGCGCCCAAGCAAGGGCGATCTGCGTCTTTGCGTCGCGCAATTCGTCGCGTTCCACGAGATCCCAGGCATCTTCCACGCGCCATGTTTTGATTTCGAACTCTTCGTCGTCTTCGGGTGCTGCGGCACCTGGCACGAGCCCCTCCGCGAGGAAGAGGTGAATACGTTCCTCGCAAAACCCGGGCGTCGGGTAAAGACTCCACAGAAAGCGTAGGCTCGCCGCACGGTACCCGGTCTCCTCGATGAGTTCGCGCCGGGCCGTTTCGATCGGGGGTTCGCCACGCTCGATCATCCCCGCCGGGACCTCCCATAGGTCGCGATCCACTGCATGCCGGTGCTGCCGGACCAGCACGATCTCCGCCGGTGAAGGGCGGGCAATCACGGCGACGCCCCCGGGATGCTCGACGACTTCAACCTTGCGATGCGTGCCGCCGCGGACGGCATCGATCTCGTCGACGCGGAGGTTGATGATGCGACCCGTGTAGATCCGTTCCGATGTGTGGCTCTTCATCGACTCTTCTCGCTACGAACGGGTCGGCGCGAGACGCGCGAGCATTTCGACGACGATGCCCACTTCCAGGGCGAATTTCGTCGATCCGAGCGACCATTTTGCCGGAAAGATCACGAAAGCGATCGCGCAGAGGATCGCGGCGAGGAACGCGCCGTCGCGCGCCGCGTTGAGACGGACCTGCGGCCCGCCAGCCAGGAAGTTGCGCCGAAACGCATACACGATCACGATCGCAACGACGCCGAGGACGGAGATGGCGATCCCATGCGAGTGGGAAACCGTGATCAAGAGCGCTTCGCCTCCGACGAGCACGAGCAGCGCGATGATGACCAGGAAAGCGATTTCGAGAGTACGAGCGTTCACGCAACAGTCATCCCCGCCGCTATCGACACTCCCCTTCGTCTACCCGTGCGACGCGACCGCACACGGCTCGCGCGCGGTCGATGGCGAACGGCGCGTCGCATGTACGGAACGCCACTCGGTCGCCACGCGCCCATCCTCGAAGACGTCCGCGCGCTGCGCACGAAGGCCGGTCGGCGCGATCAGGGTCTCTTCGCCGTCGAGGGCGCGACGATGTTCGATGAGGCGACCGCCTCGGGCCGCGAACCGCGCGCCGTCTACGTCACGGAGCGTGGCCTCGGGGCACTGGGCGACCGAACGACGTTGCTCGGGGCGGAACGGCTCTTCATCGTCGACGATCGCAGCATGGCGCGCCTCTCCGATGTGGAGACGCCGCCCGGCATTCTCGCCGTCTTCCCGCTCGAAATCGCGACGCTCGCGTCGCTGCTCGAAACGGGCGAGCCCGCAATCGTCCTCGCCGGCGTTGCCGATCCCGGCAATGCGGGAACGTTGCTTCGGTCCGCCGAGATTTTCGGGATTCGCCACGCAATCTTTGCGCGCGAAGCCGTCGAGCCGCATAACCCCAAGGTGGTCCGTGCGACGATGGGCGCGATCTTTCGGATGTCGATCGCCACCGTCGACGCAGACGAACTCGTCGCACTTGCCGCCACGCATCACTATTCGATCGTGGCGGCCGCACACGATGGCGTCGCGCTCCCCGATTTCACGTTTCCCAAGCGAGCACTCCTCGCTATTGGAAACGAGCGCCACGGTGTTGCCGGATGGCTTCCGCGATATGATGCCGGTGTAACGATTCCGCAACCGGGACATGGCGAAAGTTTAAACGCGTCGATCGCCGGCGGTATCATACTCTACGCATTTTCGCAACAGATGTGACGTCATATTTTTGAGGTGTAAAGCTTTAAAAACGACGATGTTGTCAAGTCTTGGCGGGACCGCGGGCGCATGCTATACTCGCGATTGTTCTGGGCGGCTACGCCGCGTCTAACAAACTTAAGAAGGGTACACGCCGACTGATGCGCACTCACGACCGCTTCTGGAAATTGTTCGCGAATACCGGTTCCGTCTATGCTTATCTGATGTATCGTCAGGTAAACCAATCCCCAGCCGATGGCTAGCCCCTGCCCCTAGAACTCTACGAAAAAAGAACTCTGCAACGCCCGGCCGAAACCGCTGGGCGTTGCTTTTTTAATCCGCGCACGACGGAGCGTCTCCCATCTCAGCACTCAACGAACAGCTACAGAACTTAACCGATCGCTTGACCGAAGCGCTCGCTCACGCGAGCGATACGAGCACACTCGACGACGTGCGCGTGCGATTCCTCGGTCGAAGCGGCGAGATCACGCTCGTGCGACGCTCGATCGGAACGTTACCACCGAACGAACGTCCGGACGCCGGAAAGGTGATCAACGCCGCCGTCGCCGGTCTCGAAGCGCTCGTCGATTCGGCGTCGAACGCGCTCGCATTTCGCGCACTCGACGCCGAACTCGAACGCACGATCGACGTCACGTTTCCCGGGACGGCGCGCGCGATGGGGTCGCTGCATCCGGTCCGCCGTGCGATCGAAGATACGTGTGCGTATTTCGAACGTCGTGGATTCGCCGTGGTGACGGGCAACGAAATCGAAACGGAGTATTTTAATTTCGACGCACTCAATATTCCACCCGATCACCCCGCCCGTGAAGGCCTCGATTCGTTTTACTTGCGGCCGGGACTGCTCATGCGCACGCACACATCACCGATGCAAGTGCGCACGATGCAAGCCTATCCGCCACCGATCGCAATCGTCGTGCCGGGGAAGGCGTATCGTCGCGATGCGATCGACGCACGGCACTCACCCGTCTTCCATCA
>JAYTXC010000067.1:0-50251 GCA_043743145.1 Rhodospirillales bacterium
TGAGAGCTCGATTTGAATGCGCGACTCGCTCGTTGCAGCCATAATCGTTACGGGAGTCGTGAAGGGCTCGAAGTGGAATTCTTGCTCGCCGCGGCTTTCATCGTCGTGGGTCCGCTCTTTGACTTCGAGCGCATACCGGCCGCTCGGAGGCGGTGAGGACAGCGTGTTAAGGCCGATCGTGATCGTCGTGCCGCACACGGCGACGGTGATCGGGAGATTTGCCGGAAGCGCCTGATTGTTGTTGTTGATAACAATCGAGATCTGGCCCGAGTGGGCGTCTTCGTCTTGCTCTTCTTCTTCGGGCGCGTTCGCGTTGAACTGTCCGTTGCCGTTCTGGTCTTCGGCCGAAGCGACGTGAAGCGTCGCCGGAGGACCAGGATTGTAGGTCACGAGCGCTGCCGTCGCTGGGATGGCCGACGCGAGCACGATCGATGCCACGATGGCGTTCGCACCCGTGCCAATCGTTGCGACGACGGTTGCGCCCGCGGGGACCGCTTGCGTAAACGTCAGTTCGGCGAACCCGTTCTTATCGAGTGCGCCCGTCGCGACCGTCGCGCCGTTGTAGGTAACCGTAATGGGCGTGCCTTCGATCGCGAGGTTGTGCCGGAGCGCGTAGACCTGCGATGCGCCGGCGAGCGTGACACCGAGTTTCGTCGCCGACGATTTCGTCGTTGCGGCGGGTGGGTTCGCGGTCGACGACACGCCGGGCATGGGGGCGCTACCGCCACCGCCACTGCACGCCGCGAGGCCGAGTGACGCCGTCGCGAGCAAGCCGAGCGTCGTCGTTTGCAGACGAGCAAATTTCATGAAAAGTCTCCTAGCTGAGTGAACGTGGGAGTGCGTGTGTCGCGGCTCGTGATGATGTTTTACGATCCGAGCGCGACGAAGAAAATCGATTGGACACGTAAGAGGAATCGGCCACAAGCGACGTGCGCTTGTGGCCGATGGGATCACATCTTCGGCGTGGCGGTCGCCGATGGCGACGGGCTTGGCGACGGGGACGCATTGGCGATGTGGTTGCCGTTCTGCGCGTCTTCGTACTCGTCGTCTTCTTCAGCTTCGTTATCCATGTAATGGCCGTCATTTTGGTCGTCGCCGGACTTCACGAAGATGGTCGGCGGCGGGCCGGGGTTGTAGATCAATTCCGTTGCGGTCGCGGGGATCGCCGAGGCGAGCTTGATCGATGCGACGATCGCGTTCGGGGCGCTGCCGATCGTTGCGATAACGGTCGCACCTTCCGGTACGGCCGACGTGAAGTACAATTCGGCAAAACCGTTATGATCGAGCGATCCGGTTGCGACGGTGGCGCCGTTATATGTGACAACGATCGGGGTGCCGTACACGTCGAGGGAGTGACGCGACGTGGCGAATGCGGTCGTCTTGCCCATCAGCGTCACGCCCATACGCGCGGCCGGCGCTTTTGCGGATGCGGACGGTGCGCTCGCACCGCCGCCACTGCACGCGGCGAGCAACGACATGGCGGCAAGCGAACCCATCGCGGTTATTGAAAAGTTTTTCTTGAACATCATGTCTCCGTGGAGAAAGGGAATGAGAGTGCTTCGAAAGCCTACACGACCATCGGCCTGGAAACGCGTTGCCATGAGCGTCCCGCGTTGGCTAGCGATAGCTACGCGCGTGACCTAGATCGCGAAGGTCACCACGACGAATGGCTTGCCCGGCACGCCCGAAGGCACGGTGTCGAGGATCGTGAGGTTCGCCACGCCGCTCGAATCGATCGTAAGCGTGCCAAGCGCGGTCGAGCCGTCCTCGTCGGAAAGCGCGCCCGTTGCGCAGACCAAGCACGATCCAACGACGCGGACCGCTCGCGCCGCGAGCGACACGTCGATTCGTGAGCGATCCGACGACGGCGACTGCGTCGCAATGACCCGTCGATCGGACCCGTCGCCTGCAAACGACGTGGCGACCGCGAGGGTTCGTTGCACGATGCCGACCGAGGTCGGAAGGCTTCGCACGATGGTGCCCGAGGATTCGTAACACGGCGTCGGCTGCGACGAGCCGAAACAGCCTGATACGTCGAGCGGCGCCTTTTGCCGCGCGGTGAACGAGCCCGTGGCGACGACCCGACCGCTCGGCACGTCGGTAACGACATCGTTCGCAACCGACGACGTCGCCGTGCCGCTCGAGCGAGCGAAGGTATAGTCGAGCGTTTCCCGCGCGATTGGCGCGCCGAGTTGCGTCGCAAGTGGTCCGTAGGCCTCGATCGTCACGCTCGCGCGGTCGTTGTCGGCATCGCTCGCAACGTGCGTCCACGATCCCGCAGCGAGCAAGCGCGCGGCCCCGCCCTGCGTCGGATCGAGCGGAAGGCCGTACCCGTTTGGCGCCGCATACCGCCGAAAACCATAGGCATTCGGAGCGCCGGGCACGATGGCGAGCGCGAGATTACCGGGCGACGAACACGACGCTCCCGCGTTCTCGACCACGATGAGCGTCGGCGCATTCGCGTTCAACCACTGGTAGCACCAGCCGGTAAAGAGCCCACTCGACACCGCCGTGGGTGTCGCGGGCGAGGGGAAACTCGTGGGTATCGCGGCGAGAATCGGATAGAGCCCGCTATCGGTCGCCCACGGTTGCAAGACGCTGGCCGTCGATCCCGCCGCAAACGCGTCGCGGATTTGCGAGATCGGTGGCGCGATCGCGACTTCGGCTTCGTCCTTGAGATCCTCGAAGGGGCTCGCAGTTCCCGAGAACGCGAGATTGAGTGTGCCGCCCGAACCCGCGGAGCCACTCGTAAAGCCGCCAACCCCAAAGAACGATCCCGCGCCGCCCGGGGCGGCAATCCCGACCGCGCCGATCGACGTCGTGAAATCCGTCGTCGCCGGTACGATTGCGCGATACGTACCATTCGCATCGGCGAGTCCGAAAAAGTTGTACGAGCCGGACACGCGCGGCGCCGATTTTAGCGTGAAGAGCGCGACGTCACCCGCGCCCGCCGAGCCCGCAAATCCCGCGATGTTTCCGCCGACGGAGAAGCCCGCCGAACGCGGCAACGTCATAATTGCCGAAGTCGAGGCGAGTGCGATTGCCGTGGTCGACGTCCGAACCGACACCGTCACCGTATCGAGCGTCGTGCTCGAAACCGACGGCGCGGTATAGATCGCCGCGTTCGTTCCCACGATCGGCGCGATCGTCCCCGAAGAGGCGTTCCAAACGACGTTCGCCTGCCCGAGATTTGCGGGTAACCCGACGGTATCGACGGGCTCGATGCTCAGGAGCATCGTATCGCCGGAAAAGAGTTCGCTCGCGAGTGGCAGGGTGCGGACTCCCGCGATCGTCGCGCTCGTTTGTGAGCCGGCGTAGCCAAGGATCGTCGCCACCGTCGCAGGCGTGCCGCGCGCGGGGTCTTGCACTTTGATCGCCGGTTGCGCTTCCGTATCGCGTTCGAGCGTCGCTTCATGCGCTTGCGCGTACGACGACATCGATGCGGTGAAGTTTCCATTGGCATCGGCAATCTGCGTCGAGCCGTCGGGATACGTCACGACAGCGTTCGCGACGGGACCCTTATCCGTGAATCCCGTGGGCAACGCAGCCCCAGCCTGCGAAACGACGATTCCGCGCGTCGAACCGAGCGAGATAAAAAAGTGCACTTGTGAAGTAAACGGCGGCGCGGTCGATGCCCCCGTCGGCTGTGGACCGGGCCCGGAGCGCGAGCCCACACCACCCGTCGTCGCAGAGGATCCCGAACACGCGACGAGTGCGCCTGCGACGAGCGCCGCGACCGCAAGGGTTCCAATGGATGTCATCGATCTTTTCATAAAACGCTTTCGAAATACGCCGAAGCGACGGAGACGGCCGCCGCGCGATTGTCGACGTTGAGTTTACGTAAGATCCGAGCCACGTGGTTGTTGATCGTGAACGGACTGAGTTTAAGCGCAACCGCGATCTCTTTGTTACTTCGACCGCGAGCGATCAATCGCAAGACTTCACGTTCGCGTTCGGAGAGACCGAAGTTCGTCGCTTCGCTTCCACGCGCAACGATGAGTGAGTAGCGGGCGACGAGTTCCGCGCCGGGCGAAGCCCCGATCGTTTCGAAGAGGCGACGTTTGTACGTGCGAAAGACCAGCCGCGCAGCATCGAACGTATCGGATTGCGCGTAGAGTTCCATCAACAACATGATGGTTTCTTCGTCGAGTGGATCGAGTTCGTGCGCGAGCCGCGCGCTCGCGACGGCGACGGAACGATCCCCGCTCGCCGCGGCGATCCGAGCGAGGGTTCGATTCGCGTCGACGGCCGCCGTACGCCACTGTGTAACGAAGGGCGCGAGCCATCGCGTGACCGCCCGATCCTTGGGCGCGGCCGCGAGGTCGCGCGCAACGGGTGCGAGTAACGTGCATGCTTCGCTCGGAGCGTTGCGGGCGAAGAGCAGCTTTGCGCGACCGAGCACCGCGAGCGCGCGTTGCACATCGCTCGGCCCGACGTGTTCGTTGCGCAATCCAATGGCGTTGCTATTGGAGAAGATGTAGTTGCCCGCACCCTCGACATCGGGTTCGAGCGCGCGGCGTAAGGCGTGCAGCGTCACGCGGAGCGTCACTTCCGAGCCCGAATCGGCGTCGGGCCAAAGCGCAGCGAGCAACGTCGCTCGCGGAACGGCCGTCCCAGCGAGCACGAGAAACCGCAACAATTCCGCCGCTTTTTTACGCGTCCAACGCCCGTCGCGCTCCCCGAACGACGCCGCGCCGATCGTAACGCGAAGTTCGCCGATCACGTCAACGACGAGCGTTTCGACGTCGAGTTTCTGGGGCAGCGACGCGAGCGATCGCGCCGAAATTGCGACGATTTGCTCGCTATCGCGGAGTAACGCACGCGCGATACGCGATGCGCGTTGCCCATCGAGAGCGGCGAGGAGACGCATCGCCGCGATGCGACCTTCCGCCGAAGCCGTTGGATCGAGTGCGAGCGTTTCGTACGCATTGCTATCGACTTTACGCGCGCGCAAATACCCTTCGGCGCGCGCGACCGAGACACCGATTCGAAGAGCTCGCAACAAGACCGTTTGCGCAGCGAGCGGAGCGGCATCGAGCGCGAAGGCTATGCGGCCGTTTTCGATCGCGATTACGATATCGTCGATCTCGCTTCCGCTCTTCGCATCATCGCGATCGTCGCAAGCCGTACGATGCAATCGCGCGACCATCGCACCGACGCGATCGCCGAGCGCATCGTAGGCGCACCGCGCGGAATCGAACGCAATCGCGGCCTGCGCGTTGCCTTCACTCGATTCGATCAATCGCGCGCGTGCGAGCAAAACGTTCGCAGTCATTCCGCGATCGTCGATGAACGTCGCACGCGCCTCCGCGCTTTCGAGCGCCGTGCGAACGGCGGCGAAATCCCCGGTTGCAAGCGCGATCTCGACGCGAAGCAGATCGTGTTGAATCCGGATGAGCGCGTTGCGTTGCTGGATCGAACTGCGCAGGTCCGCATACAGATCGCTCGCGAGTTCGACGTTGGGCGGATCGCATGCGAGCGCGCAGAGCCCTTGGAGGATGATCGCGTCGGCGCGTTCGTCCTCGTTGTGCGTGGCACCGAGTCGCTCTTCGGCGTCTTTGGCGAGCGCGAGCGCACGCGGCAGATCTTCGCGCAACATATAGTACGCGCGCGCTTGCATGAGCAACGCGAAGCCGACGTGAAAATCGGCACTCCCACGAAAAAACTCTTCCGCGAGTTCCGCGTATTCGAGCGCCTTGTGCCATTGCCCGCGCCATCCATGCGCGATCGCGATGCCGATGAGGATCGGATCCGTGTGACGTTCTTCGGCAAGCTCGAGACGTTCGGCGATGCCCAAATGCTCGAAGGCTTCATCGTACGCACATCGCGCCGCAATCGCCATGCCCAAAAGATAATGACCGATGCGACGATAGCCTTGACCGCCGTCGAACTCCGGGGATTCTGCAATTGCGAGCGCTTCGCGAAAGAAGCCTTCGCTTGCCGCGAATGTTCCGTGCCCCTGGAGTCGAAAATTTCCCGACGCGACGCCGCGTTCGAGTAATGCGATACACGTCGTGCGACGATCGCCGAGCGCGCGCGCGGCTTTATAGCACGACGCGAATTGCTCCGTCGCCGCATCGTACCGACCGATACGCTGGAGCGCGAGCCCGTGCAGGCGGTAGAGCATGGGCTTCTGCCGCTTAACGTCGTCGGGGACTTGACTGAGCAGATTGAAGAGTTGCGGCAAACGATCCGAATAGCGAATCGCGACCATCGCCTCGTGCACGTACTCGACGATTTCGAAGAAATCGCCCGCTTCGATGAGTTGGCCGAGCGCTTCGATCGTCTCGCCGCGATTCCGCAGATATTCCGAATATCGCCTGCGTTTCGCGCGTTCGGCTTCCGGCGCTTCGACGCGCATGCGGCGCAACAGAAACTCGCGAAAGAGCTGATGAAACTGCCAGCCCATCGCCAACTTCTCGAGATAAACGCCACGCGTTGCGAGGCGCTCGATTGCGGCCGCCGCATCGTCGCGGCCGAGTAACATCGTGGCCGTCGCTTCGTCGAACGATGCGGGAATCGCAAGTGTCATCAGATCGTCGCGATCGCCCGGCGCGAGATGCGAGACGACTTCTTGCGCGAGAAAATCGAACGCATGATCGCGTACGCCCGCGAAGATCGTGTCGAACGACGCTCCGCGAGAAGCGGCGAGCGACGCGCCGAGACGCACGGCAATCGTCCAGCCTTGCGTTTGGGTTGCGAGGCGATCTCCGCGCTCGCGATCGCCAACGAGTTCGGCCGCTTCGTCGGCGGTGAAGCGCAGGTCGCGTTCGGCAATCTCGATGAGCCGCCCGGCATTTCGTAACTTTGAGATTGGGGCGAACGTGAGCGGTCGGCGGGATGCGAATGCCGCATGCACGCGCGGCGGCATCTCGCGGACCAATTCTCCGACGAATGCGACCGTTGCGACGTCGTCGAGGACGCTGTGGAGATCGTCGAAGAACACGACCAAATTCTCGGACCGCTCCTCGGTAACGATGTAGAGTTCGTTGACGAGCGCCCGTGCCACGAGCACGGGGTCGGCGATACCGGCATCGACGAGCCGCTGCGCCGAGTCGCCGAGATCGGGAAGAACCGCATGGAGTGCCGTGCCAAGCCGCTCCACGAACGCTGAAAGCGAGGCATCGCGCGCGGCGAGCGCGACCCACGCCGTCGTGAACTTGGCAACGCCGAGGCGGCGTTGCCACGCGGACATAACCGTCGATTTGCCATAGCCGCCACTGCCCACCACGAGCGCCGCCGTGACCATCGGAAGGCGATCGGCGATCGCGTCGAGGCGCGGCCGGTCGAGGAAATAGTCCGCATCCGGATTGGGCGGCCGGCTGGAGATCATGGCACGCTCTTCTCCGCCCGATTGAGACCTACCACCGTGCGGGCCCATACGCTCGAACACGCTTCCCGCGCGAGACATGCGACCGCCGGGCGGCGTTCGGGCTGCTAGGGCAAACATGCCCCAACTATGACGGGCCCGGCGACCGAAGGCGCGTTGCCTCGAGCGCGTGCGTTTAGGGAGTGCTAACTAACGCCTAGAGTTTGATTTCTAAATTGAGCGCCGCTTGGATCGGCAGCGTCGTGCCGACAAAGCCCGTGTTGAGATTGTTATTGAACACCCCGTACGGATACTTGAACTGGACCGGCGTGCCCGCAAGGGGGATAAAGTTGCCCGACGGCCCCAGCCCATTTCCACCCGACGGCAACTGCGAGTAGACGCAGATGCGCTTGTCGTCCCACGCATACCCGCGCTGGAAACACGTATCGACGAGGCCCGTGAGCGCGAGTGAGATCTTGACGTTCTTCGCCGCTTCGTACGACGCCGCAACGTTGAACGTGAGCCGCGATGGCTGATCGAAGGCACCGATCGTGTCGAACTTTCCCGTGAACGCATCGGGAATGAGCAAGAACGAATTGCCGGAGAGCGCCGATCCACCGCACGATTTGGGGTCTGCCGCAAACGAGCCGTTCGCGGCCGCGATGCCCGTCGACGTGCAGCCATTCGGCGCGTAGCCCGGATACGATAGCGGTGAACCATACTTCGCACCCGAGCTATACGTGAGGCTCGGCGTGATCGTCGCACGTTTGTGCTTATAGCTTACGATGAGCGACGCGACGTGCGGCGTCTCGTAGCCATTCTCTCCCGTGAACGCTTGCGGGATCTGATCGTAGGTCGTGTACTGGGCGCTTCGATCCATCAGCGGTTGCACGGCAGCACCGAAATACGGGTTGCGCACTTGCACGCTCGTCGTATCCGTGGAGGCAAACGTCGCTGCCGCATTGGGATTGGTCGCGCCCGGTGCGAGCCCGCAGAGTGCGGCGTTGGCTTTCGTAATCGTCGCACACGCCGACGTGTACGAGTTGTACTCTTGGATGTATTGGTTGAGCCCGTCGATCACGTTCGTGCCTGAGGGGAAGTCGTTATACCGGATGCGGCTGCGTGTGTAGGTGTACGCGAGTTGCGACGCCAGACCGTCGCGACCGAATTCGCCTTTCTTGATAGCAAGTTCGAGACCGCTCGAAGTTTGCTGGCCGACATTGAATCCCGCGACCACGCCGCCCACCCCGATCGGCACCGGCTGCAATTGATTGCGCGTGCTGCGGTAGAACGGCGTAAGTTTGAACGAAATATCCGTACCGTGCAAATGTTTCTCGAGTGAGAAGTCCGCGTTATACGACGTGTCGGGTCGCAGATTGTGGATCGGCGTGTTGTAGCCGAGCGTGAGGAAGTTCGCGCCGAGGAAGCTCGCGAGATCGGAGTTGACCGCGTCGTATTGGACCCACGACGTGTTGACCGGCCGTGCGTACACGCCGAACGAACCGCGCAACACCGTATCGCTATCGATTGCATACGTGGCACCGAAACGCGGCTGAAAGATCGTTGCGGAGATATTTTTGGCCGTCGTGTTGCGCAGGTTGGCTTGGCGATAGCCCGGCCCGAGTTTCGCACACGATGCGTCGGTCGCACCGGGGCCGATGTTGACGGGCGCGAGGCCGCCCAGCCGATAGCAATTCTCGTTGTTGTATGCATTGAACCAGAACGCACGTGCGGCATCGCCCGTCGTATCGGAGAGCCGGTCGTTGTAATTCTCCACGCGCGCGCCGAGCGTGATCGTGAGTTTGTCGTTGGGCCGGAACTGATCGGTAATCGCGCCTGCGGTAAACGCGGGCGCGACTTTATTGAGCCGCGTGTTGCGGAATCCGGCATCGGTCGCGAGCCACTGCGCGGTCGTCGTCGTGCCGTCGGGAGCGGTCACCGTCGCGCTACCCGTCGGCAGAGTATATGCGGGATCGGCGGGCGACCCCGGCGCGTTGCCCGGAAATTTACCGCGCGCGCCGTCGTTGAAGCAACTGGCAACGGCAGCCGTCGCGGGATCGTAACAATTCCCGCGCGCGTCGACGAGATTCGTGAACGAATATCCCGGCGTATTGCCAGGGAAGGACGACGAAAACGTGCGGCGCACCTGGGCCGCGGTGAAGGAGCCCGTGAGCGAAAGCAGATGTTTACTCGAGAGTTGGTTCGAGTAGTTTGCGTTAAAACCGAACGTGTGGCTCGGCAGCTCGTAGTCGTTGAGCTCACCGCTGTAATAATTCGTGAATTGGGCGTTCGCCGGTCCGCCGATGAACCAATTCGAGTATTCGGTGTACCCGTAGAGACGCAAGTATGATGACGAGCTAAAATTACGTTGGTACTGTAGTTTCGTCAACGCGACGCCGTTATCGGAATAATCGCGATCGTTATTCGGCGCGTTCGCTCCGAACGCGCGATAGCCCGGCCGATAGTTCTGCTGGTAGACCATCCGAACGTTGGTCGGATCGACGGGTGCGTATATCGCGCCCGTATACGTATACCCATCGTGGAAGAACGCGTTCCCGTTGTTGCCGACGGCCTGCGCGACGTTGGCCGGGCCACCCTGATCGTTGATGCTGCTGAAATATTTGGCGACGACTTCGCTCGTAAGATAGAGCAATTGGATATCGTCTTTTCCACCGTCGCCGTGATGTGGAATACCGAGGTGCAGGTTGACGACGTTCTCGCGATCGGTCGTCGTTGCGATCGAATACGTGGTGCCCGGCGCGTAGTTGATCGTTCCCGCCGTGCCGTCGTAAAGATTGAAGCGGCCCGGAATATACACCGGGTAGAAAAGTTGCGGATCGCTCGCGCCATTGAATTGATCGGCGTAGCGATAATCGTTGTTCACGCCCGCGAGGCCGACGTAATACGAAAAGAGTCGATTCTTCGTGGCGCCGCCCGCTTCGAAAGAAAACTTGTGGTAGAAGCTCGGACCGCCGACGCCGATGTTCGCTTGTGCGAAGCCGGGATACGTGCCCGTGCGGATCACCTGATTGACGTATCCCGCGATCCCCGAGGCGTCGGCGGTTGCGGGCGTGCCGCCCGTGTAGACTTGCAGCTCTTGCTGACCGATGCTCGAGAGCACGGTTTGCGGCGCGTTATCGTACACGCGATTAACCGGGATGCCATCGAGTTCGTAGCCGACCTGGTCGATATCGCCACCCCGGATGCTGACCGTCTGATACCAGCCCTGCTGGCCTTGCTGAACGTTGACCCCCGGCACCGATGCAATCGCGCTGTAGGCGGAATTGAGGCCGCCCGGCCCCCCGAGGGCCTGCGCCGCTTCGGCACCCGCGGCGTTGACCGAGTACACGTCGCTCGTCGTGCCAGGGCGAATGAGATCGTTCGAGGCACGGGCCTTGACGCGACCGATCGTCGCGAGCGCTTTCGTCAACGTCACGGGAAGCGTCTGCGTTTGATCGGAGAGCACCGTGACGCCGGTAAGCGATGCCGAATCGTACGACGCGAGCTCGATGCTGATCATGTACGTGTCGGGCGCGAGTGAGATAAAGCGAAACGCACCCGTACTATCGGTCGTCGTCGCGACCGATTGTGATGGCGAGACCGCGTTCACGCGCGCGCCGGCGAGCGGCCCCTGTGTCTTCGCATCGACGACGCGACCGACGATGCCCCCGGTCGTTCCCGCGCGCGCTCCGCCGAGCACCCCGACGACGAACACGAAGACCAGAAGTAAATTACTACACGTCCGTACCATTATCGCGACTTCGCCGGAAGCGACGGACCTTACCTCTGCCGGAGGCGACGCGCTCGCTTCAGAATTTCAACAGGTGTCGAAGTGGCTCGATTGCGTATCGTGAGATCAACATGAGTGGGAATTTCGGATCGGCGATGCCCGATGCGCTCAAACTCGCGAATCCCAAGAGAAAGACCGCGGTGAAGATCGAAAATATCCGTAGCCCCTTGTCCCATTCTTTTTGAAAATAGGGCAGCAGAATGACGACGGTCGCCGCGATGACGAGGATGAAGGCGAGCGGCGAGCGGAACGATTCATCCCAAAGCTGCCCGTGCGGCAACTCGCTCAGACGAATCATCACGAGATACACGAAGACGGCCACGAGATAGGCGACCGCGATGAGCCCGAGCCATTGCAGGATATCCCAAAGCCAAAACCCCTTGGGCTCGTATCGCGAACGCGTTCGGGGGCGTGGCGGTAAGCGACTCACGCGACTATGGTTCGCGGGCTCTGCGTGTGATTCCGTCGAACTCTGCTGTGATGCAAGACCGAATATCGCCATTCCCCGCACTCGCCGTATCTGGCGCGATTGCGGGGCTCGTCGGCGCCGTGTTGATCGATGCGTACCTCCTCCTCACGCTCGTCGTTGCGGGCCATCTCGCAACCGTCGCGGGCTTCTTTCAATACATTGCATCGGGAGCGCTGGGCAAAGCCGCATATGCGACCCCGGGCGCGATCGCCCTCGGGATCGCCGTGCATTTCGTCGTTGCGATCGCCTGGGGCATCGGCTACGCCTATGTCGCCGCGAAGACGCCACAAGTCCACGAGCGGCCGTTGCTCTCGGGTACCGTCTTCGGGATCCTCGTGATGGTCGCGATGCAATTCGTCGAGGTTGCCGCGAATATCTACGTTTTGCCCAACACCGTGCTCTTTTTCAACGGCATCATCGCCCACGTGGTCTTCTTTGGTCTGCCCATCGCCTATATCGTCGGACGTCGTCTCGGAGAGCGAGAGGCGCGTTGATCGCCACCCTCGAGATCGATCTCGACGCGATCCGGCGCAACGTCGCCGCCCTCGGCGCACTCGTCGCACCCGCGCGATACGCGGCGGTCATCAAGGCGGATGCCTACGGTCACGGTGCGGTCGAAGTGGCGCGTGCGCTCGCACTCGATGTCGCCATGTACTGCGTGTACCGCGTCGATGAAGCCGTCGCGCTTCGTGCCGCGGGCATCGCGACACCCATCCTCGTGCTCGGCCCCGTCGAATCGCACGATCTTGCGGCGCTCGTCGAATCCCGGGCGGCCGTTGCGCTCTGGAGCACGGGCGGCTTCGCACGCGATCTCGGGCGAGCCGCGCGCGCGAGCGGACGACGCGCACCCGTGCACGTGAAAATCGATACGGGTGTCACGCGACTCGGTCTCGATGTCGAACGCGCGCCGGCAGCCCTCGCGCAGTTCGGGGACGACGACGCACTCGACGTGCGTGGCGTCTTCACGCATCTCGCCGCGGCCGAAGAACTCGCATCGGAGTACACGCACGCACAACTCGACCGATTCGCCGCCGCAACCGCTTCGTTGCGCGAGCGTTTCGCTGCGCATGGCGTCGTCGCTCACGCCGCGGCCTCCGCGGCCGCAATGCTCTATCCGCAGGCGCGCCTCGACATGATTCGCGCGGGAATCGCAACGTACGGAATTTGGCCCTCGCCGCAGACCGAGGCCGCCGCATCGGATGCGCTATCGCTCGAACCGGCGCTCGCGTGGCGCACGAAGCTCGTCGTCGTACGCGACGTGGAAGCCGGGCGCACCGTGGGATACGGCTGTTCGTTCACGACATCGCGCGCGTCGCGCATCGGTATCCTCCCGATCGGTTATGCCGAGGGTCTCCCGCGCGCGCTCTCCGATGCGGGCTTCGCGCTCGTGCGCGGCGCGCGCGTGCCGTTCATCGGACGCGTGTGCATGAATATGGCCTTCGTCGATGTGACCGACGTCGCGCACGCGGCAACGGGCGATGCCGTAACGCTCATCGGTCGCGACGGGGGGCATGAGATCGGCGCGAACGACCTCGCGGCGTGCGCCGGAACGATCGGCTACGAACTCCTGGCGCGCTTACCCGCGAACGTTCCGCGCGTCTATCATGGCAGGCGTGCGAACTCAGCGATCGCTTCGCCGACGTCGATGGTCCCCTCGTAAACCGCGCGACCGACGATCGCACGATCGATGCTCGGACCCGTTCCGCTCGCGAGCGCGTGCAAATCGGCAAGCGACTTCGCGCCGCCACTCGCCGTCACGCGCATCGCGGTGAGCGCGCCCACATGTGCGAGCGCCGCGACGTCGTAGCCCGTACCCGCACCATCGCGCGCGATCTCGGTATACACGATCCGCTCCACGCCCCACACCTGCAGTTCGCGCACGACCTCATCGCGATCCCGGGCCGTACCTTCGAGCCAGCCGCGCACCGCAACCGCACCACCGCGTGCATCGACACCGCCGACGACGCGTGAGCCGTGCGCGTCGACGATCGTGCGTGCGATCTCGGGCGCCTCGACGATGATCGTGCCGATCACGATCGCATCGGCGCCCGCCGCGATGCGCGCGTTCGCATCGGCGAGGGTGCGGATCCCGCCACCCGTCTGCACGCGCGCGCCCACGCCCGCACAGATGGTGCGGATCGCTGCGAGATTTTCACCCGTGCCGAACGCGCCGTCGAGATCAACGACGTGAATCATACGCGCACCCGCGCGAACGAACGCGCGCGCGCGATCGAGCGGATCGCCGTCGTAGCGCGTCTCTTGCGTTGGATCGCCGTAGAGCAACCGCACGCAGCGTCCGCCGCGCAGGTCGATCGCCGGCACGATTTCGAGCGGTCGTGTGGCGATCATGCGAGTGCGGCCGTCCCGCAGAGCGCGATAAAATTGTCGAGGAGCAGGGCGCCTGTCGCCTGACTCTTCTCGGGATGGAACTGCGTCGCCATCACGTTCTCGCGCGCGACGATCGCCGCAAAGCGCTCGCCATGCGTCGCGGTCGCCAGCGTATGCGCATCGACGACCGCGCGATAGCTATGCAAAAAATACGCGTATGCCTCCGTGCCCAGACCGCGCACGAACGGATGCTCGGCGACGATCTCGAGTGCGTTCCATCCCATATGCGGCACGCGCGGTGCCCGGACGAAACGCGTCACGAGTCCCGGAAATATGCCGAGCCCCGCATGATCGCCGTGCTCGTTGCTTCGGTCGTAAAGAATCTGCATCCCGACGCAGATGCCGAGAAACGGCCGACCCGCCGCGATCGTGTCGCGCACCGCGACGTCGAGGCCGCGCTCGGCGAGCGCCGACATCGTCGCGCCGAATGCGCCGTCGCCCGGTAAGATCGCAGCGCGGGCGCTCGCGACGATCGCAGGATCGGATGTGACGGTGAAGGTCGCACCGCGGCGACCGAGCGCGGAGACGAGCGATCCCAAGTTCCCACCACCGTAATCGACGACCGCGATCACGACTTACCCGCCAACGATGCTCGCTTCGTTCGGCATCGCAGGGCCACTCGGCATTTTCGATGCCGAGCCGTTGGTCTGCAAACGCGCATCGACGCTGACGTACGAGCGTTGCGTCGGCCCGACGTAGAGTTGGCGCGGACGCGTGATACGCTGATCGGGATCTTCGATCATCTCTTTCCAATGCGCGAGCCACCCGGTCGTGCGCGAGAGCGCGAAAATCGCCGTGAACATGTTGATCGGAATGCCGAGCGCTTTCATGATGAGGCCCGAATAGAAGTCGACGTTTGGATAGAGCTTGCGCGAAACGAAATAATCGTCTTCCAGTGCGAGACGTTCGAGTTCTTTCGCCATTTCGAAGAGAGGATCGTTGCCGAGATCGAGTTCTTCGAGCAGCTCGCCATAAATGCGCTTGAGAACCTTTGCGCGTGGATCGTAGCTCTTGTAAACGCGATGCCCGAAGCCCATGAGCCGGAACGGATCGTTCTTATCTTTCGCGCGCCGGATCGCATCGGGAAGCGCTTTCACCGACCCCAGTTCTTGCAACATCGCAACGACGGCTTCGTTCGCGCCGCCGTGGATCGGGCCCCAGAGCGACGAGATGCCTGCCGCCACGCACGCGAACGGGTTGGCGCGGCTCGACCCGACGGTGCGCACGGTCGAGGTCGATGCGTTCTGTTCGTGATCGGCTTGGACGATGAGAATCGCGTTCATCGCTTTGGTGAAGATGGGATTTGGCACGTACGCCTCGGCTGGAACCGAGAACATCATGTGGAGGAAGTTCGAACAGTAATCGAGATCGTTGCGCGGATAGACGAACGGCTGGCCGACCGTGTATTTATAGGCCATCGCGGTAATCGTCGGAAGTTTCGCGACGAGCCGATCGATCGAGATGAGCCGTTGCATCGGATCGTAGACGTTGATCGAATCGGGATAGAATGCCGAGAGCGCGCCCACGACGCCGAGCATGACTGCCATCGGATGCGCGTCGCGACGGAAGCCGTGATAGAAGCTCGAAATCTGCTCGTGCAACATCGTGTGATGGCCGATGTCGTACTGGAATTTTACAAGTTCCGCATGCGAGGGAAGTTCGCCGAAAAGTAAGAGATACGCGACTTCGACGAACGAGCTCTTTTCGACGAGTTCGTCGATCGCGTAGCCACGATAGAGCAGCACGCCTTTTTCGCCGTCCACGTATGTAATCGCCGAACTGCAACTCGCGGTCGATGAAAAACCAGGGTCGTACGTCGTGACGTGCGTGCCGTCGAGGAGTTGGCGAACGTCGATTGCGTCGTGACCGAGCGTGGCTTTTAGGAGCGGGAGGCGCGAATTCGCACCCGTCTCGGTGGTCAGCGTGTAGTCAGACATCGGCTACGCGAGCAGTCCTTTCGTCGAGGGAATCGACACGTCGGCGGTGATCGCTTTGGCCGCTGCGAACGAGCGTGCGAACGCTTTGAATGAAGCCTCGCAGAGATGGTGCGAATTGACGCCGGCGAGTTGCACGAGGTGCAGATTAAATCGCCCGTTCTCGCTCACGCTGTGAAAGAAGTGCGAGACGAGTTCGGTCTTGAGATCGCCCAGATTCTCGACGTTAAACTTCACCGTAAAATTGAGCCACGCGCGGCCGGAAAGATCGATACTCCCGAGCACGAGGGCGTCGTCGAGCGGCACGGCGAGCGAACCGAAACGCGCGATACCGCGCTTTTCACCGAGCGCCGTGTAGATGGCCTGACCGAGCGCGATGCCGACGTCCTCGATGAGATGGTGATGATCCATCCCGTCGCCCGTCGCTCGCAACACGAGGCCGCATCCCGAATGCTTCGCGAACGCGTCGAGCATGTGATCGAGAAACTTCACATCCGTACGAACTTCGCACGGACCGCCGTCGAGGTCGAGTTCGAGAGCGATCGTCGTCTCTTTGGTTTCGCGCGAAATCGTCGCGCGACGTGGGGGCGAGATCATCATGAGCGTTCCGATTCCGGTGCGGCGGCACGGCGCTCGATCGGCACGAACGCTGCGGGCGGGTGACCCGCGTATGTTGCTTGCGGTCGAATCAATCGATTGTCGGCGAGTTGTTCCAAGACGTGCGCCGTCCACCCGGCCATGCGACTACACGCAAAGAGACAAGTGAATTCATCGGGCGGAATGCCGAGTGCGTACAGCGTCGGCGCGGTGTAGAATTCGACGTTCGCCGCGAGCGGCCGAGCGGGTTTCGCACGCGCGAGTGCCACCGAGGCGGCCTCTTCGAGCGCGCGTGCGACGGTGTGCCACACGGTGTTCGTCGCTTCGCCGAGATCGCGTGCGAGCACGTCGAGATGCTTGGCGCGCGGATCGCGGACGCGATATTCGCGGTGTCCCATGCCCATGATGCGTTGGCCGCGCGCTAAGAGATCCGCGACGTACGCCGGGGCCTCGGCGGGCTTGCCGATCCCCAGAAGCATCTTCATCACCTGACCCGGTGCCCCGCCGTGAAGATCGCCTTCGAGCGTCGCGAGCGCCGACGTGGCGGCGGCGAAGATATCCGCGCGTGTCGAGGCCGTTACACGCGCTGCAAACGTCGATGCATTGTATGAGTGGTCCGCGAGCAGGACAAAATATGCATCGAGCGCGCGTTCCGCTTCGGGGATCGGCATCCGCCCCGTGCGCATATAGAGAAAGTTCGCCGCCATGCCCAGACGAGGGAGCGGATCGATCGGCTGGAGTCCGCGCCGCAAGCGATCCCATGCGGCGACGATCGTCGGCGTTTTCGCGATGAGGCTGATCGCGGTGCGCGGCGTGGAGAGGTGCGCCCCGTTCTCTTGATGCGGCGCGAAGAGCGCGAGCGCGGAGACGGCGGTCCGCACGACATCCATCGGCCACGCGTCGATCGGGATTTCGCGCAACATCGCAAGCACCGCCGGCGGCAGTGCGCGATTGGCCGCAAGTCGCACGCCGAGATCGGCGAGTTGGTGTGCCGTCGGCAGCGTGCCGAATAGGAGGAGATGCACGACTTCTTCGAACGACGCGTTGCTCGCGAGGTCGTCGATATCGTAGCCACGATAGCGGAGGCGGCCGGCAGCGCCATCGATCTCACTCAAGGCGGTCGTACCGACGATGATGCCTTCGAGGCCGCGATCGACGACCGTTCCTGAACTCCGCATCGTACCCGGGTTCGCCACGCTAAGTGCGTTCTCCATGCAGTCTTACGCGCCCGTGAGGGTTTTACTCGATGTGCTTCCGATCGAGCGCGGGATCGCTGCGACTTTGCGGCGCTTCACCGGACGGTTAATCGTGATGACGGCACGTGCATGACTGCCACCGTCGTGGCGACGCGTCGCCCCGAATTCAGCCGCGAGCGCGCGAACGATGAAGAGGCCGCGCCCCGATTCCGCGAACGTGTCGGCGGGAAGATGCGGCGCATGGGTGAAGCCGCGGCCGCGGTCGAGAACGCTGAGCACCGGAAGCGCGCCCGAAGCGTCGAGCACGACTTCGCACGATCCCGGAGCGTGCCGCACGACGTTCCCGACGAGTTCGCTAAAGATCATGTTCGCGTCGTTGAGTTGCGCTTCGTTCGCACCCGCCGCGACCAGGGCTGCGGAAATCGACGCGTGCGTTTCGTGCGCGGCCGCGCGATCGTCAGAACGAAACGTGAACCGGCGAAAGCGCGAATCGCCATCATCACGATCGCAGTCGAGTGCGAGAATCGCGACGTCGTCGGTCGCGCCGTTGGGGAGCACGAGCGCCGCGAGACGATCGGCTGCGGGAATCGTCGACGGCACGCCGACGCGCGCCACAGCATCGCGCAAACGTCGTTCGCCCGCCACGAAGTCGTGTGTCGATTCGACGAGCCCGTCGGTGTAGAGTGCGAGAAACGATCCCGCGACGAGAACGATCGCGCGTGCCTCGGTGTCGCCTTTGCGCCGCACACCGAGCGGCAATCCGGGAGCGGCGAGTTCGACCACGCTCCCATCGGGAAGCCGTACGAAAGGCGTCGGATGCCCCGCAAGTGCGTACGTGAGCACGCGCGTCACGGGATCGAAAACGCCGACGAACGCCGTCACCATGCGATCCGATGCGTCTTCACGAAGCGTCCGATCGGCCGCTTCTAAGATCGCGATCGGATCGGCGAGGATTTGCGCGGCGCCGCGCATCGCCTGGCGCATCGCGACCATCGTGATCGCAGCTGCGAGGCCACTCCCTGCAACGTCGCCGATCGAAATGACCACCCGCCCGTCGAGCAATCGTAACGCATCGTACCAATCGCCTCCGACCGCCGCTTCGCGTTTGCCCGCACGGTAAAGTGCCGAAAACGTCAGCCCCGGAACGTCGGGAAGACGCGCGGGTAACGACGCGCGTTGAAACGCTTCGGAGACACGATGTGCGACGGCAAACCGCGCTTCGAGATTCGCTTGCTGGACCTTATGATCGTCGATATCCGTGCACGTCCCGAACCAATGGACGATCTCGCCGCCGGGATCGCGAAGGGGTGCGGCGCGCGCGAGGAACCAGCGATACACGCCCTCTTTTCCGCGCAGACGCATCTCGATCTCGTACGTGATGCCTTCTTCGAGCCCGGCTGCCCACTGTTCGCGCACACGGGCCACATCTTCGGGCGAAATCACGTCCCAAAAGGCGGTCGAACCGCGCAGCAGATCGTCGCTCGCGAGACCCGTATACGCAATCCACGCCTCGTTGACATACTCCATCGCGCCCGTGGCATCGGCGCGCCAGACGAGTTGTGGAATCGCTTCGGCAATCGCCGCGAAATTGCGTTCGCGCATCGCCGAGCCTTCGCTCGCAATCGCGCGGAGACGATCCGCGTTCTCATCCGCGATCCGTAGCGAATCGGCACGATGCGATCGGCGTAAGAACTCGTCGTAGCGTTCCACGGCGACGAAAACGATCGTGGAGATGATCGCGAGGACGAGCGTTTCGATCGCGACCGTTTGCCATGCGCCACCATGCGGCACGCGTCGCTCGGCGACTGCGAGAAAGACGGCCACGACGACGCCAATGACGACGGCCGCACGCAACCCGTACGCGCGCGCGAGCAAGACGAGAGGGACGATCTGGGCGTACACCAGATGGAGCGACGGCATGACGGCATCGAGCGCCGCGAGCGCGACGCCGAGGGCGATCGCGAGAGCGGCGGTTTTAGCTCGCATCCACGAGCGCACGGCCGCGATCGAGCGCGGCGCGCGCCAAGCGCTCGACGAGCGCGTCGAACGATATTCCGGCCGCCGCACAGACCTCGGGAAAGAGACTCGTCGGCGTCATGCCAGGCAGCGAATTGATCTCGAGAATATACGGCCGCCCCGTTGCCGTCACGATGAAATCGGTGCGCGAATAATCGCGCAAACCGAGCATGCGGTGCGTCGAGAGCGCGAGCATTTGCAGGCGATGCGCGAGGTCATCGTCGATGCGCGCAGGCGTTTCATGGCGGCTCCCGCCCGATGAATACTTCGCGTCGTAATCGTAAAATTCGGAGTTCTGCGGGATGATCTCGACGATGGGGAGCGCCGCGCCGAAGAGCACGCCGCAGCCGAATTCACGACCGGGCACGAATTCTTCTGCGAGAATCGTCGAGCGACTGATGGAGAGATCGAGCATCGCGCGCGACCATTCTTCGTGCGTGCGCACGATCGAGACACCCGTACTCGAACCTTCGGCGCGCGGCTTGACGACGAGCGGAAGATTGAGCGATCCCGGCAAGAGCGGCAACGTGCCGCCATCGAAATCGAAGGTATCCCAGGCGGGCGTCGGAAGGCCCTCGGCCGAGAGTAACTTTTTGGTTAAGTGCTTGTCCATCGAGATCGCACACGACCGGAGATCGCTCCCCGTATAGGGCACGTGGAGCCAATCGAGCACGCCTTGAATCGTGCCGTCTTCGCCGCCCGCACCGTGGAGCGCGTTGAAGACGACATCGGGCTCGAGCTCGCCGATCGCACGCGCGAAGTTTGCATCGAAATCCAGCGTCCGAACGTCGTATCCCAAGCGCTCGAGTGCGGCTGCGATGCCGCGACCGCTCGCAATCGAGACCTCGCGCTCGGTACTGGGACCGCCCATCACGACCGCGACGCGCGCCTTCATACGAACGCTCCCACGAAATGGACTTCGAGTTCGAGTTCGACACCGAAGCGTTCCGCAACCGAGCGTCGCACGCGCGCGAGCAACGCCGCCGTTTCGGCTGCCGTCGCACCACCGCGATTGACGATAAAATTCGCGTGCATCTCCGAGACCTCCGCGCCGCCTTCGCGCAACCCCTTGCAGCCCGCGGCCTCGATCAATCGGCCCGCTTTATCGCCCGACGGATTACGAAAACACGACCCGGCGCTCGGATACTGTAGTGGTTGTGAATTCTTGCGGCGAACGAGCCGTTTTTGCAGGACCTCGCGCACCGTTGCGGGCTCGCCACGTTCGAAATGCAGCGTCGCATGCGTCACCACCGCGTCACGCGCGAGCGTCGTGTGGCGATAGAAATATTGCGGCGTAACCGCATGTGTCTCCGGCTTCGCGGGCGTCTGCACCGAGACGTCGCGCACGAACTCCCCGAACTCGCGGTCCGTGCCCGCGTTCATGCGTAAACTGCCACCGACGCTTCCCGGAATTCCAGCGAGCGAATCGATGCCGATCGCTCCGAGCGACGCGCCTTGCGCGACGACGAGCGGGAGCGACGCCGACGCGCCCGCCACGATCGTTACGCCGTCGTCTTCGTTGCGAGCCTCGATGCGCGCGAATTCCCCCGCGAGCCGGATGACGATCCCGCGAATGCCGCCATCGCCGACGAGCAGATTCGACCCGCTGCCGAGCACGAACCACGGCAACGTTCGCTTGAAAGCGAGGCGCAGAATCGTGGCGAGTTCGGCGCTCGTTTCGACGACGCACAATGCATCGGCCGGGCCGCCGATCTTCCAATACGTGTGCGGTGCGAGCGGCGCATCGAAGCTCGCGCGATCGCCGAGCGTCTGAGCGAGCAGCGTGCGGTCGGCATCGCAGAGGACGCTCGCGCGTGCGCAGATCTCCGTGAGACTCATGGCGCGCTCGCAGGAGCAACACGCGGTTCGATCGCGCGCGCGAGTCGCGCCGCAGCAGCCGTAATCGATCCCGCACCGAGCATGAGCACGAGCGCGCCCTGCGGTGCGTGCGCGAGCAACTCCGCCTCGAGATCCTCGACCTTCGCATACGCGACCTCGCAGCCGAGCCTCGCGAGCGGTGCGCCGATGGTCTTCGCATCGACGCCCGGAATCGGCGCTTCCGATGCGGCGTAAATGTCGGTGAGCACGACGCGATCGGCGCCACGGAGCGCGCGTGCGAAATCGTTTCCGAGATAGCGCGTGCGCGTATAGCGATGCGGTTGGAACGCGACGACGATCGGGCCGTCGAAATTCGCGCGTGCTGCCGCGATCGTCGCTTCGACGGCGGTTGGGTGATGCGCGTAATCGTCGACGACCGTCATCCGGTCGCCGCGCGTGAGAATTTCGAAGCGACGCCGCACGCCGCGAAATCCCGCGAGGGCGTTCGCGATCGTTTCGAACGGCACGCGCAGTTCGAGTCCGACGGCGATCGCGGCGAGCGCGTTTTCAATATTGATCGCACCGGGCACGTCGAGAACGACCGTCCCTGCCGGCACGCCGCGCACGAGCACGTCAAACGTCGATCCAAAATCGGCATAGTACGGATGCGCGGCGCGGATATCGGCATCTTCAGCGAATCCAAACGTCGTGGTCGTTGCGGCGTGCGCGGTGCCGGCGAGCGCGGCCGCGCGCGGTTCGTCGGTCCCGATCACGAGCCGACCGTGTGCGGGCACGCGAGCGACAAACGTTTCGAATGCCGCAACGAGCTCGGGAAGATCGGCATCGCTCTCGATGTGATCGTTCTCGATATTCGTGACGATCGCGATCTCGGGATCGAGGCCGAGAAACGATCGATCCGACTCGTCGGCTTCGCTCACGAACCACACGCCCGACCCGTCACGGGCATTCGTTTTTGTATCGACGCGTTCGCCGCCGACGACGACCGTTGGATCGCAGCCACCGCCTTCGAGGACGCGCGCGATCATCGCCGTGGTCGTCGTCTTCCCATGCGTTCCCGCAACCGCGATGCCGCGGCGTTGCGCCATGAGTTGCGCGAGAAGGGCACCGCGATGGAGAATCGGGATGCCGCGTTCGCGCGCGTCGAGCAGTTCGGGATTGTGGTCGTCGATCGCGGTGCTGATGACGATCGACGTCGCACCCGCGCAGTGACCGGCCGCATGACCGATCGCGATCTGCGCGCCTTCGGCGGCGAGCGCGTCGGTGAGCGTCGTTCGTCGATCCGACGAGCCACTTACCGTGACACCGCGCGCCAAGAGGATGCGAGCGAGCCCCGACATGCCGATGCCGCTAATGCCCACGAAATGTACGCGGGCGCTGGCGTCGCCCGTCGGTATTCTCACGAGGGGGCCGCTTTCGAAATCGACCACGCATTTACCCGTGCGACGATGGTCGTGCGTGGATCGACGGCCGAGGCGCGTTCCGCGGCCGCGCGCATCGCCGCAAGCGCCGTGGGCTCGAGCGCCGCCGCGAGTTCTGCCCGCAAACGCACCGCATCGAGGTCGCGATCGGCCACGACGCGCGCGCCACCGCCCGCCGCATACGCGCGGGCGTTGTGCGCTTGGTGATCGGCCGTCGCGAAGGGATAGGGCACCAAGAGCGCCGGCGTCGCGGTCGCCGCGAGTTCACCGAGGGTCGATGCGCCCGCGCGCGCCAGCACGAGGTCGGCCGCCGCATACGCGCTGCGCGGGTCGTCGAGATAGGCAAGGACCGTCGCATCCGCGCGGCCCGCAAGGCGACGCGCGAGCACGGCAAAATCGCGGTCCCCCGCAAGAACGAGCATATGTACTCCATCGGCGACGCCCGCCTCGATGTAACCTGCGACGGCTTCGTTGATGGAGCGCGCGCCCTGGCTGCCACCGATCACGACGACGATCGTCGCCGTAGCGGGCAGGCCGAGTGTCGCGCGCGCATCGGATTTCGCGAGCGGCCGTCGCATCGACGAACGCACCGGAATGCCGACGACGAACTCCCCTCGGCGGAGTGCGCGAGCACTCGGTGGGATCGCATACCAAACCTCATCGACGAGCGGCGCGACGAGTCGGTTCGTCAAGCCCGCCGCCGCATTGGGTTCGAGCACCGCAATCCGCGCGCGCGAACGTCCGAGCGCGCGCACGAGCCGCATCGCCGCGACGACGGGAAGCGAAACGTAGCCGCCCGTCGCGATCACGATATCGGGTTGGAGCCGGTGCAAGACGCGTAGCGCATCGATCACGCCGAGCACGTTGGTCGCAAGCGTCCCCACGAGCGACAAGCTCATTTTCCGCGCGAGCGGCGCGGCACGCACCGTATACAACGGGAGTCCCGCAGCGGGGACGATTCGCGCTTCGAGGCCGCCACGCGTCCCGATGAAATTTACGGCGAACGGCGCGAACGCGGGTTCGGTTGCGAATGCCTCGGCGATCGCAAGTGCGGGGTACACATGGCCGCCGGTCCCGCCACCCGTGAGCACGAGACGCACGAACGCCCGCGCGCTATCGCGCCGCGATGGGCGTGTACTCGTACGGTCGGCGCACGTCGCCAACCGCGTATGCCGACTCGCGCGCGATGCGGGAGCGGCCGACGTTGACGATGAGCGCGACCGCGGTTAGCGACGTCACGAGCGACGTGCCCCCAAACGAGATGAACGGCAACGGAACGCCCGTTACGGGCCACGACGACGAGACGACGCCGAGGTTGACGAACGCTTGAATCACGATGAGCGCCATGCACCCGATGCAGAGAAAAAACCCGAACCGATCGGGTGCGGCGAGCGCGATGCGCACCGCGCGATAGGCGAAGATCACGAAGAGTGCGACGATTGCGGCCATGCCCGCAAAGCCCGTCTCCTCACCGATGATCGAACCGATAAAATCGGTGTGCGCCTCAGGTAGCCAAAAGAATTTTTGGTGCGAGAAACCGAGCCCGACGCCGAACCAGCCACCGCTGCCGAGCGCCATCAACGACTGTACGATGTGAAAACCCTTATCTTGTGGATCCTTCCACGGATCCATAAACGCGACGACGCGCGCGAGCTTGTACGGATCGTGGCGGATCAAGAGAATCGCGGGCGGCATGACGGCCGCAAAAATCATCAGCAGATGGACCACGCGCGCGCCCGCGACAAAAAAGAGTGTCGCCGCCGTAAACGCGAGCAGACTCGCGGTGCCGAAGTCGGGCTGTTTGATGACGAGCATCGCCATCACAGCCGTCACGAGTGCGAGCGGAAAGAGGCCGCGTACGAGCGATCTGATACGATCGCCTTTCGTCGCGAGCGCCGCCGAAAGATACAGGACCAAAGCGAGTTTCGCAAACTCCGATGGTTCGAATTGGATCGGGCCCACGCCGAGCCAACGGGATGCGCCGCCCGCAATCACGCCGACGTGCGGCACGAGCACGAGTGCGAGTGCGACGATGCTCGCGCCAAGCGCCCACGGCGCGACCACACGGAGCTTGCGGTAATCGATCCGATAGGCCACGTAGGCGACGGCGAGCGCGACGACGAGCCACATCATCTGCCGTTTGAGAAAGTATCCCGCATCGTGTTGCAGCGCGACCGCGTACGCACTCGACGCGCTGAAGATCATCACGAGACCGATCGTGACGAGCGCTGCGATCGCACCGACGAGCACGGTATCGGGCGCCTCGCGTTTACCCATGCGCACCGAGCTCTACCGCAGCGGCCTGCGCGAAGGCGTCGCCGCGTGCTTCGGCCGAGGCGAACATGTCGAACGACGCGCAGCCGGGCGAAAGAAGCACGACATCGCCCGGGGCCGCGATCGACCGCGCGACCGCGACGGCGTGCTCCATCGACGTTGCGCGTTGCGTCGGGACGTTGCCGATCACGGCCGCGATCTCATCCGCTGCTTCACCGATGAGTACGACGGCTTTGGCATGTTTTGCAATCGCGGAACCCATCGCGCGAAAATCCGTGCGTTTCGATTTTCCACCGGCGACGAGAACGATCGGTTGGTCGAACGATGCGAGCGCCGCGACCACGGAGCCCGGATTCGTCGATTTCGAATCGTCGACGAATGTGACGCCATCGGCAACTGCGACGCGCTGCAAGCGGTGCGGCAGCGCGACGAAATCACCGACTGCCGCCCGCAGTGCGGCCGGATCGAGATCGGCTGCGAGACCGATCGCGAGCGCCGCGAGCACGTTTGCGACGTTGTGCGCGCCGAGCAACGGTATTTCCGAGACCGGCATGATCTCGATCGGACGCGGGTCGCCCGTCGGCGGCGCGTAGACGATGCGCCCTTGGCGGACGTAGATCGTCGCCGCGCGGTTCGGCGCCATCGCAAACCACGTCGCGCGCGCGTTGAGTCGCTTCGCCGATTCGCCCGCGCAAAGTTCGGCGACGATCGGGTCGTCGAGATTGCCGACGAACGTATCGGTCGCCGATTGATTCGCGAAGATGCGGAATTTCGCTTCGCTATATTCATCCATCGAGTGGTAGCGATCGAGATGATCGGGTGAGAGATTGATGATCGCGGAGATTTTCGGTTTGAACGACCGGATCGATTCGAGCTGGAACGACGATACCTCCGCGATGACCCAGTCGCCCGCAGCGGCGACGAAGGTCTCGTTGATGAGAGCGTTTCCGATATTCCCGCCGACGTGCGTCGTCTTGCCCGCGCGGCGGAACATCGCACCGACGAGCGCCGTCGTCGTCGTCTTGCCTTTGGTACCCGTGATCGCGACCATCGGCGCCTTGCAGATTCGGTACGCGACCTCGATCTCGGAGTAGACCGAGATCCGTGCAGCCTGCACGCGTCGGACGAGATCGATGTTGAGCGGAACGCCGGGCGACACCACGCACGCCGTGAGTTGCGGCAACACGCGATCGATCTCGGCGGGATCGACGAACTCCACGGCATTCGCATCGAGTTCGGCAATCGTTTTCGCGAGCGCTTCGCGTGGCTTTTCGTCGGTCGCGAAGACGGTCGCGCCGCGCGCACGCAAGACCGCACAGCTCGCGATGCCGCTCCGACCGAGGCCGATCACGAGCACGCGTTCGCGCGGATCGAAGGTCCCGGTAACGTTCATCGGACGATCGCCAATCCGACGAGCGAGAGGATCGCCGACGCGGTCCAGAAGCGCGCGGTGACTTTCGTCTCGGGCCAACCGCCGAGTTCGAAATGATGGTGCAACGGGCTCATGCGAAATATCCGTTTGTGCGTGCGCTTAAAGTAAAGGACTTGAATGATAACCGAGAGCGCTTCGGCGACGAAGACGCCGCCGATGAGCGGGAGCAGAAGGTGCGTACCGGTTAAAACGACGCTTCCCGCAAGGACGCCTCCCAAAAGAAGCGCGCCCGTATCGCCCATGAACAGGCGTGCGGGGTGAACGTTGTAGACGAGGAAACTGCCGAGCGACGCCATCACGGCAACGTCGACGAACGCGACGCCGCGAGCACCCATCTGCCAACTGAAAAATGCAAGGACGGCGAGCGGCGGAAGCATCGTGCCGCCCGCGAGCCCATCGAGCCCATCGGTGAGGTTTACGGCGTGCGTCGTCGCGAGAATGACGAGCAGGCCCAAGCCGAACCAAATCACATACGGCACGACGAGATGCGCGTTGCCCGCAGAGGCTGCGGTCGCGAAGATCGTGCCCGGCTCGAACGTCCCGTCGCGGCGCGCGCCGAATGTCGCGAGCGCGAGGAATGCGATGCCGACCGCGATCGTTGCCGCGAACTTCGAGCGCGGGCTCAGGCCCCGATTCTTGCCGCGGCGGATTGACGTGTAATCGTCGATGAATCCGACGAGCCCGCATCCGAGGCCGAGCACGGCGAGCGAGAAGGTCGCGAAGTCGGGATGGATGATCGCAGCGGCAACGAGCGCGATGACGAAGAGCACGCCGCCCATCGTGGGCGTGCCGCTCTTGATCGCATGCGTTTTCGGCGCGTCTTCGTAAGCGTGCTGTTTGAACGATACCCGGCGGAGCAGCTCGATCAGCGGCCGCACGACGATACTGCTCAAGCTCGCGACGATAACCGCGGTCCATACGAGCGAGTTGCTCGAAAAGACATTCATCCGCTACGGCCATGGAGCAACGGGCTCGATCCCACATCGCGCCACGCGAGTACGACGATCGGCGTCTGCTCGTCGCCGTTGCCGTGGGGATTGTCGCGCAGCGACTCCTCGACATTGGCGCGGTGGACGCCCGGCGACGCACCGAGCACCTTCGCGATACCGAGATCGTTCGCATCGACGACGACCGCGTGCGCACCGATGCGCGTCGCAATCTCACTCGCCGCACCGTCGGGATTCTCGGGCCCGAGCACGATCTGCCGATCGAACGGCGGCAGCGTACCCGTGTATCCGTCGATGGCCGAAATCGCTTCGCCGAGAATCTCGTAGAAAACGCCGCGCTTCCCGAGCACGCGTCCGAACACGTGCGCGACGGCCGCATAGACGACACGCCACGCACCGACGTCGTCGATCACGAGTTGCATCGATTCCGGTTGGTTCATCGTCGCGAGCGCACCCGCGCGCCGCGAGAGCACGTATGCGAGGCGCGTCGGGCGAATCGTTTCGGCGGCGATCATGCGATTTTGCGCGATCGCGACCGCGGTTTCCGAGATCGCGACGACGTCTCCGCCACGCACGACGCCACGCACGGCATCGGCGACGATGCCCGCGAGATCGTCGCCCGCGCGTACGAGCGGCGTGCGAATGGGAATCGCAGCGAAGCGATTGCCGAACGCTTCGCGCTTGCGCGTGGGATCCGAGCGTCCGATCGTTGCCGGCCGTTGCACGAGTTCAGGCATGTCGTGCATCCCCGTTCGCGCGCGAGGCGCGCAGACCATCGACGATCTCTTCAAACCGATAACGACGCGACGCTTTGAGCAAGATGCAGTCGCCTGGGCGTGCATGAGCGTCGAGCCACGTCACGGCTTCGGCGTTGCTCGCGAACGCGACGATGCGGTCGGCCGGAAATCCCGCCTCCCGCAAGCCGCGCGCGAGATCGCTTGCGAAATCGCCACCGACGAGCACGTACGCGATCGTCGCACTCGCGACCGAGGCACCGACGCGCGCGTGCATCGCGGGTGCGTCGGCGCCGAGCTCCGCCATGCTGCCGAGGACGGCGATGCGACGCGTCGCAGATTCCACCTCGAACGACGCGATCGTCGCGAGCGTCCCGTCCATCGAGGCGTTGTAAGCATCGTACACGAGCGCGAGTGTCCCGAGCGTGATGCGCTCGTACCGGCCCTCGGGCAGATCTGCGTCGCGCAGCGCGTCCGCGATCTTCGCGGGTGCGATGCCGAGCGCGACGGCCGCGGCCGCCGCGGCCGCGACATTGCGCAAGTTGTGCTCGCCCGCAACGGCGACATGCGTCTCCACGCTCGCGCCCGCTCGATCGCCCGCGATCACGACGAGTCGCTCGCGCCCCACGAGCGCGACCGTCGTCTCCGACGCTCTTCCCGTTCCTGCGATCTCGCTTGCTGCATCGGCCGCGTAGAAATACGTGCGCGGTCGCCCCGCTCGCGCGTCGCGCTCGGCTGTTGCGGCGTCGTCGCCCCTTGCGTCGTCGTCCGTGATACCGCGATCGCTCGGGCGCAAGGGCACGACCGCGCGGGCGCCCGTTGCGAAGATGCCATACTTCGTTTCGCGCAATCGCTCGCGCGAACCGAAAATTTCCAGATGAGCGTCCCCGATGTTCGTGATGACCGCGACGTCGGGGCGCGCGGCGCGTGCGAGCGGCGCGATCTCGCCGAAATGGCGCGCGCCGAACTCGACGACGATGTATGCCGCGTCGTCAGAAGCACCGAGCAAGAGCTTCGCGACGCCGATTTCGTTATTTTCATTCGCATGTGTCGCCACGACCGGGCCCGACTGAACGCGTTGGAGCAATGCTGCGAGCACGTGTTTGGTCGTCGTCTTCCCCGCACTCCCGGTGATCGCGACGACGCGCGCACGCGAAGCCGATCGCGCGACGCCGGCGATCGCGAGATAGGCCACAGTCGTGTCGTCGACAACGAGTGCGCCAACGCCCGGCGGCACCGCGCGCGCGTCATCGACCACAACCCCACTCGCACCGCACGCGAGCGCTTCGCCCACGAAGGCGTGGCCATCGAACGTCGCGCCACGGAGTGCGACGTAGAGGTCGCCCGGGACGAGCGTTCGTGTATCGGTGGAAAAGCGCGCGGCGATCGGCAACGCATCGGGTGCGAGGACGCGCGCGCTCGAGGCGGCGACGGCGGAGGTGAGCGGGATCTTCACGCGGGTTCGCGTGCGGCGAGTGCCGACCGCACTTCATCGCGATCGTCGAAATGGTTCGTTACCGTACCGATGATCTGGTAGGTTTCATGCCCCTTCCCCGCGACGACGACGACGTCGCCCGGTTCGGCATCGAGGATCGCGCGCCGAATCGCGGCACGGCGATCGACGAGTGCGACGACTTCACGCAAGTCGTCGATCCCGCCGAGAATCTCGTCGATGATCTCTTGGGGATCTTCCGAGCGCGGGTTGTCGCTCGTAACGAAGACGCGGTCTGCACGTGACCGCGCGATCGCGCCCATGAGCGGACGCTTGCCGCGATCGCGATCGCCGCCGCATCCGAAGACGACCGCCAGTTCGCCACGTGCCGTTTCGCGTGCGGCCCGCAAGATGACATCGAGCGCATCGGGCGTGTGCGCGTAATCGACGAGCACGTCGATCCCGCCACCAGCAAGGTGTTCCATGCGACCGGGGACGCGTTCGAACGCGGCCATCGCGCGCGCCGAATCGTCGTCAGCGACGCCGTGCGCGCGCGCGATACCGAGCGCGGCGAGTGCGTTTGCAATATTGAATCGCCCCGGCAAGCGTAGCGCGAACCGCCGCGCATCGACGTTGAAGCTACTGCCGTCGGCGCGCAGCGCGATATCGCGCGCGACGAGCGTCGCGTCCGAATCGAGTGCGTACGTATCGACCGTCTTGCCGGCCGCGCGCAGCTCGCCCGCCCACGCGCGGCCGAGCGGGTCGTCGCTATTGAGGATCGCGATCGGCGCGCGCTCGAAGAGGCTTCGCTTCGCCGCCGCATACGCTTCGAACGTCCCGTGATAATCGAGGTGATCGCGCGTCACGTTCGTCAGCACCGCGACCGCGAAGTCGACGTCGGCGACGCGATCTTGTGCGAGCGCGTGCGAACTCGCTTCCATCGCGACGGCCTGCGCGCCACGATCGCGCATTTCCCCGAGCAGCGACTGAAGTTCCAGTGCGAGCGGCGTCGTATTTTCGAGCGACCACATCGCGCCACCGAATCGCGCCCCGAGCGTCCCGATGCGCCCCGTCGGAACGCCGCCCGCATCGAGTATCGCCGCCGCGAGATGCGTTACGGTCGTCTTGCCGTTCGTTCCCGTCACGCCCGTCACGCGCAACGTCCGGGACGGGTTGCCGTAAAAGAGCGCGGCCAAGCGCGAGAGCGCGCGACGCGTGTCGTCGACAACGACGATCGCGCCCGGCACGGCGAGCGTCGAGAGATCGAATCCACCATCGACGACGACGCCGATCGCGCCCGATGCAAAGGCGCTCGCAACGAACGCATGCCCATCGACGCGTTCGCCGCGCAGCGCGACGAACAGTGTGCCGGGCACGATGGCGCGCGAATCGTGTGCGATCGCGCGAACCGTGATACCGAGGTCGCCCGTCGCGCGCGGATCGTCGAGCGCGGCGACGAGCGAGGCGAGCGTTGGATTCACGTGCGTTGTTTCGGCGGACGCACGACGGGCACAGGCTGCGCTGCAAGTGGAAGCGGTGCGCGTACGCGCGCGCGCGCGGGGATCCGAGCGGGCATCACGCCCGCGTGCATCATCGCGAGCTTCGCGATTTCGGCGAAGGCCGGCGCCGCGACGACGCCGCCATAGATCGCGCCATGCGGTCGTGCGATCTTTACGAGAATCACGAATTTCGGCGATTCGGCGGGCACGAATCCGACGAACGACCCGATATATGCACCCGAAACGTAGCCGCCATTTTCGGCGACTTGCGCGGTTCCCGTTTTTCCCGCCGTCGTATATCCCGGTACGATCGCCGACGGATTCCCCGTCCCGCGCATGACGACCGCGCGCAGATAGCGGCGCAACGTCGCAGCCGTTTTCACCGAGATCGCGCGGCGTTCGATTTCCGGCGCGTAACGATAAACCGTGCGCCCGTCGCCATCGAGCAACGCCGAAAGGATACGCGGACGCATGAGGAGCCCGCCGTTGGCGATTGCCGCGTACGCACGTGCGAGCGCGATCGGCGTCGTCGAGATGCCGTGGCCGAACGAGATCGTCGGCAGCGACGTCTCGCTCCACTCAGCGATCGGCGGCACGATCCCGGGGTTCTCGCCCGGCAAACCGACGCGCGTGTAATCGCCGAATCCGAACTTACGCATCGTCGCGTACATCGTGCGTCGCCCGATCGTCAATCCGACTTCCGCGGCGCCGACGTTATGCGAATAGGCGATGATATCTTCGAGCGTTTCCGAGTTTGCGGAGCCGGCGAGAAAACCGTCTTCGGCGTTGTGGATCGTGCGGCCACCGATCGTGAGTTGGTCCCTCGCCGGAAACTGCGTTTGGGTCGTTACTTTGCCGCTATCGAGTGCGGCTGCTGCCGTTATCAGCTTGAAGGTCGAGCCGGGTTCGTAGGCGTCCATCACGACGCGATCGCGCCGCGCGTCGGGGCTCGCGCTCGCATAGTGGCGCACGTCGTAGTCGGGTACGTTCGCAAGTGCGAGCACCTCGCCCGACTTTGGGTCCAGGACGAGCGCGCAGCCGCTCTCTGCGTTCCATTTGTGGACCGCATCGCGCAAGATGCGTTCGACGTTGTATTGCAGATACGAATCGATCGTGAGCTCGATCGAATTTCCGGGCTTTGCGGCAACGACGACGCGAGGCTTTGCGAAGGGAATCGCGCGACCGAATTGGTCGGCCTCGAGCGTCATCTTCCCGGGCGCACCACGCAAGAGTCCGTCGAAGGCATATTCCACCCCCTCGAGTCCGTCTTCATCGAAGCCCGTAAAGCCGATGACGCTCGACGCGAGTCGCCCCGCGGGTACGAAGCGCGTTCCCGTCGACTCGGGGACGATGCTGATGCCGGGGAGCGCGAGCTTGGCAATCGCATCCGACGCGTCACGCGAGACTTTGTGGCCGATCTGTACGTACGACGACGCACCGGCAAGCGACGCGCGCAAACCACGGGCGGAACGTTCGCGCAGAATACCTGCGAGCGCACGCGCGGTGCCGTCGATATCTTTCACGTCGCCCGTCGTCGCGTACACGCTTTGCGACGGGAGCGAGCGCGCGAGCGCGGTTCCGTCGCGATCGAAAATCGAGCCGCGGTGGGCGGCATAATTGACGGTTTCGAGACGTTGCTCGTACGCGCGCGCGGCGAGTTTGGGACCATCGTGAACCTGCACGATGTAGAGGCGAATGCCGAGTGCGATTCCGGTCGAGAAGAGCAGATAGAAAACGATCTTCGCACGCAGAGCGCTCGCTCTTACCGCCGCTTCGGCGGGACGTCGCGGCGCGCGGTTCGCGCGGTCGCTCACTTCAACCAGGGAAGGAAGGCGAGCCCGTGCGGTACGGTCTGAGGACGTTCGGTGGGCAAAGTAATTTGCGCGAACGTTTGCGGTTCGTGCATCCCCAAGCTCGCGGCGAGGCGCGCGAGCCGTTCGCGCGATGCGAGGCGCGCGATCGTATCGTCCATGCGCGACGACTCGTCGAGCAAACGTGTCTTCTCACGCGTCGCGCGCGAAAGGTCGTAATTCATGCGGGTGACGTTCGCCATGAGCGCGAGATAGACGACGATCGCGAGCGTGAGCACGGAGGCCGTCCCGAGAATCTTTACCAGACTTGCGTAGCCGCGCGCGCGCGTTCGATTGCGGCGTTGGTTACCCGCGGTGCGGCCGGAGCGGGTTCCCGTGCGCGGCGGAACGAGTTCTTCGTAGGGTAACGGTTGTGCGATCACGGGAGGCGCTCCGCGACGCGAAGTTTTGCCGACCGCGATCGCGGGTTGCGGCTCTGTTCGTCGTCGCCGGGAAGGAGTGGTTTGCGGGTGATGGCGCGGACGCGGTCGTCTTCGCGGAACCGCACCTTGACGATGCGATCTTCGAGGGAGTGGAAGCTGATCGCCGCGATGCGGCCGCCGGGTGCGGTGCGCGCGATCGCGGCATCGAGGCCGCGCTCGATCGACCCGAGTTCGTCGTTGACGGCGATGCGCAACGCCTGAAAGGTGCGCGTTGCCGGGTGGATGCGCTCGCGCTTGCCGCGCACGTGCATCACGCCCGCGATCATGCGCGCGAACTCCGATGTCGTTTTCGGAAGCGTCCCGCGTTCGCGCGCGCCGACGATCTTGCGCGCGATGCGGCGCGCCGCGCGTTCGTCGCCGTATTTGAAGATGATATCGGCGAGCTCGGTCTCGTCGCTCGTTTCGAGAAGATCGTAGGCGGTCTGGCCGTCGCTCGGATTCATGCGCATGTCGAGTGGCCCTTCGCGAGCGAGCGAGAAGCCGCGCTCGGCGCGATCGAATTGCATCGACGAGACGCCGAAGTCGAAGAGCACGCCATCGACGAGCGCGATGCCGAGATCGTCGAGTGCCGCGCCGAGTTCGGCGAAGTTCGTGCGGACGAGCGTGACCGATTCGGCGAGATCCGGGGGCACTTCGGCGGTCGGGTCGCGATCGAAGGCGACGACGCGTCCGCCGCGCGCGACGATCGCGCGCGTGTGGCCGCCCGCGCCGAAGGTGCCGTCGACGTACACGCCGTCCGCACGGACGCCGAGTGCATCGAGAGATTCTGCCAGGAGGACAGGGACGTGCGACGCGGCTGCAACTTCATCATCGTTAATAGAGGCCGAGCTCCGTGGTAAAGGCAGCGGCTTCATCCGCGCTCGGGCTCGCCGTGCTCAGCCGCTCCTTGGCCCAGATCTCCACGCGCGTCAGCGATCCGATCGAGACCGCATCACGTTCGATCGCGGCATAGATGCGAAGCGGACCCGGTATGAGCAGGCGGCCCTGCGCGTCGAGCGTTGCCTCGTCGGTGTGGGCAAAGAGATGTCGGACGAAGCGCCGATAGCGGTCGTCTTTGACGGGCGCGGCCTCGAGGCGCTCGCAGAACGCGTCCCACGTGGCCTGCGGGTAGAGCGCGAGGCATGGTTCGGGCTCCGCGATCGTTACGATGAACTTCGCGCCGAGTCGTTCGCGGAAGCGCGCGGGGACGACAAGCCGGCTCTTGTCATCAAGAGCATGTTCGGCACGACCCGTAAAACGCGGAACATCGCGAGCCAGGGAAAGACCTCCACTTCGCCCCACCAGGCACCACTTTCGCCCACTATACCTTGGTGCGGCTCTCCGAAGCAAGGCATCCGCGCGAAGCTCACGTCACGATCTCGCGCGGCAACGCCGGGCGCCCGCTTGAAGCAAAGGCCGCCGTTCGTATGGGGCGAAGGCGCGGGAGTCGTGAGAATTGTCGTAGGCCTCGTCTTGCTCGGAGCGCTCTACGGCTGCAGCGGTGGTGGCTTCGTGCCCGGCGGACCGCACAGCATGAACGCCGTCACGCTCAAGCGCCTCGTCTCGAGCGGCGCTCGAGCGAATCAGATTTCGCCCAACCTCATCGCGGCGATGGTGCAGATCGAGTCGCATGGCGATCCGGCCGCCGTGAGTCGCGCGGGCGCGCAGGGATTGATGCAACTCATGCCCGAGACGGCCGCGACCTACGGCGTCCTCAACTCGTTCGATCCCGAAGAAAACGTTTTGGGAGGCTGTCGGTACATGCACGACTTACTCGCGCGCTACCATCACAACGTGCCCCTCGCGCTCGCCGCGTATAATGCCGGCCCGGGCGCGGTCGATGCCTTTCACGGCATCCCGCCGTTCGGCGAAACGCGCGCATACGTCGCGCGCGTGACGTCGGCTGCGCGTTCGACGACGAACTAGGGCTCGTGGCGACTGCCTCCGGCATCCGTGCCGCAGCACCCATCGCGCCCATGCGCGTTCCCGGGCTGCCGATTCTCGACGCGTACATCTTACGCGAATTGCGCGGGCCCTTCGCGTTCGCGTTTTTGGCCTATCTGCTGTTCTGGTTCATCAACATCTTTTTCTTGGCGGCGGATTACATCATCAACGCGCACGCGCCGCTGTTTTTGGTGTTGCGGTTTCTCGCTTTCCGCGTTCCGCAGAGTACGCCGCTCGCGTTTCCATTTTCGTGTCTCTTCGCGACGTTGCTCGCGTTCGGCCGACTCGCGGGCGATAACGAACTCAACGCGATCCGAACTGCGGGCGTAACGTTCCTGCGCATCGCTCGTACGCCGCTGCTCTGCGGCGTGGCAATGTTCGGCGTGTCGTACTACATCAACGAGACGATCGCGCCGATCACGACGGATCTTTCGACGCGAACGTTCTATCAGATCGTCTACAAAACCGACCAACTGCCGATCGTTCCGGGATTCTTCCGCAAGGACGATTCGACGGGCAATGTCTTCTACGTCGGCAACGTCGCGAGCGATCACAAGACGATGACCGACGTGATGATCTTCCAAAACGCAACGACCACCCCGTTCAAGACCGTCGTAAATGCGAAGATCGCCCAAGTGCACGGGACGGTCTTACATCTCGTCAACGCGCGCGTGACGAAATTTAAAATCACGGGCGAGACCGATGGCGATGCCGTCAATCGCGATATCGATATCGGCCTGCCGATCGGCGAGACGATCGAACAGTTCGTTAATACCTCGACCAACGATCCCTACGCGATCAATTCCAAACAGCTCAAGACGCAGATCAACGCCATGCAAGCGACCGGACAAGGGGGGAGCGCGCTCGGCGTTCTCAAAATCACACTCGCGCAACGACTCGCGTTTCCGTTCGCCGCGTTCATCTCCGTCGTGCTCGCGCTTCCGCTCGCGACCTCGATGGGGAAGCGTGGGAAAAATCTCGGCATGGGCTTCGGGATCGCGCTTTCGGTGCTTCTCCTTTTTATCTATTACTTAATGATGTCCGCATTCGGGGCGCTCGGAAAGAACGAAGCGATCAATCCGTATCTCGCCGCTTGGGCGCCGAACATCATCATGGGAATCGCTGGTGCCGTTATGTTCTATCGGGTGGAACGCTGAAGTCGCAGGCGCGCGCGCGGTGGGTCGCATGCGTCACCGCCGCCGCGCTCGCCGCGGGCTCGATCGCGCCGGTACGTGTCGCCGCGGCCGAACCCTATCCCGGGCTCGATTCGCGCGTCGCCGCGCTCTTGCGCTCGCACCCGTGCGGTGAAACTTCGCGCGCGCTCCCGCCCGCCACACCATCGCTCGATCTCGCGCGCGCGCTCGCAGCCCCACGCGAAGCCACGTTGCCGAGTCGCGACGACGCGCGCGCTCACCTCGAGCTGCGCATGCGCGAAACGCTCGCAATGGCGACCGCCGTACCGACGCCGACACCCGACCAATCCCCGAGTGCCGCCGTCTCCGCCGATCCCGCAACCACGACGTCCGCGTCGCCGGCGACGAGCGCATCGCCGAGCCCGACACCGAGCGCCTCACCGTCGCTCATCCCGATTCCGCCCGTGCCACCGATCGGGCCGCAGAGCATCATCGCACCGACGCCGCGACCGACGGGCAGTGCCACCGCATCGCCCGTGCCTCTGCCGACGACGTCGCCGCTCACGCGCGACACGGGGCCCGTCTTTATCCAACGCTCGGGCACGCCCGCACCAATCACCGGCAAAGGCGAGTCGCCGGCACCGAACGCGAGCATGAGTCCGAACGCCACGCTCCCATCGCCCGCCGTCACGCCCGAGCCGAAGCCGCTGCGAACACTCGCACCGAACGAAATCGTCTCCGTCGCAGACAAACTCAGCGGCTCGAGCGATCGAACGAAGCCCTCCGATCTCACCGGCAACGTGCATATTTTCTACGCCGAGGGCCAGATCGTCGGCGACCGCGCACATTTCGATGGCGACCATACGATCGTCGTGAGCGGCCACACCTATCTCGTCAACCGCAGCGAAGATTCGATCTTGTACGCCGACTCCGTGTCGTTCGATACCGAATCGCGCCGCGCGACGCTCCTCAATGGCGCGGGCGAAACGATCGAAGGCGTGCAACGCGGCAAGCTGCACTACACGGCCGAGTCGCTAACGACGCGGACGAACGGCGTCTCGCATGGCGAACGCGCGTCGTTCTCGACGTGTGAGCGGCCGCATGCGGGCTACCACATCGAAGCGCGGTCGATCGACGTAACGCCCGGCAGTAAGATCGTCGCTCGCAAGGCCGTCGTCTTCCTCGGACCGACCGCGATCTTCTATCTCCCGCTGCTCGTCATACCGCTCGTGGAAGCCGCCATCGATCAGCGCAAGAACGCGAGCTTCCTTCCGCTCATCGGCTACAACAAAACCGAGGGCTTCTTCGTGAAAGCTCGCATCGGCTTCGCGCCTTCCGAGACGTATTTCGGATACTATCGCGTCGAGTATTTCACCAAGCGTGGACTTGGCCTCGGGTACACCGCATTCATCGGGTCGACGATCGGAAAGCGTTCGACCTCGATCGATTCGTACACGATCGACGACCATTTACAGAACGCGCGGCATACGAATATCTCGTTGCAAGAGACCGAGAACTTCAATCGTCGCGTACGCGGACAATTCGGCATCAACTACCAGAGCGACTACGGTCCCAATCTCGCCTTGCCCGCGACCGTCGATCTCACGGGCTCCGTGATCCGTCAAGGCAACGGCTCGACGGAAACGCTCACGTTCTCGCGATTTTTGCGCGGCAAGCTCTCCGATAATCTCAACGTCGGCTTCATCGATAGTCTCGTGCTCTCACCGAGCCTCCAGCAACAAATCAACCTCACGTACGCAAAATTCAATAGTGCGATCTCCTCGAGCAACACGCTGAAGATTTCGACGAATACCCACCTCTTTACGAAATTCGCCGATTACAATCTGGCGTACGAGAAGAGCGATTATTCCGCCAATCCGTTCGGCTACGATCGCCTTCCCGAACTGCAGGTACTGCCGCATTTACAATACGGCGCGCTAAAATTCGGGCCACAGGTGCAACTTTCGATCGGCAAATATACCGAGCCGCAGAACCATTTCACGACGACGCGCGTGCAGGCAAAAATTGACGAATCCGTTTTCTTTAAAATCTTCGGTTCTAGCGATTTCTCGGCGCACTACAGCCTCGACCAAGACTACTACGGCACGGGCGATGCGAAGGCACTGGACCAACAGAACGCTTCGCTCAACACGCCGATCGGATCGCATTTCGTCAACTCGATCAGCTACAACGAACAGCATCCCATCGGCCCGGCAAACGTGCCGTTCCAACTCTTCGATCGGCTCTCCAACGGCGCGCACTCCGCGCAAGATACGCTGCGTTTTTTCAACCGCGACGTCTATTCGCTGCAACTCGCGACGGGCACGAACTTCAACCGTCAGGCGCAATCGGTGAGCTACCAGGCGAGCGTCAAGCCCTCAGCGCGCTCGTACGTCCTCCTCGGCGGGTATTACCAACCCGGCCCCGGCCTGGGCTTTAATCAAACGAACGTTCAGGCGATCACGCCGTTCGGCAAAGATACCACGCTCGAGTTCACGACCAACGTCGATTGGAAACATCATAACCGGTTGACGAATAAAAATATCTACATCACGCGGACGATCGACGACTGTTACAATATTTCGGGTTCGTATAATCAAGACCTCAAACAGTTTTCGTTCAACGTCGTGATCTTGGCGTTCCCGGGGCAGGGGGCGGGCTTCGGATTCGGCGGGCAGAAGTCGCCGATCATCCCGGGCAACTTCGCGTTTTGACGTCTTGCGTTTGTGGGTCGGCTGCGTAAGCGATCGTTACTGGAAGTTGTCGATTTCGCCGCCGACGATTTGGGCAGACGCATCGCTTGGGCGGATGCTGCCGGTTTGTTTGAAGATCGGGTAGTTGTTGGTCGCGTCGACCGCGATGCCGATGCCGTTGAATGACGTGTCTTGGGCGCCGCCGATGCCGAGTGAGTCGACGACCGTGCGCGATTGCGTATCGATCGTGAAGAAGTTGAAGTACCAGAAGCGTTGGTTGAGTGTCGTTGGCTGGGAGTTTGGCGGTGTTGGGACGGACGTCATCGTCGCGGTGGGTGAGGATGACGCGGTCGGCGTTGCACTCGGGGTCGCGCTCGCAGACCCGGTGGGTGACGAGCCTGCGGATGCTGATGCGGTCGGGACGCTCGGTGCGGGCTTGATGTTGGGGCAGGGTTGGGCGACTTGGAGTGGGTTACTGAGTTGCTGGCGCACGAAGGTGAGCTGGAATTCGGAGTTCTGTTGATTGCTGTTGGTCACGAATTGCGTCGTCGATGCGCCGAGGGGGACCTGTTGCGGATTGAGCGAGTTCGCGACGCCGGGCGTGATGATGTATTGGAAGAGCGCCGGGCCCGCGGTACCGTAGATGCCGCCCATGAGAAACGAGAAAGAATAATCGTTGAATGTCGTCGCGAAGGCGTTCGGGAACGGTGTTCCGCCACCGCACGTGTCGACGACGACCGCGTACGTATATTTCGTAAAGTCCATCGTACCGTTCGTGCGGAATCGAACGACCATTCGCCCCGATAGGTTGAGGTTACCATTCTTGAGGCCCGGATCGGGAGTGACTTGGCGGCCGCAAGCGACGACGAGTGTGATAGCGAGCGCGAACGAGACGAGTGCGGCGCGACGGAGCATGGTATCCTCGGTTGTCCCGTTCGTTGCGGCGACACTCGGCGCCATTGCGATGGCGCTTGCGTTTCCGAAGACGAACGCGGCGGTGCTCGCACCACTGGGGGTGGCTGCGATCTTTTGGGCGTGGTTTGGACTCTCGCCGATGCGCGCCTTCTGGGTCGGTTGGCTCGCGGGCACGGTCTTTTTCGCGATCGACTTCTGGTGGTTCGGCGAAACCGCAGGCGCACTCATCGCCCCGTTCGGTTTTTTTCTCGCTCTCGGTCCCGCGATCGGCGACGCGTTCTTTAATTTCGCACTCGTCGGCGCACTGTCCGCGCTCGCCGCACGCGCACTCGCACGGCGCGATCGCGTTGCTCGCGCGAGCGTCCCTGTTGCGGGCGCCGCGATCTACACCGTGGCCGAATGGCTTCGGAGTGAAGGCCTCGGTGTGCTCGGCGTGCCGTTCGGCAGCCTCGGGCTCACACAAGTCAATTCACCGCTCGCTCCTCTCGCCGCGTTCGTCGGATCGTACGGCGTAACGTTCGTCGTTTGCGCGATCGGCGCGTATATCGCGTATGCGGTTCGCATGCGCGCCGTTCGCGGCAGCGGAGTCGACGCAAGCGTAGCGGCGCTCGGCGTGCTCGTCATCGTCGCACTCGCATGGCTTGCGTGGCCCGCCCGCGAGCTTACGACACCGACGCTGAGCGTTGCCGCAATCCAGGGCAACATCGCGCAAAAACTCAAATTTACGCCCGATGCCTTCGATGAGGCCCTCGCACGCTACGAAACGCTCACGCGAAAGGCTGCCGCGAAACATCCCCGGCTCATCGTGTGGCCCGAGACCGTTATTCCCGCCGCGCTCAATCGGCTTCCGGCGTTGCAAGCACGTTTCGCAGCGCTCGCCAAAGCGACGCACAGCGAGCTCGTCGTCGGGACGTTCTTCATCGAACCCGATGGCGAATATAATGTTCTGTACTTTTTTCGTCCCGACGGTGGGCTCGACTCGATCTATCGCAAACGTCAACTCGTCCCGTTCGCCGAGCATTTGCCGTTCGCACAATTCCTCGGCTGGATTCCGTGGGCCCAGAACGCATCGCACTTTCGCTCAGGCTCGACGAACGGCATCGCGACGATCGGATCGCTGCGCTTCGCGCCGATCATCTGCTGGGAATCGGCATTCACCGATCTCGCGGGCGACGCCGTGCGCGATGGAGCGACCGCGCTCATCATCGCGACCGATGATGCGTGGTTCGGCACGACGGCGGGACCCTATCAGCACGCACAGATCGCGCAAATGCGCGCGATCGAATCAGGACGCTGGATCGTTCGCGCCGCCGCGACGGGGATTAGTGGCATCATCTCACCGCGCGGCCAATTCACGCGCGCGAGCGTGCTCGACGAACAAGCCGTCGTCACGGGAACGATCGGGGCGCCGGTCGACACGTTCTACACGCGCGTTGGCGGCAATGGCATCGCGCTCTTCTTCGCGATGCTCGCTGCGGCGATCGTGGCGTGGGGCCGCCGCGAAGGCGTCCGCGCGCTATGAAGCGGATCGTCGCGGGCGTCGCCGTCGCCGCGCTCGCCCTCGTGGGATACGGTATTTACGACGCGGGTCGCGACGAACGTCCGATGCCGCTCCCGAACACGAACATTCAATTCAGCAAAGGCCACGCGAACGGGCAACGCCTGAAGTTTCGTTCGTGGGCCGCGGACTACGATAAGATCGTCAGCAACGCCGATCAAACGATTCTCGATATCCAAAACGTCCATAACGGGACGCTCTTCAAAAATGGAAAGCCCTATATGAACGTCCGCGCTGCTCACATGACGGTCAACACCATCACGCACGATTTCGTGGAGACGGGGCCGATGCACGCCGAGACGGTCGGCACGTTACCCGCGCGCTCGTTCGATACCGATTCTGCCGTTTGGAACGATGCGATGCAAACGCTCACGTTTGCAAAGCACGTCGTCGTTCACAGCGGGACCGACGAGCCGTTAACGGTCGGCAGTCTCACGCTGGATATTAAAACCGGCGCCGTCGAGATCCGCGATATCGAGGGACCGGTGCGACTCAAATGACTACGGTTTCTTCGCGCTCTTCGTTTTTTCGGCGGCAATTGTTTCGGCGGCCGTCTTCTCAGCGGCATCGGCGATATTTTTCTTTGCTTCGGCGATCAATTGTTTAACTTTTTGACCGCCCTTGTGGCCGATCTCTTCGTAAAAATTCGAGCCATACTTTTCTTTCACGACACGTCCGCCTTTTTGGCCGATCGTTTCGTAAAATTGCGCGCCATGACGCTCGCGAGTCGCTTGTCCGCCCTTGCGACCGATCGTCTCGTAAAAACCACTGCCGTAGCGCTCGCGAACCGTGTCGCCGCCTTTTTTGCCAGCTTCGCGTACGGACATCTCCCCACCGGGAGCTTTTTCTTTCGGAGCGTCGTTCTCGGGAGTTTCAGCCATAGTCAGAGCCCTTTCGCACCAGGCGAAATGTGGAGTGGTACGTTGTCGTACGCCAGGCTCGTACCCAGAGCAAACGGGCTCAAACTCCGATGATCGATGAGATCATCGAGGGAGCCACGATCTACGACGGAGATTCCGCCCGACCGTTCGCGACCGATCTTGCGATCGTCGGCGACCGCATCGCCCTCATCGGTGACCTGCGCGAGCGCGATGCGCGTCGACGGACCGATGGTCGCGGCCGTACGCTCGCACCCGGATTCATCGACGTCCATTCCCATTCCGACGAGCTCTGGCTCGCCGACGGGCGTTGCGTCGGTAAAATTCGTCAGGGCGTCACGACGGAGATCGGCGGCAACTGCGGGACGAGCGTCGCGCCGCTTCGTGGTATCGCCCGCGAGCGTAAGATCGAAGAGGCGCGCGTCGTCGGCGTCGACGCGTCGTGGCGCGATCTCGACGATTTCTTCGCGAGCGTCGAACGCGCGGGCGTCGCGCTCAACATCGCGACGCTCGTCGGGCTCGGTACGACGCGCCGCAGTGTCGCGGGCGATGACGACACACGTCTCGATGAGACGACGCTCGCCGCACAGCTCGCACTCGTGCGCGAAGGTATCGACCACGGCGCGCTGGGTATTTCGAGTGGGCTCATCTACATACCATCGCGCTACGCCGATCTCGACGAACTCGTCGCGTGTGCGATCACCGCGCGCGAAGCCGGTATGGCGCGGTACGTCTCGCACATCCGCAACGAGAGCGACGACATGCTCGTGGCTGTCGATGAAGCGATCTGCGTCGGCGAACGCGCCGAGACGGCAGTCCATATCTCGCACCACAAGGCCTCGGGTAAAAAAAATTGGGGCGACGTACATCGCTCGCTCGCGGCGATCGCTCGCGCGCGCGGACGCGGAGTCGCGGTATCCGCGGACGTCTACCCCTACACCGCGATGTGGACGGGGCTCGACACACTCCTTCCCGACGACGCACTCGCGGGCGGCCGCGACGCGACGCTCGAGCGGCTCGCGGATCCCGAGACCGTCGTCGCACTCGCGCTACGACTCGAACTCGATCATGCCGGCACCTGGCACGACATTGCGATTTCGAGCGTCTCGAGTTTACGGAACGAACGCTATGCCGGGATGCGCGTCGACGAGATGGCCGCGCGCATGCGTTGCTCGCCGGCACGCGCGGTTCTCCGCTTACTCTTCGAAGAACGGCTCGGCGTCGAAGCGATTTTTTTCTCCTTGAGCGAACTCGACGTCGCAACGGTAATGTCGGCGGAGTTCGTCTCGATCGGGAGCGACGCGTCGGCGCGTGCGATCGACGGTCCGACCGCGGTCGGCGTTCCACATCCGCGCACGTTTGGGTGTTTTCCGCGCGTGTTCGGTCGCTTCGTGCGAGGACGTAAAACGCTCGAACTCGGCGAAGCGATCCGGCGCATGACCTCACTGCCCGCCCAACAATTCGGCCTCGCCGATCGTGGCACGATCGCACGCGACGCATTCGCCGATCTCGTGCTCTTCGATGCGAACACGATCGTCGATACGGCGACGTACGATCGACCATATGCGTATCCGACCGGTATCGATGCCGTGTGGGTCAACGGCCGCGCGGTCGTGCGCGATAGCGAGATTACCGGCGCACGACCCGGTCGCGCATTGCGCGGTGGCCGATGAACGTTCTGCAGCTCGACGATGCGCGACGCGAAAGGCTGCTCGCCGATGCAAAACGCATCGCGATTGCGCGCGGCGATTTTCTCTACATGCCCGGCGACGACTCGAACTCCGTCTACGTCGTCGAAAGCGGGCGTGTGAAGATCGTGCGTACGACGGCGAACGGATCGGAATCGATCATCGGCATCCGTAATCCGGGCGATCTCTTCGGCGAACTCAGTTGGATGAGTGATGCTGCGAGACGCACGGCGAGCGCCGTCGCACTCGACCCGGGATTCGTCACACGCATCGACGCGGTGCAATTCGAACGCCGTTTACGCGACGACGTCGTCGTCTCGGCCGCGTTCGCGCGTGGCATGTCGCTGCGGCTCGCAATCGTCGAACGCGAACTCACCGAACTCGCGGGGAAGAGCGTACCGGGCCGACTCGTCGATGCCCTCGGGCGGCTCGCGGCCGATCACGGTGTACGCGAAGCCGACGGCACGCTCCGAATCGCGCTCAGTCTCACGCATAAAGATCTCGCCGATCTCATCGGCACGAGCCGCGAAACGCTCACAAAAGAACTCAGTGTGCTCGCCGACGTCGGTTTATTGCGGGTCTCCCATCGCGAGATCGTGCTCGTCCAACCGCAAGCTTTTCCATTCGCACGGCGCAGTACGCCCACGACCGAACGCTAGGCCGTCGCGCGAGCGCGATTGCGCACGGTTACGTAGATGCGACGCGCGAGCACGACGAGCACGATCGTCAGCGCGATCGCAACGAGCGCACCGACGAACGGCAAGGCGATGGCAAGCACCGTCGCCCCGAGCGCGAGCACGTCTTCGACGACACTCACGATCGGATTTCCGAGCCCACCGCTCATCGCGGTCGACGCACCGCGCAACGTCGTAACACCGGCATGTACGCCGAGCGCATTGAACGCACCTAACCCCATCAGCGCGTAGGTGGCGATGTCGGGCGATCCTCCGGTCGACGGCAGTGCGCTTCCGACGAGGAGCGCGGCCGCGATTGGTTTGGTAGCGAAGTGAATGACGTGCAACGTATGATCGAGGATGGGTACTTTGTCACCCGCGAATTCGAACAGGGCGAGACCCGCGAGCAACCACGTCGCGCCGTCGCTCCCGAGAAACGCGAACGCGTGCGCGGGATGGAGATAGCCCAGATGCATCGCGAGTGATGCGATGGCGAGCACGAGAAATGGGCGCAAGCCGATACTCGTCGAGAGCCCGTAGGCCGTGGCAAAACTCGAACCGTCCATGGTGGCACCTCCGAGCCCGGCTCTACCTCGCCGCAAGCCTGAGGTTTCGTCGCGCGCCACCGAATCGTGAAAAGGCGCGAAAGGCGGTCGGGTCGTGCCTTGCTTCCATCCTCGGTGTCGGACGCGAGCTTCACGCGCTTTCGGGCGCAGGCGGCGTTTTCACGGGACGCGGCCGCGACACGGCGGGGAGGCGTTCGAGGAGATCCGCGTAGACGTCGCGCACCGTGTCGACGAGCGCATCGATCGTGCCGTCATTGTCGATCGTGTAATCGGCGAGTTCACGCGCACGCTCGGGGTCGATTTGCGCGGCCATGCGTCGTCGTACGTCGTCTTCGGAAAAACCGCTACGCGAAACGACGCGCCCGATACGCGTCTCCTCATCGGCGACGATGAGCACGTTCGCATCGCACGTCCGCGAGAAGCCGCCCTCGAAAAGCAACGGCACGTCGTGGATCACGATCTGTTGCGGCCCAGCGGCCGCTTCGCGCGTGGCACCGAGCCGCCGAACCTCCGGATGCACGATGGCATTGAGGTCGTCGCGCGCTCCCGGATCGTGAAAGATGACGCTCGCGAGCGCCGCACGATCGAGCGAGCCGTCTGGAGCGACAACGCCGGGGAACCGCGCGGCGATCGTGCGTAAGCCAGGTGAACCCGGTGCGACCGCCGCGCGCGCGAGCTCGTCGGCGTCCACCACGAGCGCGCCGAGGACCCCGAAGATTTTGGCGACTTCCGATTTTCCCGAACCGATGCCGCCGGTGAGGCCCACGCGAAGTTTCACGTCGGCCTCTTCCACGACGCCCGACACTTTCGCTTGCCGCACCGTAACGGAACATTTCGTGCGGCGCGTGTTGCGTGAATTCGACGACGACTTGGCGCGCGGCGATCGCACATGACGACCGCAACCTCGCCCGACGCGCGGTCTTGCGAGCGGAGGAGATTGGCGGGCCCGAGCTCGCGCGCGAATGTGGCTTTCACTTCGGTACCGTAGCGACATTATCGACCGCGGCCCCGATGCCCGGGTCGAAACGTGGGTGACTCGCGGTGCAACCGCAACGTGTTAAAGTGAGCATGGAGCGTTACTATGATCTTGCCTTCGGACCGAGCGTTCGCGAGGCGCAATCCGAGGATGGCAGCCGCGACCGCTACGCACGCGCCGCCGCTGCGCGACCCGTGCCGCTCGGCCTCGGGCCCGATGAGCGCGCGTTCGTCGAATCCGTCGACGGCTTCTACCTAGCAACCGCGACGAACGAGGGCTGGCCCTACGTACAGTTTCGCGGTGGGCCGCCGGGCTTTCTCAAGGTCCTCGACGCAACGACGCTTGCCTTCGCTGACTTTCGCGGAAATCGACAACTCGTAACCGTCGGCAATTCCCGCAAGGACGATCGCGTCTCACTCTTCATCATGGATTACGCGAAGAAAGAGCGACTCAAACTCTTCGCGCGCATGAACGTCCGAGATGCGACCGGCGATCCCGAGTTACGCGAACGGCTCGCGATGCCCGGCTATCCGGCATCGATCGAACGCCTCATCACCTTCGACGTCGTCGCCTTCGATTGGAATTGCAATCAACACATCCCACAGCGCCACACGCTTCCGGAGATCGACGCGCTTACGCGACCGTTACGCGACCGTCTCTCTGGGCTCGAAGCGAGGCTCGCGGAGCTCGGCGAGCCGATGGCTTAGCGTCCCGGCGATCTCTACCCCTTGCGCCGGTCGCCATCGCGCGTTCGTGAGCGAAACGAGAATGCCGTCGCGCCAGGCATCGTTGAGAAAGAGATAATCACGCGCATGCCCTTCGACGACAAATCCGAGCTTTCGTAAAACTTGGCCGCTACGCTCGTTCGTCGAAGGCGTAGCGCACGACAGCCCGCGCGCCTTCCATCGCGTACCCTCGCCCCTCGCGGGTTGCATCGATCGAATAGCCGAGCATCGCCGATTGCAAAATGCCGCGAAAAATCGAGAGCAGGTCGATCGATCCGACGATATCGTCGCCATCGCGTTCGATCGCGTCTCGAATCGACGCTTCGGTCGTCTCCTCGAGCGGACGCGTCGGCATCCATGGGCGTACGTGCTCGTCGTTCCGAGCAACATACGCGAGAAGTGCGTGGGCATGCGAAACGTATAAATACTCGAGACGGAGTCGCTCCGTAGACAGCGGTTCGCCAGACATACTTCGCGGCATCATGGTGATTTCGTTCGCACCGAAGGAAAAAAAAAGACCGGCATCGCCGTCGGTCTTTCTCGATTCGAAACGCCACCGATCGTGACGTTCATTCATGACCGAACGATTCGGCGGTAACCGGTTTCATCGGAGAGCCGATCGAGCCGAGGTCGTCGTCGGCCGTCTCGGTTTCGAGTCCTTCTGGCGGGATGTCGGCGACGTGCTGGATCGAACCCGTGATGGGACGCGTTGCGTGGTTGATCGTGAGCAGCGTAACTTCGACTTCTTGGCCGAGGCTGTACTGGATCGAGAGGGTTCGAACTCGCCCTCGGGTACCATCGCGAGCACGCTGCGAATGATCTCGACGAGGAGATAATTCGGCGTGACCTTGACGACTTGCGCGATGAGGCGTTGGCCTTCGACGAGCTCGTCGGCATACTCGACCCACGGGTCAAGCGACGCGTACTTGGCGACTTTCGATTTTCCCGATCCGATACCGCCGGTGAGGCCAACGCATCGTTTTACGTTTGGCTCTTCCACGACGCCCCGTGCTTTGGCTCGTGTGTGCTTCTTTTCACTCGACGCCGTTCACGTCGCGTTCCGCCGCAGACCACTCCGTAGCGATCGCACCGTAACGGAACATTTCGTCCGACGCATGCTGGGTGAATTCGACGACGACTTGCAACGCATCGAGCGCGAACGACGACGCAACGAGCGCCACAATTTTTCGCGCGAGTGCCTCTCGCTGCGCCGCATCGCGACCGCGCCGAATATCACACATAACGACGACGACGTCGCGCAAGGCACCATCTTGCAGACGCACGAGATTGCCGGGACCGAGTTCGCGAAAAGCGATGCTCGGAACGTGCGATCGTGTCTCCATCGTTCCCGCGTAGAGCGCCGCGAGTTTACGTGCAAACGCGGCCTTTACTTGGGTCGGATAGGTTTTTGGGAGGTCGATCTGAAGAAACGGCACCGTCATGACCTTGCCGACCGCGGCGTCGATTTCTTTCACAAAAGCCAGCGCCCCGCATTCGGTTCCCGTTTTTTGAACATGTGTTATCGGGCACGTTGTGGTAAAGCCTCGCCGACGGTGCGAACCGAGATTGTACGGTTGGCGTCACATTGGGGGATGACGACCAAGCGCCAAGTGCTGCCTTCTATAGAAGGCCATTTTCCGACGACCTCTGCAGAGCTCGATACCCTGCCGTACGGCGTTATCGTGGTCGACACCAACGGCAATGTGGTCGATTATAATGCGGCCGAAGCGCGGGCGACGGGGTTGGAAAGCGAGCGTGTCGTCGGGCGTAATTTCTTCTCCGACGTGGCGCCGTGCACGCAGGTCCGAGCGTTCCAGGGCCGCTTCAAAGAATTCGTGTCGCGGAACGTCGTGACGATCGAACCGTTCGAATTTATCTTTCCCTTTGCGAAGGGGCCCGATCGCGTCTCGATCCTGTTCTATCGCGAGGCGCCGAAGAATGCGACGATTTCCATTATCGTCATGCGTGATGTCGGCTGATGCGCGCACGGATTTCCCCCGCCAACGCGCTCGCATGCGCCGGAGCCGTTTTGCTCGCCGCCATCGTCACGTTCCTCGCATTCGTGGAAGCATCGCTTGCGTTGCGAGCGACGGCATTCGCGTTGGCCGTTCTCTGTGCGATCCCAATCGCACTCGTCACGCGCCAGCGCCGCCTTTCGGCGCTTGAGGAAGCCGCGCGACCAACGCAAGAAATGCTCATGCGCATGGTCGCCGATCTCGCGAAGCGCACGCTCGCCGTCTCCGAATCGAAACGGACCGCCGATCTCATGATCGATGCCTCGGCGCTCGGAATGCTCGCGCTCGACGATTCCTTACGCGTGAAGCGGGGCTATGCGACTTCGATTGAATCGCTTCTCGCCACGAAAGAAATAGCGGGCCGCCCGCTCTTGGATGTGATACGACCGCTCTTGACCTCGAACGCGCTGCGGGCTACGGCGATCGTTCTGCCCCAGCTCTTCGATGCAAGCGTTGCTAACGAAGTGTTCGACGCGCCGAGCGACCTCGATGAAGTCGAATTCATGACAAAAGCTGCAGACGGAACGACGCGGGCACGTTACTTACGGTTCCACTTCGAACGTGTGCGTGAAGACGGCCGAATTCGCGATGTCTTCGCCGTCATCGAGGACGTGACCGAACGGGTCCGCATGGAGCGCGAGCTCGCGCAATCACACGTGCACGGCATTCGAAAATCTGCGCTGCTCGATCTCGCGTTGCGCATGACATCCGAGCAATTCGGAGCGTTCGTCACGAAGATGCGCGCGCTCGCGGGCGAACTCGGCGATGCGTTGCGCCCGCAAGATTTCGCCCTCGTCGTTAACGGTCGCACGGGAGAACTCCGCACACGGCTCGATCGCGTCATGCGCATCGCAGGCGAACTCGGGGTCGAGGCGGAGAGCGTCGGCGGGGAATCATTCATCACCCTCGCGCAAACACTCGATGACGCAGCCGCCGACGC
>JAYTXC010000068.1:0-18168 GCA_043743145.1 Rhodospirillales bacterium
CGACGAGTATTCCCGCCCGAGATAATCGTCATTGGCGAGCTCGAAAAAATCGTGATGTTTGTCGATTCCGGCTTTCTTCGAATTGAGATCTGCGGTCACGTACGCGATCGCGTCGCCGTCGGGGCGCCACGCGTATTGCTGGACGCCTTCTTTGGTTTTCGTGAGCGCTCGCGCATCGCCACCGTCGAGTGGCATGAGAAAGACCTGCCCATGCTTTTGCGCGTCTTGCGCGATGAACGCGATCGCATCGCCGCCCGGCGCGAACTGCGGTTCCGCGAGCCCTTGACGATCGACGGTAAGATATCGCGACGCTCTCGTCGCGATATCGGTGATGACGAGCGTGCTACGACGCTTGTCGCCTGCAACGTCGACGCGACTTTCGATCGACACGAGCTTGGTGCCGTCGGGTGAAAAAACGGGCTCACCGACGGAAACGAGTCGGTACGCATCTTCGGGAACGATCGTCGCCGCTTGCGAGGCTGCGACGCATGCGAAAAAGACGGCGATGGTGAGCGCGGAGACTTTCATTCGGCACGTATTTGCCGATGACGGAAAGGTCGCCTTCGATCAAATTTTTTTAACGGCTCGTTTCGACACGTGGTTTACTTCGCGATTGCGTCCGTGTCACAAAAAAATGTCTTGCCTGTAGTCGCAACCGATCGGTCGTTAAAAACGAAATTGACGCTGGAACCTCGTGACCGATGGACGGTCGTTTCAAGCGAGTCATCGGAGGGCTCTTGAATGACGACCGTAACCCGTGTCGTTGCGATCCAAACCGGCCACCCTGAGGAGTCGGGGGTGGCGTGGCTCTGGGGAACCCCGCTCCAAATTCGGAATGTCCCATGTTTCGTTGGCGCCGGTGTTGCCAAGAAGCGCGATACATGGGCGCAAGGCCCGCGCGTGCCGCGCCTAGTCTTGGATCGCTTTGACCGCCGTCACGAGCTTATCGACTGACGCCTTCGCATCGCCGAAAAGCATCGAGGTGTTCTCGAGAGCGTAGAGCGGATTATCGATGCCCGCGAAGCCCGGCTTCATCGAGCGCTTCATCACGACGACTTTCGTTGCCGCGTCGACGTCGAGGATCGGCATGCCGTAAATCGGGCTCGACGTGTTCGTGCGTGCGTCGGGATTCGTGACGTCGTTCGCGCCGATGACGAGCGCCACGTCGGTCTTGGGGAATTCGGGATTGATGTCTTCCATGTCGATGAGCGCGGGATACGGCACGTTTGCTTCCGCGAGCAAGACGTTCATGTGCCCCGGCATGCGTCCCGCGACGGGATGAATCGCGTACTTCACTTCCACGCCCTTCGCTTCGAGTTGATCCGCGAGCTCGCGGACCGCGTGTTGCGCTTGCGCGACGGCCATTCCGTACCCCGGCACGATCACGACTTGGCGTGCTTCGGCAAGCATGTGCGCGACGTCGTCGACGGACGACTCGCGAATCGTCGCATCGGCGGAGATCGACGAGCCACCGCCCGCACCAGCCTTGGGCGCCGAACCGAACGCGCCGAAGAGTACGTTTGCGACCGAACGATTCATGGCCTTACCCATCATCAGCGTGAGCAGCGTACCGGACGCACCGACGAGCGCACCCGCGATAATGAGGACGTCGTTGCTCAAGGCGAAACCCGTGAGCGCGGCGGCCAAACCGGTAAAGGAGTTGAGTAACGAGATGATCACCGGCATATCCGCGCCACCGATCGGCAACACGAAGAGCACGCCGAGAATCGCGGCTGCAACGAGCGCGGCAAAAAACGCGGGGACCGGTTGATAGCCGATCGAGACGCTAACGATACCCGCAACCGATATCAGCGCGAGGATCGCGTTGACGATCTGTTGCCCTGGATAGACGATCGGTCGCCCGGTCATCAGTTCCTGGAGTTTGAGGAACGCGACGATCGAACCCGTGAAGCTGATCGCGCCGATGACCGCGGTGAGTACGCTTGCAATCGCAAGATCGATCGGCACGTTGCCGTGCGTTGCGTCGAGTTGACGTAAGTATTCGGCGCTTGCGACCATCGCGGCCGCACCGCCGCCACAGCCGTTGAAGATCGCGACCATCTGCGGCATCGCCGTCATCTTGACGGCACGCGCGAAGTAGATGCCGACGCCCGCTCCTGCGCCGAGACCGATGAGCCCGATCCACCATGCAGATGTGAAATTCAGTTGGAAGCCCGTCGCGACGAGCGCGATCGTCATGCCCGCAATCGAGACGGTATTGCCCCGACGCGCGGTCGCGGGCGAATTCATGAGCCGTAGGCCCACGATGAAACAAATACCGGTGAGAAGATAGGCCGTCGTGATAAGGAGCTGCGTCGAGCCGCCGACTGCGGTTTCCATTTATTGCACGCCCTCTTCCGTGAGTACGATCGTGAGCGGATCTTTTTTCTTGACGGAAACGGCCGTACTCGCGGGCCGCGGTTTGAACATCGCGAGCATGCGTTGCGTGACGACGTAACCACCGAAAACATTGAGCGATGCGAGGAAGACTGCGATAATCGAGAGCACCGGGCCGAGGCGCGGCTCGAGCACGACGGCAACGAGGAGTGCCCCGACCAGCACGATCCCGTGAATGGCGTTGGTTGCCGACATCAGCGGCGTGTGCAACGTTGGGGGTACCTTCGAGATCAGTTCGACGCCGACGAAAACCGTCAACACGAAGATGGTGAGTTCGGAGAGGAGATGGGCGACGTTCACTTCGAGCTCCCGGCGAGTGCGGCTTTGGTAGGTTCGTGGACGATGACGCCTTCGCGCACGAGCATCGTACCCGCGACGATCTCATCGGCCGCATCGAGCACGAGCGTCCCGCCTTTGCCGATGAGTTCGAGGAGCGCGTTGATATTGCGCGAGTAGAGCACGCTCGCATCGAAGGGCATCGTCGATGGGAGATTGGTCGTACCGATGATTGTCACGCCACCGACATCGACGGTTTGACCCGAAACGGTGAGCGCGCAGTTGCCGCCGGTTTCAGCCGCAAGATCGACGATGACGGATCCCGGCCGCATACCGCGCACGGCATTTTCATCGACGAGAATCGGTGCGCGTCGACCGGGAACGGCGGCCGTCGTGATGACGATATCGACGGTGTGAATGTACCGCGAGAGAATGCGTTGCTGCTTCGCCGATTCTTCGGGCGTAAGCGCGCGCGCGTAGCCGCCCGTCCCTTCACCCGAAATGCCGAGATCGATTTCGACGAAGGCGGCATCGAGCGATTGCACTTGTTCTTTCACCGCAGCGCGCGTGTCGTAGCCCGAGACGATGCCACCGAGTCGCTTCGCGGTCGCGATCGCGCGTAAGCCCGCTACGCCCGCGCCGATCACGAAAATCTTTTGGGACTTGACCGTTCCGGCAGCCGTGGTCTGCATCGGAATGAATCGTGGCGACGCGGCGGCCGCGAGAATCACGGCCTTATAGCCGCCGATATTCGCCTGCGATGAAAGTGCGTCCATGCTCTGCGCGCGCGTCGTGCGTGGTATCGCGTCCATCGAGAGGGCGGTAATCCCCGCGTTCGCGTAGGCTTCGACGGAGGCCGGATCGCCGAGCGGGGAGAGAAACGCGAGCAGCGTTTGACCCGCGCGCATCTGACCGAGCTCGGCTGCCGTCGGCCGCGAGACCTTCGCGATGAAGTCGGCCTTCGCATACACGTCGGCTGCGCTGCTCGCGAGCGTCGCTCCGGCATCCGCGTAGGCGGCATCGGGAAACGACGCGGCGATTCCGGCGCCGCTCTGCACGACGACGGCGTGACCCGCTTTGCGCAACTTCACGATCGTTTCGGGAACGAGCGCGACACGACGTTCGCCGGGAACGATTTCGGTCGGAACGCCGATCAGCATGAAAACTCCTTATGCAACGAGGCGCCACGTACGAACGCGGCGCCGAAAACGAGGCGGTGGGTAACCGTACCCGGTCGACTCAGAGTGCTCCTCGCCGGATCAGATCTGGAGACGAATGAGAGCCCACACCACGAGTAGGCCGACGGTGCCGATCCCGTGGATCGCGAGGCTCGATTTCGCCGCCTTGCCACGCGCCGCATAAACGATGGCGAAATCGCTCGCACCAACCAGCGCCGAGAGGGCGACGGTTGCGCCGAGGGCGCCGCGATCTCGTCCAATGAGAAATGCGAGCACGATGAGGCCGAGCACCGCGTCGCGCGCACCAAGGGCGCGCACGTAAGCGTGGGCGGTCGGGTCGTCGGAGGGAAGGCCGTAATTCTCGCTGAGCTTTGCCGGGGCCGCATAGGCGCCCGCGCCGAGAGCCAAAAACGAGAGCGCGACGAGCGCGGAAAAAATGGAGCCGATCACGGTTTCCTTTGACGCCGTCGCCGTGGGTGAGGCGTCAAACGAGCGATGCGCGGCGTGAAGAAGACGAACCTTCCCGAAAAAATCTGCTTGCGCTGCGGCCTGCCCTTCACGTGGCGTAAGAAGTGGGCGCGGTCCTGGGATGAGGTTCGGTACTGTAGCGACCGCTGCCGTCGCAGCTAGCGCGGGGAAGCGCCTCCAAGCAGCGCAACGCACGCCCCGCGTGAATGGCGATCCGAGGGCCGACCCCGCGACCGAAATCACAGCCGACGTTCGGACGATCGTCCGCGGTGGCGATCTCCTCGCGCTACGCGTGTGGGGGAGGCACCGGTCGTCGTCGCGCTGACCGTGCGCGATCTCGCGACGGACGTACGTACGCGCTCCGTTCGCTTTCGGCCGCGACCTACGCGAGCGCTGCGGTCGATCACGCTTGTTTTGCGGGCGTGCAATGCACCGATATCGACGGACCGCTTGACGGCTTCGCGGTCCATCGCGCAGATGCACTGGGGATTGCGAGTCGCCTTCGCAGCGACGCTGCGCCGCGATCCGCCGCGCGCCATCTCCTTCGTGTTTGCGACGACGCCGACGACGGGCTATGGCGATATCGCGCCGACGACGGCCGGTGGCGAACTCGCCGCGAGCGCGCTGATAATCGCGGGCGTCTTGGCGAAGCGGCGGCCGTCATCGCGCTCACGAATAGCCATATCATGAACTTCGAGATCGCTCTCGTCGCGCGGGTACAAGACGACGTCTTCGAACGCGAATCGCGGCGCTCGCAGCGCCCGCAGCGCCCGCCTGCGCGACGGCGGTGAGCGCGTGATGCTGTTGGAAGCACTCCCGATCTTCGATACGATCAACGCAGGCGCGCAGATCGGGACGCTTGTCGTCCTCCTCGGTACGGCGATCGCCGCGCTCGCGCAGATCCGCCATCTCCGCGCGGGCAACGAACTCGAAGCGCTCTTGCAATTGGCCGAAGAACTCGAAAGCGAACGCATGCAGGTGGCGCTACGCTTCGTACGCTTCGGGCTCGATGAGGCGCTGGAGCGCCCCGCGTATCGACGCGAGCTCACGGAACTCGGTTTCGTCGATGCGAGCGTCCATCCCGAGATGATCGCATGCAACTGGTTCGATCGCGTTGGTTCGCTCGTAAAGCTTCGGCTCATCGACGAGCGCACGTTCCTCGATCTCTTCGCGCGACTCACGACCTATTATTGGGATCATCTCGCACCCGCAATCGCGCTGCTCCGCCGCGAACGCGGCGTCGGGCAATACGAAAATTTCGAATATCTTGCGGCGCTCGCTCGTTCGTGGAAAGTCCACCATCCCGAAGGCACGTATCCCAAGGGGACCGCGCGCCTTGCCATCGTCGATCGATTCGCCGATCTCGATCGCAGCCTCGCGTGCGATGCGGAGTCGATCGTGCCGTGAGTGATGCGCGGAAAGCGCTGCCGCCCGGCCCGGGTGCCTTCGGCGGTTTGGAATTTCTCCGAGCGGCCGCCGCCGGGCAATTACTTGCGTTCCTTACCGATCTCGCACGACGCTACGGCGATGTAACGAGCTTCTCGCTCGGCCCGCAACGCATCGTTTTCGTGAACGATCCCGCGCTCGTGGAAGAAATTCTCGTTTCGCGGCAGCATGTGTTCGTGCGCGATACGGGCGCACAACTCTTACGCGAACTCGTTGGCGAGGGGCTTCTCACGACCGACGATCCGGAGCATCTCGAACGTCGGCGCATCATGCAGCCCGCGTTCCATCGCGCACGCGTCGCGCACTACGGTGATATCGTCGTCGACGAGACCGAACGCATCGCCCGGACGTGGCAGCCCGCAGCGCGGATCGACGTCGGTGCCGAGATGGCGCGGCTCACGCTTGCAGCCGTGGGCGCGGCACTCTTCGGCACGAATCTGCGCGAGGGGGCGGCGGAGATCGCGAGCGTTCTCGCAAGCGTTACCGATCGCGGTGGCGCACTCGCGGGCGTGCTCGCGTTCGCGGGGCCGCTTTTCGGGCCGCTGCGCGCCGTATTTCCGAATCGCGCGAGCCTGCTCTTCCCCCGTGAGCGCGCGCGCCTCGAAGCGATCGTCGCGCCGCTGGTCGCGCGCGAACGCGCAGCGGGAAACGGCGATGATCTCCTGGGCCTGATGCTCGCCGCACGGGACGAAGGCGGGCGCGGTCTCGACGACGCGGCGATTCGTAACGAGATCTGTATGCTCGTGCTCGCGGGGCACGAGACGACGGCGAACGCCCTGACGTGGACGTTCGCGCTCCTCGCGCAGCATCGCGACGTGGAAGCGAAACTTCACGCCGAGATCGACGCCGTCTGCGGTGCGCGTTCGCCGAGCGTCGACGATCTCGCGCGCTTGCCGTACGTCGCGCACGTCTTCGATGAAGCGCTGCGGCTCTATCCGCCGGCGCCGGCTTTCGCACGCCGTCCGACGAGCGAAATCGAACTCGGTGGGTATCGCATCTCGCGGGGTGCGAGCGTTTTCATGAGCCCGTTCGTGACCCAACGTGACGCACGCTATTTCGCGAATCCATCCGCATTCGTTCCCGAGCGCTGGGCGAATCCGACACAGCCGAAGTTTGCGTTCTTTCCCTTCGGCGGTGGCAGCAAGAGGTGCATCGGCGAACCGTTCGCGCGCATGGAAGCGCTGCTCGCCGTCGCGACGATCGCGCGCCGTTTTTCGCTCCAACGCACGGATGACCGTCCGCTCGAAATCGCCGCACGCGGATTGCTGAAGCCCGCGCGCGACGTCATCTTGGCTGCGGTCGCGCGTTAGCGCAGCGCGACCGTATTGCGCAAGACGCCGATCTTCGCGATTTCGACCGCCATTACCGAACCGTCGCGTAAGAATTCGGGTGGCGTTCGCGCCATGCCGACGCCGTCGGGCGTCCCCGTCGCGATGACGTCGCCGGGTTCGAGTGTCATCCCGCGCGAGAGTGCCGCGATGATGCGGCGCACGTCGAAGATCATCTCGGCGGTGGTTGACGATTGCTTCATCTCGCCGTCGACGTGCATCGAGATCGCGAGCGTCTGCGGATCACCGATCTCATCGGCGCTCACGATCCATGGCCCGATCGGGCACGAATCGTCGAGGCTCTTTCCTTTGAACCATTGGCCGTGATCTTTTTGTACGTCGCGTGCGGTCACGTCGTTGAGACACGTGTAGCCATAAACCATATCGAGGGCATCGGCTTCGGCAACGTCGCGGCAACGCGTGCCGATCACGACGGCGAGTTCGGCTTCCCAATCGTATTGCGGTGAGATGGCGGCGGTGAGATGGAGCGTCGCATCGGGATCGGCAATCGCGGTCGGAGCCTTCGTGAAAAACGTCGGCACTGCGGGAAGATTGAGCGGAATGTTGCGCGCGCGAGCGACTTCTTCGGCGTGACCCAGATAATTGCGCCCGACGCAAAAGATGTTTTTATGCGGTCGCGCCGGAGCTGCGAGTTTCACCGAATCGAGCGCGATCGGCGCACGCGTCGCAAGCGCGGCGCGATCGTGCGGAGCGATCGCGAGATACTCGCGAATCGAAGCGATCTCACGCTCGAAAGCCCGAATCGTCGCGCCGTCGATGATGCCCGAACGCACGGCGCCGGCCTGATGGAAACTCACAAATCGCATAGCGTTGCGAGGCTTCGGCGCCGCGAAAGCGCGAATCCCCCGCACATGCGTGTAGCGATTCTCGGCGGTTCGGGCGGCGTTGGTCGGTGGCTCATCGCGATCGCGCGTGAAAATGGCGATCACGTCAAAACGCTCGTGCGCGATCGGACGAAGTTGCCAAAAGATCTCGGTGCGATCGGCGTGATCGAGGGCGACGCGCTCGACCCCGTCGCGGTCGAAACCACGATTGCGGGCTGCGATGTCGTCTTCTCCGCGCTCGGCTCGAGCGGTACCGGGCCCACGTCGCTCTACTCGGGAGCTGCGGCGAACATCGTCGCCGCGATGACGCGCAACGAGATCACGCGCGTGCTCGCGATCTCATCGGCAGGTGCCGAAGACGATCCGAACATGAATTTCCTGGCACGTCGCGTCGTCATGCCATTCATTCTGCGCAACGTGCTCGCCGATATGCGCCGGATGGAAGAGCTCTTCGAGCGCAGCGCACTCGTCTACACGATCGTGCGTCCGGGTCGACTCACCGACGGTCCGCGTACCGGACTCTACCGCGCAAACGATCGCTTCGTGCCGGAGAAAGGCACCACGATCTCGCGCGCGGACGTCGCAGATTTCATGGTGCGGGTCGTGGTCGACGAGCGGACGATTCGCAAGATCGCCGCACTGACGTACTAGCGCGCGTCGTTTAGGTCTTGCGGCGCGTGAGATGCCAATCGTCGCAATACGTGCAACGGTAGGTGTGCAACACGCCCGACATGCCGTTCATCGCCGCGTGCGCGCGGGCTTCGGCCTCCGTGCGATAGCCATCTTTACCGGTGCAACTGCGCGCGATATCGCGATCTTGGATATCGTCGATGCCGTCACGGCTCTGCAACCACCATTTCATCGGGTCGAAGTCGCGCGCCGATTGTTTCGCTACGGCGTCGTCGTACGGCGAATCGCCGTCTCGCTTCTTCGCTTTAAACCCACGTGACGGCATCGTCGAACGCCCGTCGTTGTTTTTCGCTCGTGACGAGCGGGTGCATCGGAAGGCCGACGATGAGGCTCGTGAAGGGCTTGAAACCTTCGGGCACGCCGAGCATCGCGACCATCTCTTTTTGAAACGAGAGCCCCCGCGTCCAACTACAGAACGCGCTCGCGAGGCCGAGCGCCGTCGCTTCGAGTTGCATCGCCATGAGCGCGCACGACGCCGCCTCGACGGATTCCGTCAATCGGTCGTCGTGAAGCGGCACGATCGCATATCCGTGAAGTGGTAACACGTCGCCCTTGATCTGGCGTTCGAGACCCGCAACGAAGCTCGGATTGTTGAGGCGTTTGTTCATCGTGGCGAAAAGTTTGCGCGCTTTCACGAACGTATCGCGCGAAGTGTTGCACCCCGAACGTAATTTGTCGTAGGCGCTGCGATCGCGAACGACGACGAAACGCACGGGCTGCGTATTATACAGTGATGGCGACAGCCGTCCGGCCTCGGCGATGCGGCGCAACGCCATCGGCGGTAAGGTTCCCGGTGCGAATGCGACCGCGTGCGACGTGCGCTGCAAAAGCGTTACGGGATCGAAACGGTCCCCCGCCACGGGTCGGTCATCGATTGGCGACGCCCGCACCCTAATTCCTCGAGAGCACGACGAACGATGTGCCGCACGTCGCGCAGGCGATCACGACCTGGTACGTCTTACCGACGCGATTGGAGCGTTTGGTCGCTGCGTCGCTCTCGCTTCCGCACGAGCGACAATGGAGCGACGTTGGGTTTCCCGGTTCCAAATTCACAAGTTTCGCGCTTACGCACGTGCGCGGGGGATGCCTGCGTGAGCCGCCGAAAGCGCGCCACCGTGAAACGCTTAGCAGTTCTCGGCGCCATCGTTGCGTCGGCCATCCTCGCAGGCTGTAAGGAACCGCAGCAAGCCGCCGATTCCAAAATAGCGAATACGTTCGTCCGTGGCGGACAAGACATTACGATTTTGGAACTGCGCACGTATGGAACGAGCGATGCGGTCGCGCAATCAAACGACGAGTACTACGTGATCCGTTTTACATGGACCAACACGCTCGGGTTTCCCGTCTTTCCGAAACTCGACCACTTCGTCGTCGAAGACAACGACAAGCGTCGGTTCCTGGGCGTGACGTCGGGCGCGAGCGCGCTCGTGGGCATCAGCAATTACGCGGGCACGCTCGCTCGCGGCGAATCGCACGACTATACCGTCGGATTCCGCGTACCGATCTCGACGCAAGGTACGCTGTTCTACGACGCTTCGTTTTAAGCGCGTGCGTCGCTTCGCGATCGTCGTGTTCTGCGCGGTCGTCTGCGCGACGACGTCGGTCCGGGCGGCGCGTCCGTTGCTGGATCGCCATCAGTGGGACGCGTATTTTGCGCTCTACGCGCGCGATGCGGCGGTGCCGTGGAGAAACGCGACCGTTCGTCTCGATACGTATTCGGGCGCGCCGCTCGATTTCGCGGCCTACGAAGTCGATCCGGCCGACGTCATCGTCGCGGGCGCTCATCGAACGCCGCGGCCGATCGACACTTCGCATCGCACGTCCGCCGCGCGTTGGAAATTCGCGCCACCGCCGGGCTACCGATTCGAAACGAATGACGTCGCGGTTCCACTCGGCACGCGCGAGGGATTTTTCGTCATCGAAGCGCGACGTGGCGATGCCGTACAACAGGTGTGGATCAATCGCACGCATCTCGGCCTCCTCACAAAAGAGAGCCCCGAGGGGCTGGTGGCGTGGTGCGTCGATCTTCGCGGCGGGCGCGCGCTCGCGAACATCCCGGTCGCGTTTTTGGTGGGTACGTCGCTCGTGACCAAGCGGACCGATCGCGATGGCCTCGTTATTTGGCGCGACCGCAACCGGCCCGTTTTTGCCCTTGCCGAATCCGGGCGCGCGCGCGCCTTCGTCTCGATCTTACCGCAGGCGCCGATTCAGGAAGCCATCGTTGGCCTACGACTCGACCGTGCTGTCGTCCGCGCGGGCGATCGCATTCGGTTCGTCGGGTTCGCACGCAAGCGCGAACGTGGGGTTTTCGGTCGCGCGAATGGCGATGCGCGCATCACGCTCGCGGGGCGCGGGCGAACGCTTACGTCAAACGTCACGCGGCTCGACGCGGCGGGCGCATTTTCGGGCGAACTCGCGGTTCCCGCGGGCATCGAAGCGGGCGATTACGCGGTGCTCGCGGCGGCTTCCGGCGGTGTCGGCGGCACGAGCGTGCACGTGGATGCGGCAACGGATATTACGCTCTCGTTACGAGCGCTTTGCCCGTGCGAAGCCGAACGCGAAGTGCCGATCGTGATCGCGGCGCGGCGCGGTGACGTCGGAATGGCCGATGTCGCCGTACATGTGGTCGTCGTGCGTACACCACACGTCGTTCCACCGGGCTCGCCCGACGACGCGGCGCGCTGGGGAACCACGCTCGTTGCCGAACAAACGGTGCGCACGGGCGCCGACGGCGACGCGCGTTTGATGATCGCGGTGCCGAGCGACGGCCTCGATTCGACCTATGGCGTGCGCGCATCGGCGCGGGGCGCGACGGCGACCTCGCGGATCGTCATCGCGAACACCCGCATCGCACTCGCCGTCGAACCGGATTCCGCAACGGCTGACGTCGGCGAACCGATCGCTGTGGAGGTCCGCGGTTTCGACCCGGGCGATGGCTCACCGACGAATGGTATCGGGGTCGATGTCCGGCTTTCCCACGGCGCATCGCTGCAAACGCAACACGTGGTCCTCGACGCACGCGGACGCGCGCGCGTTATTTTTAAGCAGGCGAGTTCGGGTTCGAATCTCGTTGTGGCGCAAGCCGATGTCGATGGCCGAAGAGCGCTCGATGCCGCGGCCGTCGTCGTCGAGCCGAGTGCCCTTTCCGGTCGCACGGCGTCGGTTCAAAATGGCGTGACGGTCACGCTCGATCGCCCACGGTATCGACCGCACGCGACGCTCGTGGTGCGCGCGAACGCACCCGGTGCGAATGGCGATGCGCTCGTGACGCTCGAAGGCGCACGCACGTATGAAACGCGTCGTGCGAGCGTCGTCAACGGAAACGTGCAGGTCACGTTCGATCTCGGCGATCCACAGGGAGCCGTGCGCGTAACGGCGGCGTTCGTGCGCGGCGGGGCGATCGCACTGGGATCGAGCGACGTCCACGTCGATGGACCGGGCCACGCACGCTTGACGGAGTTGCATCTCGAGAAGAGCACGTACGCGGCGGGTGAGATATTGCACGTGACGCTCCGCGATGGCGATGCCAAATCTGCATCGACGATCGTCGTGCGCATCGCCGATGGACGCGAGAGCGGCCCCGCGCTTTTCGACGACGCAGCCGACCTCTTGGGATCGGGCGCGACGAGCGCGCAAACGCCCGCATCCGATGACCCGCAGTGGCATGCGTACGTCGCGCCCGCACGATCCAAAGCGAGCGACATTTTTGCCGCCGAACGGCCACGGAAATTCGATACCGATACCCCCTCGGTCGGTGTCGCCGCACCCCGCACGCAGCTCTGGCGCGTCTCGCGCGACCGTGATTCCGCACTCGAGGTTGCAGCGCCGCGCGAACGCGGGCATTACGTGATCTCGATCATGCGCATCGCAGACGACGGCGACGTCGGGGCGGCCTCCGCGAGCTTCACCGTTCTATGACGACGGTACCGCAAACGCAACCGCACAAATTGATGTTGCTCGATACGTACGGTCTCGTGTACGCGGCATTTTTCGCGATGAAAGATCGGCCGCTCACGACGGCCGACGGTACGCGCATCGAAGCCGCCTACGTCTTCACGACGACGCTCCAAAAGCTCATCGCCGACGAGGCACCGACACACGTCGTCGCCTGCTTCGATCGCGGCCTTCCCGCAGCACGTGTCGCGATGTTCGAAGCGTACAAGGCGCAGCGCGAGACGATGCCCGACGACTTACGCTCGCAATTCGCCCTCGTCCGACGTATTTTAGGGGTGTACGAAATTCCGATTCTCGAACTCGAGGGTCAAGAAGCCGACGATATCATCGCGACGCTCGCCGCGCAGAGCGAACGTGAGGGGAGCGAGACCGTCGTGATCACGGGTGACAACGATCTCTTGCAGATCGTCGATGAGCGAACGACCGTTCTCGTGCGCACGCGCATGGGCGGCGTGATGCGCTACAACACGGATGCCGTCGTGGCGCGGTTCGATCTCGCGCCGCGCCAACTCCCCGATTATCGTGGCCTCAAAGGCGATCCCTCGGATAATCTTCCTGGCATTCCGGGTGTCGGCGAAAAGACGGCAATCAAACTCATCAAAGCTGCGGGATCGCTCGATGCGCTCCTGGCCGATCCCACGCGTGCGGGTTCGCCCAAACTCGAAGCGCTCGTCCGCGAACATGGCGCGGTGGCACGCGCCTGTCGCGACGTGTCGATGATCGTGCGCGATCTGCCGGTGACGATTCCGTGGGACGACGCGCGCTACGCCGTGCCGGCGAGCGACAAACTCTACACACTCTACCGCGACCTCGAATTCAAATCGCTCCTCGCAAAATTGCCGGTGCCGACGAACGACGCGTTGCTCGCGCTCGATGAGACCGAGGTCGTGCGCGGCACGTATCGGACGTTCGTTCCGTCGACCGATCCCCCGGAATTCGAATTGCTCGCCTCGCTGCTTCACGATATCGCGCGTGGTGAATACGCGGGCATCGCGATGCACGGCGACGAGATCGGCGTTGCGGGCGCGATCGAGAGCGGTGTGACGTTCCGCGCGGCGGCACTCGATCGGCCCGGTGTCGCGGATGCGTTCGCGGCCCTCCTCGATGGCGGCGTGCCGCTCGTCGTACACGATTGGAAATCGTTGCAAACGTTCGCACGCGCTCGCGGGTTCGCGCACGCCCCCGAAGCGGCGCTGGGCGACGACACGATGATCGCGGCGCACCTCCTCAATCCCGCCCGGAGTTACACGAACCTCGACGATGCGGTCCGCGAGTATCTCGGCAAACGCTTGCCGCTCGATGCCGCGGCGTTTGCCGATGCAGCGCTACGACTCTCACCCGTCTTACGCGATCATCTCGCGCATCGCGAACAACTCGCGCTCTATCGCGATGTCGAACTTCCGCTCGCGCACGTGCTCGCGCAACTCGAAGCGCGTGGCATCGCCGTGGACGCACGTGCCCTCGACGAACTCTCGGGTGAAGTCGATGCGGCAGTCGAGCGTTTGCAACGTGAGATCCACGCGGCCGCCGGTGAATCGTTCAACATCGGTTCGCCGCAGCAACTCGGCAACGTGCTCTTCGAGAAGCTCGCGCTTCCGAACGGTGGCCGAACGAAGACGGGCTATGCGACGGGCATCGAGGTGTTGCAGCCGCTCGCGCACGACCATCCCATCGTCGCACAGGTGCTCGAGTATCGCGAAATGACGAAGCTCAAGAACACGTATATCGACGTGATCCCAAGTCTCGTTGGCGCCGACGGACGCTTGCGCACATCGTTCAATCAAACGACGACCGCTACGGGACGCCTGTCGTCGACCAATCCGAATTTGCAGAACGTGCCCGTGCGCAACGAACTCGGGCGTCGCATCCGCCGCGCCTTCATCGCGCCGACCGATGCGCGTGTCTTACTCGCGGCGGATTACTCGCAGATCGAACTGCGCATCATGGCACATCTTTCGGGCGATGACGCGATGCGCGCGGCTTTCGCACGCGGTGACGATATTCACGACGTTACCGCGCGCGGCGTCTTCGGCGTCGCCCCGGATGCAAGCGTCACCGCGAACCAACGCCGCATCGCCAAAAGCGTGAACTTCGGCTTGCTGTACGGGATGTCGGAGTTCGGCCTCGCGCAACGGCTGGGTATCGAGCGCAGCGACGCGCGCACGATGACGGAAGCCTATTTCGCGCGGTTCCCGAGCGTTCGTGCGTGGATCGAAAGCAATCTCGAATTCGGGCGCGAGCACGGCTACGTCCAAACGTTGCTCGGCCGTAGGCGGTACATGCCCGATCTCCGGTCGAAGAATTATGGGCTGCGCGGCGCGGCCGAACGCGAGGCGACGAACGCACCGATGCAAGGCGGAGCAGCCGATCTTATGAAGCTCGCGATGGTACGGATCGAACGCGCGCTCGCGGCGCGCGAAGCGGACGCGGCGATGCTCTTACAAATTCACGACGAGCTCATTTTCGAAGTCGCCGCATCGCAACTGCACGATGTCGCGACGCTCGTGAAGACGGAGATGGAACACGCAATCGCGCTCGCGGTGCCGCTCGAAGTGACGCTCAAGAGCGGACGTACGTGGTTCGATGTGGAGTCGTTCGACATTCCCGACAAGCCCGGTAGCGATGCATAAGCTCCGCCTGCTCGTGTGTGCGGTCGCGTGGTTCGCACTCGGTGCGAGTTCCACCATGCCAGCCGATGCGAATCCGCATCATGCGCAGTCGATCGTGCCCGCGTGCGCGAGCGTGCACTTGCCACCTGAGATTCTCGACGGCCCGCTCGATCCGCCACACGAACCCTTGGTGCTCGTCGATGGAACGGCACCGAGGGCCACGCTTCGGCTCGCGGTTGCCGACGACGTCGTCTCACGCGAATACGGGCTGATGTGCGTGTTGCGTTTGCGGCCGCAACACGGCATGATCTTCGTCTTTTCCCGCGAGAGCGATTGGGAATTCTGGATGAAGAATACGCTCGTGCCGCTCGATATGATCTGGGTTCGTTCGGATGGCACCGTGACGACGGTTGCCGCAGACGTCCCCGCATCGACGCGAACCGCACCGAGTGCGACACTCGCGCGTCGACGCGGCCGCGGCCTCTATGTCATCGAATTGCGCGCAAACGAAGCGGCCGCCGACGGCATCGTCGTCGGCTCACACCTCGCGCTTCCGCCGCTGCAAACCGACCGCTAACGCGCTTCCGCGAAGACGAGTCGCACGCGCGTCGTCACGCCGACACGCGGCAGGCTCGCGACGCGATCGATGAATGGCGTCGCCTCGAGGATTGCGACCAGCGGGCCGAGCCTCGTCTTCCGCACGCGCGCCTCGTCGCGTGCGGCGCGGAGCGCGGCGTCGATTGCGGCACGGCTTGCTGCAGCTTCACCGGCGTGCGGAGCGCCTGTCACGGCGAGTTGCAAGCGCGCGGCGCCGATCACGTGCGCGTCGCGCAGAATTGCAGCGATGTTTGCGCTTTCGCGCACGGCCGCCGTCCCGGGAAGGTCGAGATGCAACGCGAGTTCGCTACCGGATCGAGCACGTAAGGGGCGGAGCACGATGCGCGTCGGGGCGAGCGCGCCCGCGCGTTCCAGCGGCGCGACGAGTGCGTAGGCGCGGCGCGCATCGATGGGTGCGAAGCGATGCGCGCCGTCGGGCGCGATGACGAGATCGAAGCTCGTCCGGCTCGCGGGTACGCGCGCCGTTCCGACACCGTCGACGACGATTGCGGCGCCACGCGTGACCACGTCGACGGGCGGGAGCTCGCGCGCCGCAGGTGAGTGGAAATAGCGACCGGGCGCGCGTGGCGCTGGCGCGCGCCTTAGCGGGGACTTTTCCGCGACGACGATCGCGCGATCGAGCGCGAACGTTACGGCGATGGCCGTATAGCTTGCGATCGCGGGTTTGCGTTCGGGGCCCGCAACGAGCGTGCCGCGCACGACGCCGCGCGCCTGGTCGCCGAACGAAGCGCATGGCGTCGCACGCATCGCGAGTGCGTGGATTGCGAGCGTCGCGCCGATCGTCGTGCCGAGATCGTGCGCCGCATCGGTCGCGCGTTCGCGTGCCGATGCGAGCGCGTCGCGGGCGTCGTCCGGATCGATCGCGTCGCAATCATCGCGGAGGAACGTTTCACCGATGGCAGCCGCAATCGTTGGCGACTCGCCGGCAATCGCGTGCACGACGGTCGCCGTAGCGAGGTGTTGCGACGGCGCAACATCGACGAGGAGATCCACGGGATAGGTCGGCCCACTGCGAACGCGCGCGCGAATATCGGTGGATGCGATCCCGAGTGCCGTGAGTCGACGCACGGCGGCCGAAAGGGCATCGAGCGTTCGCGCGGCATCGACGTGGCCGCGTTCGCTCGCCCAGGAATAGCGAATCGCGATTGGCCGACGGGCGCGCGCGCTCGTGCCGATCGCGGTGATCGTGGCGCCGAGTCGCGCTTCATCGACGCGCAGACGCACGGCAGATTCGATGGCGAGCACACGTGGCGCGATGTCGCTCGCGTCAACGGACGACGACGTCGCGCGCGCGGTCGCGTTCGTCGTGTCGGCGCGCGTCACAAACGCCGTAGCGACGCGCGAGACGCTCGTCGCTACGGCGGCGGTATCGGTGAGGGCAGAGATATCGGCTCGTCGTGTGGGCACGCGGCTGCGACCGAGATCGCAGCGCCGTGCGCCGTCATCGAGCGCACGATTCGCCGTCGCATCCGCGCTCGCGAGGGTACTGGCGACGCGTCGATGCGCCGCGGCCGCGAGCGCTCGGGCGTTGCGTTCGGCAGCCGCGCGCGCTGCTTCGATTGCGGCGCTATCGAGTGCGGCACAGTCGCCGACGCCATCAACGATCGACCAGAGCCGCGCCGTCACTCCCGCGCGCACGAGCCGCGATTCGAGATGGTCGACGAAGGCGGCGAAACGCACGGGTTCGGGCCGTGCGACGACGAGTTGGAATTGCACGTCGCGTGGATCGAGGATCGCGGGGCCGGTCGCGATGCCGGAATCGACGCGCGCGCGCGGTGCGATCCGCGCCCAGCGCGTTTGGGCGTCGTAGGGCATCAGGAGCGGCACGCTTCGCGCTTCGTCGCCGGGTGCGACGATCACGGTGAGGGCGACATCTCGCGCGCGGGCGCTCGCCTTGCCTGCAGCGGTCGCGATCGCGAACATGCGCCCCGCTTGCGCATCGACGACGAGCGGCGGCGGCGCGACGAGCGCAGCAACGAAAACTCCCCAGATCAGCATCTCGATACGCTTCGCCGCCGCGGCAATGCAACTTTTGACGCGTCGGCTGCGTTGAGACACGTAGACGTGCCTGAACTCCCCGAAGTCGAAACGATCGCTCGCGGTCTTGCAAACGCGGTGGTCGGAAAAACGATCGACACGGTTGAGGTGTTCCGCCCGACCGTCGTTTCGCCCGAAGCACGGAGCTTTGTGGCGCTTCTTATGGGGGACCGCATCGCAGCGGTTGCCAGGCGCGGCAAATTCGTGGTTCTCACATTGGAATCGCATCGGCAGCTCGTCGTTCATCTCCGGATGACCGGGCGCCTGATTCGCCAGCGCGTTGGAACCGCGACCCCGGAACCCTATACGAATGTTCTCCTGA
>JAYTXC010000069.1:0-13283 GCA_043743145.1 Rhodospirillales bacterium
GCCGTGAAGATGTTGTTCGAGCGAAAAATCGTAGTTATTGGAATACGAGGGCCGCGACTGGTGGAACGGCGTGTTGAAGCCGTACGGTAAGAACTGGCCGATGAATGTCGGCGAATCTTGCTGTTTGACGTTGTACTGCTGGTACGACGTTGGCGCGGGTGCTGCGTAGCGACCGTACGACCCACGCAACACCGCATCCGGCGAGAGCGTGTAGGTGAACGAGAGGCGTGGCTGATACGCGGTAAAGCTTACCGTGCGCGGGCTGACGTTGGCGAGATTGGCGTTGCTCCCCGCCGCGCAGAGCGAGGCGCCCGTGAGCGGATCGACGCCGGAGATCGCGTTGCCGCCGGCATCCGTGCCGGTGCATTGCGCGACCGACGTCGCCGTGCTCCCGAAGGCATATTCGCGATTGTACGCACCGAACCAAAACGGCCGCGCCGCGTAGCCACCGACGGTGTCGTCGAGACGATAGGTAAAGTTCTCGACGCGCAAGCCCGCGTTGACCGTCACGCGATCGTTCGGATGAAATTGATCGGAGAGCGAGGCGGCGGAGAAGAACGGCGTGATCTCGTCGATCTGCACCGAGCGGCCATCGTTGGTGACGAGATTTTTCGCACCGTTTTGCGCGGCGACCGAGCCCGTGGGAGCAACGAGATCGAGCGAACTCCCCGGGAAACCAGGCGCCGTGAGGCCGGCCGCGCCGTAGCTATTGAGGCCACCCGACGGATTGACCGAACCGTCGGGGTTGTAGATCGCAGTGTAACAGCTCGCGTAATTTCCGCTTGCGGGGCTGTAGCAGTTGCCTTTCGCATCGACGAGGTTCGTGGTGATCGCACCCTTGTAGCTGTTGCCGTTGTACGTCTCGAGCTTCTGCGTCTGATACGAACCCGTCAGCGTGAGCAGATGCTTGTCGCTCAGTTGGTTTGCATAGACGGCCGTGGCACCGAACGTATTGCCGTGCACCTCGTAGTTCTGCAACTCGCCGCCAAACGTCGTGAACGCGCTCGTCGGTCCGTTAATGAACCAGTCGGTATATTCGCCATAGCCGAAGAGTCGCAGATACGAGCTCGGGCTAAAATTCTTTTGGTACTGCAGTTTATAGATCGAGGCGTTGTGATCGTCGGCATCGCGGCCGACGGGGCTGATGGGGCCGGCGAAAGCGGTATGTTGCGGGCTCGATGGTGAGAAGCCGACACGCACCTGGTTTGCGTCGGGTGCGGCGAAGAGCGCGCCGCCGTAGAGATAGGAATCGGTGTAGGTCGGCGGCGCGCCGTAAGCTTGCGCGATGAGCGCGTTTCCGCCGAGGTCACGGGGCGAACTAAAGAAGTCGCTTTTGATATCGCTCGTGACGTAGAGGAGCTGGATGTCGTCTTTGAGCACGCCGCCCTTGTGCGGGATCTTTACGTGAAAGTTGCCGAGCGTATCGCGTTCGGTCGTATGCGCGATCGCGTAACTCGGCCCGGGTGAAAAAAACGCCGGCCCGCTTCCGTCGTAGATCTTGCCATTCTTACCCGTCGCGATCTGCAACGGATAGAAAAAAAGCGACTGATTCGCGCCGTTGAACTGGTCGCTGTAACGATAATCCTGATTCTCGCCGCCGAAGCCGATGTAATACGAGAAGTTGCGGTTCTCGGTGGCGCCGCTGGCTTCCACGCTGAGCTTGTGATAGAAGGCGGGCCCGCCGACGCCGAGGCTCACGGCCTCGTAGCCGGGATTGGTGCCGGTCTTGATCACTTGGTTGATAAAGCCCGAGAGCCCTGAGGCCTCAGCCGATGGCGGCGTGCCACCGGTATAGGTCTGTACCTCTTGTTGACCGAGACTCGAGAGCGTCGTGATCGGCGCAAAATCCGATGCGCGCTGGACGGGGATCCCGTCGAGTTCGTTCGAGACATCGCTATAGTCGCCACCGCGAATATAGACGAGCTGATTCCACCCCTGCTGTCCCTGTGGGACGTTCGCGCCGGGTGTCGTCGCGATCGCACTATAGGCCTGGTTGAGGCCACCCGGACCGCCGACGGCCGCAGCTGCGGCGGCTCCCGCCGCATTGACTGAGTAGACGTCACTCGTCGTGCCGGGCCGAACGAGATTGCTCGATGTACGCGCCCGCACCGAGCCGATCGTCTTGATCGTCTTGGCGAAACTAAAGGTCCCAACCGTTTGCACTTGATCGGCAAAGACGCTCACGCCACCGGCCGAAGCCCCGTCGTATCCCGGGCGCTGCACCGAGACCGTGTACGTATCGGGTGAGAGTGAGAGAAACGAGAACCCGCCGCCCGCATCGGTTTCCGTCGATGCCGATTGCGACGGCGACGTGACGGTGACGACCGCCCCCGCGACACCGGCATTCGTGGCCGCGTCGAGCACGCGCCCGCGCAAGCCGCCCGTCGTTCCCGCGATTGCGGGCAGGACCGATGTGGCGATGAAAACACCAATGAGGATCAGGCAACGGAATCGTTCGATCAACGGAGGCCTCCAAGGAGATTTGGGTTAGTGTACCGCGCCGTACAAGCCACGGCCATGTGCGCGTCGTCTAACTTTCGCGTTCGGCTTTGGGTGCGTGGTCCGTTCGATTTGCCGAGAGTCGCATGAGACGCGCGGCGAGTTGTAATCGAAAGCGAACGTCGGGGTCATCGAAGGCGAGACCGGTCAACGTCGCTGCGCGTTCGAGTCGATAGCGCAGTGTATTGGGATGGATCCCGAGCGCCGTCGCCGTGCGTCGAAATGCGAATCCTTCATCAGCGTAGCGAATCATCGCATCGCGAAGTGCCGCTTCGCCCTTGCGGCCCGCGAGTGCGCCAAAGAGTTCGCGAACGAACGCCGCGCGCGCACGTGCATCTCCCAAAAGGACGCGCGGGACGAGCGCATCTTCGAAGCGTGACACGCGGCCGAGTCCGTCGTAACCGAGGAGCTCGCGCGCCTCGCGGTAGCTCGCGCGAACGCCCGCCGTGCCCGTTGCGGAGCGGCCGAAAACGAACCGCACGCCGGCATCGGTCACGGCATCGGCGATGGCGTCGAGCGCGATCCCATCGGGAACGAGAAAGGGCACGCGGTCGATCGACGCGCCGAGCATCGGCGTCTCGACGCCGTGCGCGGCGAGGTGTCGTCGCAAGGTTTCGAGCAGGCCGTCGCGGCGCAACACGCCGTCGCGACCGAGTGGAAGTGGTTCGTCGAGTACCGCGATCCCCGCGCGATAGGTCACGTCGGGGTCGAAGCCCAAGAGCCGCGCGCGTTCGAGCGTCTGCGGTGTGGTATCGGGGGCTTCTAAAAGAGAGAGAAACGATGCGTAGCCAAGTCGCGATTCCAGTCGTGCGAGTTCGCGCTGGTGGGCGATCTGGAGCGCCGCGACGAGCGCCGCATGTTCGGCTGCACGGTGATCGAGATCGGAGAGCGCGGTCTCGCCCTCGATGATCCAGACGAATCCGGCGAACGCACCACCGACGCGAATCGGCGCGACCACGCGTGCGGCAATTTCGAGTTCGGGAACGGCGAGCACGCGTACGGGAGTCGAGCTCATGCGAATGTGCTCCAGATGCCCGCGACGTTCGAGTTCGTGAACGATCGATGGCGTATCGTCGTCCGCGCCAAAAGTATGGTGTCCGAGCAATTTTCCGGCGGCGTCCTCGATCGAAACGGAACGCTCGATGAGTTCGCCGAGCCGACGCGCGAGATCGTGAAGCGTGGTGCCTTCGCTTGCGGCGCGCGTAAGCGCCCGATGGATCTCTTCGGAGCGTGCGATCGACTGTTGCTGCGACGCCAGGAGCGCGCGATGCAATTCTTCGGTGATACGCGCGAAGGGGACGTCCCAAGGAATTTCGAGCAGCGGTAAGGCGAGGCCGTCGGCGAGCGCGCGCGCGGCGTCGGAAAAATGCTGGACGTAGCCCGGTACGGCGAGGCCGATGCCCGCGAGGTGTCGTTCGGCGAGGGCCTCGATCTGCGCGCGTTCACCGCGCGCATCGGTCGGCCACGCGTATCCCGTCGTGAGGAGGAGCTGCCCGTCTCCGATCCACGGCGCAGGCCCGGGCATATCGATCACATGTGCCCAACGGACCTCACGGTCGAGGCCCTCGCGACCGGCCACGATCGACGTTCCGGTAAAGGCGGGAAGAGAGAGCAGCTCGCTGACGCGCATCGTGCCCAGTCGCTTTGGACTCGCAAGCCGAATTCTCCGCCGGAAACCGTGCCGATGGAACGTAGCGGCGAATCGATCGGCACGTTATACTAGGGGATACCTCACGTCCGCGACCTGGAGCATCGATTCGTGGAAGCGACCCGAACTCGCGCAGCCGACCTGCTCGATCGCCGAAATCACGCGGTCGCGCGCGGCGTTTCGAACGCACACCCGCTCTTCGTGTCACGCGCGTCGGGCGCGACGATCTGGGATGTCGACGGTCGCGAACTCGTCGACTTCGCCGGCGGCATCGGGGTGATGAACCTCGGGCACGGCAATCCGCGCATTCTCGCCGCGATCCGCGCGCAACTCGAAGCCTTCACCCACACGTGCTTTCAAGTTGGGATGTACGAGGGGTACATCGCCCTCGCCGAGCGGCTCAACGCTCTCGCGCCCGGCGACGGCCCAAAAAAGACGCTCCTGCTCTCAAGTGGCGCCGAGGCGACGGAAAACGCGGTAAAGATCGCACGTTCGGCGACCGGCCGTTCCGCAATCGTCTCATTTTCGCTCGGCTATCACGGTCGCACGCTACTCGCGCTCACAATGACGGGCAAAGTCGCCCCGTATCGTCAGAATTTCGGGCCCTTCGCGCCGGAAATCTATCAGGCGCCATATCCCAATCCTCGTCGCGGGCACGATACGGAGTCCGCGCTCCGTGGGCTCGAGGCGCTCTTCGAATCGCAAGTCGCACCAGAGAAGATTGCCGCGTTCATCATCGAGCCCGTGCTCGGTGAAGGCGGGTTCGTGCCTGCGCCATTCGCGTTCTTACGCGCGTTACGCGCGCTTGCTGACGAGCACGGCATCGTGCTTATCGCGGATGAAATTCAGACGGGCTTCGGCCGCACGGGAACGCTCTTTGCGATCGAACAAGCGGGTGTCGTGCCCGATCTCATCACGTTCGCTAAAAGTGTTGCGGGAGGCTTGCCCCTCTCCGGCGTCGTCGGCAAGGCCGAGATCGTCGATGCGGTCGAGCCGGGCGGCCTCGGCGGCACCTATGCGGGCAATCCGCTCGCATGCGCCGCCGCCCTCGCAACGCTCGATGCCTTCGAGCACGACGGGGTCCTTGCGGCCGCAAACGCGCTCGGCGGAATCGTGCGCGCGCGGCTCGATCGACTCGCGGCTGCTTATCCGCGCGACGTCGTCGATGTACGCGGGCTCGGCGCGATGCTCGCCATCGAATTCGCCGATCGACCCGATGCGACCGCAAAGAGTCTCGCACAGCGCATCTCCGCCGCAGCTCTCGACGAAGGTGTCGTCACATTGACGGCGGGTCCCAAGGCGAGCGCGCTCCGTGTCCTCGTGCCACTTCTCGCGAGCGATGCCGAACTCGAACGCGGCCTCGATGCACTCGATCGCGCGTGCGCGACCGTACTCGCAAGCTAGCAATTTTCTCGAATAACTTCGCTCCTTTACCAACACGCCAATAACGAGGTCCAAAATTCTTGCACCCAACCGACTCGACGACGTCCGCGCCTATACGCAAAGCGTCCTAGATCTCATCCATACCGAGACGATCGATCGCGCGCAAGCGGATTGGATCGTCCGCGAAACTGTCGACGGGTTTCGCGATTACGTCAACCCGGGCTTTCTTGCGTACCGCAAAGCGGGGGCACAAGGCACGCTCGATGCCGCCGTCGAGTGGTCCGATACGGGGAATACGTTTACCGATGTAAACGGCCGTGAATACATCGATTGTCTCGGTGGATTCGGTATCTTCAATGTCGGGCACCGCCATCCCAAAGTGATGGCCGCCGTGCGCGCGCAACTCGAACGCCAAGCGTTGCACAGCCAGGATCTGCTCGACCCGTTGCGTGCCATGCTCGCGAAAGCGCTCGCGATGCTCACGCCGGGCGATTTGAAATATTCGTTCTTCAGTAATTCGGGAACGGAATCGGTCGAAGCCGCGCTCAAGCTCGCGCGCGCGTACGATCCGAAGAAGCCGACGATCGTCGTTGCGACGCGTGGCTTTCATGGGAAGAGTTACGGCTCACTTTCCGCGAGTGGAAAATCGACGTTCCGGATTCCGTTTGGCGCGATGCTTCCCGGGTTTAAGCACGTGCCGTTCAACGATACACTCGCATTGGTCGATATTTTCAACGCCTGTCGCATGACGGGTGAAGATGTCGGCGCGGTCTTGCTCGAGCCGATCCAAGGCGAAGGCGGCGTCAATCTGCCGAGCGATGAGTATCTGCCCTTCGTGCGCAAGATCTGCGACGAATTCGGCGCGCTCCTGATTTTCGATGAAGTGCAAACCGGCATGGGTCGCACGGGCACGATGTTCGCGTGCGAGGCCTGGAACGTCGCACCCGACATCATCTGTTTGGCGAAAGCCCTCGGTGGTGGCGTGATGCCGATCGGCGCGACCGTTGCGACGGAAGCCGTGTTTTCAAAACTTTTCGACAATCCGTTCCTGCACACGACCACCTTTGGCGGCAATCCACTGGCCTGCGCCGCGGCGCTCGCGACGATCGCCGTGCTCATCGAAGAGCGTCTGCCGGAGCGCGCGGCGATGATGGGTGAGTACATGCTTGCGGGCTTGCGCCGTGCCGTTCGCGGTCACGAAGCGATCGTCACCGACGTTCGCGGTCGTGGCCTGCTCATCGCGCTCGAGTTCGCGAGCGATGCGGCGGGATTCGCTGTCTCGAAGTATCTTTTCGATCGCGGGATTCTCGTTGCGGGTACGCTCGTCAACGCGCGTACGGTGCGAATCGAACCACCGCTCACGATCGAGGCCGCTCAAGCCGACATCGTTTTCGCGGTGCTCGCGGAGGCCCTGGAAGCGATGGCGCGCGAACCGCTCTCGCGCACGGCGTAACACCACAACCAAAGTTCGGAGAAGATCGATGCTCGATACGAAACCGCACACGACGGAACGCACGGCCGTGTTGCGTCACCTTGAGACCGATCCCGCAGGGACCGCGCTGCTCTTTCTGGGCGGCCGGTTCGTCGCGGCGAGCGACGGCGGTACGCGGGCGTGCGTCGATCCGGCGACGGGCGAAACGATCGCGCACGTTGCCGAAGCGACCGCACTCGATGCGTCGCGGGCGATCGCCCTCGCGCGCGCCGCGTTCGACGACGGCCCCTGGCCACAGACGCCCGCGCTCGATCGCGCAAAATTCTTGAACGCGCTCGCCGATGCCGTCGACGCACACGCCGATGATTTGGCGCGCCTCGAAACGCTCGGCTGCGGGAAGCCGCTACGTGAAGCCGCATACGACGTCGCCGATGCGGCGAATTGTTTTCGTTATTATGCGGGGCTCGCAACGAAGCCGCACGGTCAGAGCTTCGACGTGCCCGCTCCGTCGCAGACCTTTACCGTGCGCGAACCAATCGGCGTGTGCGGCCAAATCGTGCCGTGGAATTACCCGCTCCTCATGTCGGTGTGGAAGCTCGCGCCGGCGCTCGCAGCGGGGAACGTCTGCATCCTCAAACCCTCGGAGTACACGCCGCTCTCGGCGCTCTGGCTCGCGAAGATCGCGCACGAACTCGGGCTTCCAACCGGCGTATTATCGGTCTTACCGGGCGCGGGACCCGTCGTTGGTGCGGCACTCGCCGAGAGTATGGACGTCGATAAAATCGCCTTCACGGGAAGCGTACCGACGGGACAGACGATTATGCGTGCGGCTGCGTGCAACGTGAAAAAGATATCGCTCGAACTCGGCGGTAAATCACCCAACATCGTTTTTGCCGATGCGGATTTCGCGACGGCGATCGATTACGCGCTCTTCGGAATCTTTGCAAACGCGGGCCAAGTCTGTTCGGCTGGCTCGCGTTTGCTCGTGCAAGCGTCAATTGCCGAAAAGTTCACGACCGAACTGATTCGCCGTGCGAACGAAATCGTCGTCGGGGATGGCTTCGGTGAGGGCGTCGAAATGGGCCCGCTCGTGAGTCGGCAGCAACGAGACCGTGTCGAAGCCTACATCGCGATCGGCAAAGCCGAGGGAGCGACGCTCGCGTGCGGTGGCACGCGACTCGCGAACGATCGCGCACCCGAAGGCGGATTCTACATCGCACCGACGATCTTCACGAACGTGACACCCGCGATGCGGATCGTGCGTGAAGAAATCTTCGGCCCCGTCCTCGTCGTCCAGCACTTCGACGACGAAGCGGATGCCATCGCGATGGCTAACGACTCCGTGTACGGTCTCGCGGGCGCCGTCTTCACGACCGATGGCGCACGCGCGCATCGCGTCGTGCGCAAACTTCGCGCTGGAATTACCTGGATTAACGCCTATCATCCCACGTATAACGAGGCGCCGTGGGGCGGCTACAAGCAGTCGGGAATCGGCCGCGAACTCGGCACGTACGGCTACGACGCCTACACCGAGGTCAAGCAGATTAACGTCAATCTCGCGGTAGAACCCAGCGGTTGGTTCTCAGGCCGCAGCGGCACCTAACGGCGGGAAGCAGGGCGAGGTGGTCGCGGGCCACGAACCTCTCGCCTCGGCGCGGGTATCCCGCGTCATTTTCGTACGAGCTTGCCGATCCGCGGGACACCGTCCCAGGAGATATTCGTGAACGACAAAGAGCTGGTGCTCACCGCCGAGGGGCTGACGAAGCTCGAGGAAGAGCTCGACGACCTCAAGACCGTCCATCGTCGCGACGTCAACGAGCGCATCCGGCAAGCCAAAGAGTTCGGCGATATCTCCGAAAATGCGGAGTACGAAGATGCCAAGCAAGAGCAGGCGTTTGTCGAAGGTCGCATCCTCAAAGTCGAAGCGACGATCCGCAACGCGCGCATCATCGACGCATCGGATTACGATCAAAGCGAAGTGCACCTCGGCGCATCGGTCAAGGTGAAAGACCTCAAGACCGGCACCTCGCACGAGTTCACGATCGTCGGTTCGACCGAAGCCGATCCGACGAACGCGCGGCTCTCCAACGAGTCGCCGCTCGGCCTCGCGCTGATGGGCAAGAAGAAGGGCGAGACGGTCGCCGTTACCACGCCGCGTGGCGTCGCGTCGTATAAAATCGAATCGATCGGTTCGACGAAAAAGAAAGCCGCAGCGAAAAAGGCGTCGTAGCAACCCTCGCGCGAACGCGAGGCGCTCATGGAACCCTCGGAAGATGAAGGCAACGCGGAGCGTGCGCTCAAGGCTCAACGGCGCACGAACCTCGCGGCGTTGCGCGATCTCGGCTCCGACCCGTTCGCGCAGACGCGCTACGATGTCGATGCGCATGCGAACGAGATCGCATTATTGTACGCAAATCTCGTGCCCGACGCCGAGACGCCGGCCGCGCACCACGCACTCGCGGGCCGCCTCCTCGCGCTGCGCAAACAGGGCAAAAAAGTTTTTTTCGCCGACCTCTGGGATCGCAGCGGCAAGCTCCAACTCTACGTGCGGGCCGACGTCGTCGGCGAGGAAGCATTCGCGCAATTCGATCAGGTCGATCTCGGCGATATCATCGGCGCGAGCGGGACGATCTTCCGCACGAAATCGGGCGAACTGACGCTACGCGTCAACGCATTCGCCGTGCTCTCGAAAGCACTCGTGCCGTTGCCGGACAAGCATCACGGTCTGCAAGATGTCGAGAAACGCTACCGTCAGCGGTACGTCGATCTCATCATGAACGAGCACGTCCGCTCGATCTTTATTACACGATCGAAAATCGTTTCCGAGATGCGTCGCTTCTGCGACGACCGCGGCTTCATCGAATGCGAGACGCCGACGATGTTGCACGTCGCGGGGGGAGCCGCCGCGCGCCCATTCCGCACGCATCACAACGCCCTCGATCTCAATCTCGACTTGCGGATCGCTACGGAACTCAACTTAAAGCGGCTCGTCGTTGGCGGGCTCGAGCGTGTGTATGAAATCGGTCGGATCTTCCGCAACGAAGGTATCGATACCACGCACAACCCCGAGTTCACGATGCTCGAACTCTACGCGGCGTACTGGTCGGTCCACGAAATGATGGAATTTAACGAAGAACTCTACGCGCATCTCGTCGCGCGCGTTCACGGCACGGAAACGATCACGTTCGGCGATCGTGAGATCTCATTCGCGCGTCCGTTTCGGCGCGTCGCGTATTTCGATGCGATGAAGGAATGGGGCGGCCTCGATCGCGCGACGTTGCTCGACCCCGCGGGCGCGCAAGGTGTCCTACGCGACATGGGCCTGCCGCCGTCGCAAACGCACGGTCAAGCGCTCGATAAAATCTTCGAACGCGTGATCGAACCCAAGCTCGTAAATCCAACGTTTGTATACGATTATCCGGTGTTGATCTCACCACTCGCAAAGCGAAAGGCGGGCGATCCCGATATCGTCGATCGCTACGAACTCTTCGCGGCAAATTTCGAACTTTCGAACGCTTTTACCGAACTCAACGATCCCGACGATCAACGCGCGCGTTTCGAAGCACAGATCGTCGAGCGCAAAAAAGGCGACGACGAAGTGCCGCCGCCGGACTGGGATTTCGTGAGCGCGCTCGAGTACGGCATGCCGCCGACCGCGGGTATCGGCATCGGTGTCGACCGGCTCATCATGTTGCTTACGAATAATCAGTCGATCCGCGAAGTCATCCTCTTTCCGCTACAGCGGCCGCCGCCGGCTACCCGAGAACACCGAGAGGGCTGACGCTTGGGCGTACGCGCGGGGTTGTCACGACAAATTTGCGTCGGACGATTTCAGGGTGGTCGTTGCGCGAAGATGCGATCGCTGCCCGCATTCTCGGGGTGACCGTTCAAGAGACGGAGACTCGTCATGAATCCGTCAGGTTCTTTTTGTCCGCGCTGGCTCTCGGTGTTTCGCCACCAAAAGCAATTTATGCCGATGCCAGAGACGCAGTGAATCCGACGTCTCGGGCGCCGCAGGGTCGGTCGCGAGGTGTATCGTTGCGATCGTTTTCGCCCTCCTCGGTGCTTTTAAGGCAAGGGGTCGGTCGGTGAATGTTGACGCTGCGCCGCTTCGCCGAGGACGCCGAACGAAACATTGCGCGTCGCTACGTCGTCCTAGCCTCGCTACCCCATCCCATGGAGAACATATGGATCTGACCACCTCGTTTCCACGCAGCGTCAAAGAGAAAATCGCCGGCGTCGTGATGCTCGCGCGGACGGCCGATAAGGCCAAAGCTAAAGCGCACGGCAACCTCGGCGAGTACCATTACAATTGCCCGATGGACGTCGCCGTCTTCACGTTCCTCGGCATCGATCACGAAAAATTCCTCGAAGCCGCCGGTCACGATGATGCGGCGATCGAGACGTTCGCGCACGAACATGCCACGAAAAAGACGGCCGCCGAAATTGCTGAGTGGAACGCGCAGTTCTTGCAGTACGCACCCGCACCGGGCAGCGACGGCGAGAAGTACTTCCACGAACTCCGCAATACGGTCGCACCCGATCGCACGGATGTAACGGCATGGGCCGATCTGCTCGATCTCGACGAGAAGCGCGACGTGCCGCGCAAGACCGCCGTTTAGCATCTCAGCTGGCGAGCGCGGAAATTCGCACATCGCGGTGGAACGCTCGCCGTTCCGCCGCGTTCTCTTTTTTGCGGCGCGCTCAAAACGGGGACGACGCCACGCCTGATGCGACGTACCGGGTCGTCGTCGAATACGATGGCACGGATTTCTGCGGTTTTCAGTTCCAGCCGAATTTGCGCACGATCGGCGGCGAGATCGAAATCGCACTTTCGAAACTCTTCGCCATGCCGATCAAGGTGACGGTCGCAGGCCGTACCGATGCCGGCGTGCACGCCAGCGGTCAGGTGATCTCGTTCGTCGCGCACGATGCGTTTCCGATCGATAAGCTCTCGATCGCGCTCAACACGAGACTTCCCGCGGATATCACCGCGCGCGATTGCGCGCGCGTGGACGCGCGATTCAACGCGCGACGCTCGGCGACGCAGCGACGCTATCGCTACACGATCGTCGCGCGCCGCGACCCCTCCGCCGTACTACGACGCTTCGCGCATCACGAATATCGCCCGCTCGATCTCGAACGCATGCGCGCGGGTGCGGCGCATCTGCTCGGACAGCACGACTTCCTGACGTTTTGCGGCGTCCTCCCCGACCGCGGAGGCACGGTGCGAACGATCGACGAGCTCGCGATCGCAACCGAGCACGATGCCTCACGCGATTGCGACGTGCTCGTGGTGCAAATCGCGGGTAAGGGCTTCTTACATCGCATGGTCCGCATCATGACGGGGACGCTGCTCGACGTCGGTGCGGGAAAGCGCGAGTCCGGTGACGTGGCGACGATGCTCGCGGCGTGCGATCGGCGCGCTGCGGGCCCGACCGCACCGGCCGCAGGGCTCGCGCTCGTCGAAGTCGTCTATCCCGACTTTACGTCGCTCAGTCGTCGTAGCGATTGACGAGGATCTTGATCTGTTTATTCTTCGTACTGCGTAAAAAGGTGATATTGACGTGCTGACGCCCGAACGCAAACGCGAACACGTAATCGAAGCTCTCGGCGCCGTCGCCGGTTTCGCGCACGAAGCGCTCGAAGCGCCCCTGAAAATCTTGCACGGCGGTACATGGCGCGACATCGGAGAAGAAGTTCCGACCGAGGACGCGCTCCTTCGATAACCGCGCGAGTCGCGATTCGTAATTGTTATATTGCTCGATATTCCCGTCGTGGTCGACGGAAATCAATCCGAACGGCAACTCGTCGACTTCGCCTTCGGAGAGTTCGAAAAGATTTTGGGGATCGACCATGGCTTCGACTCTGCTTTCCCCCGGCCTGAGGGTTCCCTTGTGAGCGGACGGCCGATTCCACGAGGCTTGGGTTTCGACGATATCGACCGCCTCTCGGCCGAGGGGCGCGTCGAAACGATCGCGCGGCGGGGTATCGTGCCCCTGGACGGACCGACGCTCGTGATCGTGATGGGCGGCTATTTCCGTATTTTCCGCAACGCAGCATTCGTCCGCGACGTCACCCTCGGGCTCGCGGGTCGAGGTGACGTGCTCGCTTCCGCGGCGGCGTTCGGAGAGCGTCCGGCGGAGACGGGCGCGGAAGCCCTCACGGAAGGCCACGTGCTCCTTCTCGGGCCCGAGGCGTGGCAACGCTGCGCCGCGCTCGAACCCGAGCTCAACCTCAAGATGGCGGCCTCGATCGCGCGGCGGATCATGCGACTCCAAAAGAAGCTCGAAGAGCTGAGCCGCGGTGGCGTCGAGAGCC
>JAYTXC010000070.1:0-4554 GCA_043743145.1 Rhodospirillales bacterium
GCGAGCGATGCCGCGCGTTCGAGTTCGTCCGGGCTTGGTTCGCGGGCGGAGTCGATGCGCAAGACCACGTGTGCACCCGGGGTTTGGCGCGCGTGAAACCAGAGATCGTCCGGCCGTGCGACGCGAAACGTTAAATCGGCGTTGCCGACCGGCGACGTGCCGACGTAGACACGCGCATCGTCGCCGAGCCGAATGTCGAGCGGTTTGCGTTTGCGCGCGCGTTCGGCGGGGAGGACGCCTTTGCGTCGTTCGATGCGCGCGACGGCATCGCCGATCTCATCGATCGTATCGGGATCCGAGCGCTCTAGCTCCCAGCTCAGTTCGTCGGCGACGCGGGTGTCCGCGTCGAGTTCGGCGAGTCGGCGCGCGACGTGATCGAGTTTGGTCGCGGCCTTGCGATAGCGCTTGAAATAGAGCGCGGCGTTGGCTTTGGCGTCAAGCTCGGGATCGAGTGCGATCGTGAGCGTTGGATCGGATGACGGTGCGAACGAGATGGCGCGCGGGGGGACCTCGGTGATGTGCGCGTAGAGCGCGTCGCCCGCAGCGCGCAATGCATCGCGCGAACTCGCGTCATCGCGTTCGCGTTCGAGCGTCCGTCGCTCGGTGCCAAGGGCCGTACGACGTTTCTCGAGCCGACCGCGCAACGTCTTGCGCCGCGCGTCGAACGCCTGCGATGCACGCGCCTGCGTGGCACCGCCGACGGTTTCAGCAACGAGCGGCAAGAGCGCGGGATGGCGCGTCATCGTGAGCGCACCGAACTGCGCGAGCGGGAAGACATGACATTGCACGAGTCGCTCGCCGTCGCGATACGCGAAAACATCGCCGATGCCGTCGGGCGTGCCCTCGGTCGAAGAAAGCACGTTTTGCGCGCGTGACACGGCACGATCGGCGAGCGTACCGACGGTCGTATCCGAGAGCAGCGCCACGCATTCGGCGACGAGGCTCTCGGCAACGAGCCGTGGCACGAGCGGCACGGCACCACGGAGCGCGAGGCTCGCGGTCGCACGCGCGGATTCGGTATCGTGATGCGCGAGATCGCGAAACGCTTCGATGACCGTTGCAACGTCGGGTGCGCTTGCCGGAAGCGGTGGCGGTTCGTAGGGTTCGCCGACCGTCGTCGCGCGTCGCGCGTTCTCGCTCCGCGAGAATTCTTTTGCAGCGCTCACGATCGTATCGTCCTTGAGTAAGACGATGTTGCCGAACCGTGGCACGAGTTCGGCGACGAGCCGATAGCCGCTCGTCACGCCGAAGCGCGAGCGCGACGAGCATTCGAGCGCGACCAGTCGATCGCCACGACGCGCGCGGATCGCGTCGATGCGCAAGCCCACGAGCGCATCGGAAAACGTGCGCACCCAGCCCGCGGCGCGATCGAGCGTCGCATCGGCTTCGAGCGCAACGATCGGCGTAGGCCCGAAGGCATCGATTGCGACGATGCCGGCCGCGACGCGCAAGCCGAACCGGCCGTCGGCGAGTCGTCCGACGTCTTTAATACGCGCGCCGCGTAGCGCGCGTTCGAGTTCGGCTGCGAGCCGCCGTACGATGAGCCAATCCGTGAGCACGAACGCCAAGATTGGCCCCGCATCGCAAAACCGCCTAGCGGAACTTGCGTTGAATCGAGAGCGAGAAGCCGCTCGCGCCATTCGCCGGTTGGGCGGAGGTGACGCTTTGATTGGTCGATTGCAACGCCGCGTTTGCCGAGAATGCATCGAATCGATTGCTCGAGGGCTGGCTGAAAACGCTCAACTGAATCGCGGTCGCGTCGCTCGGATTGATGCGCAACCCGATGCTCTGGCGCGGCGGATAATTGAACGATTGGGCAAAGACGGCGCTCACGTTTTTGAAGAGCTTTTTCTGCGCGTCGATATCGAAGCTGCCGCCGATTGAGTAATTAATCGCGAGATTACTCAAGCCGATCGCGCCGCCGAGTTGCGACGAGAGCGGTTCGAGAATGTTCTGCGTGAGCAACGTTCCGAGCTGGCCCGCCGCAAGCGCGGCGAACGGATTCTGTTGTTGCCCGCCCGACGCCGTCGCGATTCCACTCACCGCGCCGAGCGTTTGTGCGCCGACGAGCAGACCCAAGATCTGTTCGCGCGAATAATTCGGGTTCGACGCGAGTGCGACGTCGAGTTGCGTCGCGATTCCCGTCACGTGAAGGCTCACGTCGGTTAGTGGATTATCGAGCGTCGTCGTGGCGAGCGCATCGATATTCGGAATGACGCCGTTGCTCGGATCGAAGACGACCGTGCTCGGATATTGGATGCGAAATGTCCGATAGAATCCGATCGTGCCGCCCGTCGAATCGAGCTCACCCGTGGCCGTCGGATTCGCAAGCGTGCCGCCGACGCGGACCGTGCCTTGCGCACCGACGTCGGCCGGACCGCCTTGCACGCGCACGTCGCGTCCCGCTTCGATCGCGAGATCGAGCCCGAGCGCAATCGGCGATGCCGTCGCGGTCGTTTGCGGCGCACTCGGATTAAAGATCGCCGAGAGCGGCACGCGCGTCGATGAAAGTGCGAGCGTTCCCGCGAGCAGCGGCGTCGACGCAGGTTTCCGCGTGAGCGCGAGATCGCCGTTGACGCGACCGCGCAGATATTGCGGCGCGTCGATCGTGGCATTCGCGCTATGGACGTTGAGCGTGTAGGCGAGTTCGCGACCCGGAGCGCGCAGGCTCGGGATGCTCGCATTGCCGTCGGCGGTGAGCACCCCGCCGCCGACATTGGCACTGGCATCATGTAAACGCGCCGACGATCCCGCAAAGGTCAGTTCCGCACGCGCGCGTTCGAGCTTCGACCGGAACTGCGGCCCGACGAAGGTACCATCGGTCAACGCGAGCGTGCCGAGGAGCGCGGGCTCGGCGATCGATCCGCCGACGCCCACGACCCCATCGAGCGTGCCCGCGGCTTTCGTGCCCTTCGGAAGGAGGACGCCGAATTGACCGAGCCCGATCTTCTCGGCCGAAAGATTGAGCGCGATGGGAGAAGACGCGGGACCGATCGTGATGCCGCCGCTGCGCACGATTGGCGCGAAGCCCGTTGCGACGAGGCGACCGTCGACGAAATTGACGGCAGCCTGCGCGATGGTCACGCGACTCGGCTCGAGTGTCGCATCGAGATGCGCGCTCGGGAGCGTGTAGGCGCCGTATCGCAACGTCGTGCCGTCGATGCGTGCGTGTGCGAGCGGCCGCGCGAGACTTCCCGACACATCGATCGTCGTCGCGAGCATCCCCGACGCATCGAGCGGCTTACCCGTGACGGTCTTCGCGAGTGCGCCGAAATCCGGTGTTGTTGCGCTGAGCACAATCGCGAGCGGATCGCTCGCGCGCAGGCCCGCGGAGCCGCGTGCGTCGATCGTAAGCTGGTCGATTTCGACGCGTGCCGCCTCGAGTGCGATGCGACCGCGCTCGCCGTGAAGGGCGAGCGTGGCCGTGCGAACGGGCACGCGCCCGACCAGTCCGCCCAAAAGTGACGCGCGCGCGTCGAGCGCGATATCCGGAAACCGGCCGCGCGACCGCACGTCGCTATCGACGCGCCCGAGCACGGGTGCCTGCACGCCCGCGACGGGAAGCCAGACGCCGAGATCGATACCGCGCGCGTGCGTATCGAGGTCGACGGTCGTGCGATGCAACGCATCGCGCAACGGCGCGCGATCCGCGAGCGCGAGTGTCCCCGAGGTCGCGAGCGTGCCTGCGATGCCGCCGAGCGCCGCATCGAGCGTGACCGTACGCCCGCGCGTCGACCAATCGGCGTGCGCCGTCCCGAGGTCGAAATGACGAAAGCGCGCGTGCGTGAGTCGGATGCGGCCGTCGGTGCGAAACGCATCCGCGCGATTGCGCGCCGAGAGCGCGATGCTGCCCGATCCGCCGAGCGTATCGCCGCGATCGAAATAATCGTTGAAATCGCCGAGATCGACGTGCGGTGCGCGGATGGCAACACGCTGATCGGCCGCATTCGCTACGGCATCGAAGCCGAGAATTGACGACCCGACGGTGACCGTGCCACCCGTCGCGGTCAGATTCGCGGGCGTGCCGGCGATCGCGACGCTCGCGCGCCGAAAACTCAAGCCATTGAGCGATCCCTCGGGAATTGCGACGCGACCCGAGATCGCGGGTTGCGATCCCGCGCCCGCCACGTGAAGATCGGCGTCGAGCGAACCATCGGGATAGGGAAGTTGAACGCCCGATGCGGCTACGATATCGGAGACGTTGGCTTCGCGAACGCGCGTATCGAATGCGTACGCCGTCGCGCCGCCGCCGCGCAATCCCGCGACGCGACCGTCGAGCGAAGCGACCGTGGAGCCCGCGAGAACGAGACCGTCACGCACGACGAGCGTATCGCCCGCATACCGCAGCGATGCATTCGCATCGACATCGCGGAGGCCACGCCGATTGCCCGGAACGGGAACGTCGCGCGCCGAGATGCCGCCCGCAAGCAACGGCGCCGCAAGCGTCCCACCGAGATCCGCAAGAGCCGTCACGTTTCCCGCGCGAACGGGAAGACCGAGTTCGCGAAATGCCGCGAGATCGACGTCGCGCGCCGAGACCGCGAGCGTTCCGCC
>JAYTXC010000071.1:0-14129 GCA_043743145.1 Rhodospirillales bacterium
GTCCCGGGCTCGGCGAAGCGGCGCGTGGTAAGGCTGCGAAGCGACCGCATTCGTGAAACTAAAGTCCTTACGGATCTTCGGCTTCAAGACGTTTGCCGAGCAGACCGGCTTGTCGTTCGAGCCCGGAATCACGGCGCTCGTCGGACCCAACGGTTCCGGGAAGTCGAATCTCGTCGACGCGATTCGTTGGGTGCTGGGCGAGCAGAGCTCCAAGTCGCTGCGCTCGACCAAGACTGAAGACGTTATCTTCGCCGGAAACGAGCGACGCAAGCCCTTGGGGATGGCCGAAGTCGCACTAACGTTCGATAATAGCGACGGCGCGATGAAGCTCGATGCGAACGAAGTGCAGATCACGCGGCGCGCGTACCGTGCGGGCGAATCCGAATTCTATATCAATCGGCAGAGCGTGCGGCTGCGCGACGTCATCGAACTCCTGATGGGTACGGGGCTCGGGCCCGGGTCGTACGCGATCGTCTCACAGGGTCAGATCGATTCGATCCTCGCGGCGAAGCCATCGGACCGGCGCAGCCTCTTCGAAGAAACTGCGGGAATTAATAAATTTCTCGCGCGCAAGAATGAGTCGCTACGCCGTCTCGAACAGACGGAAGCGAACGGGATTCGCGTCAACGATCTCGTGCAAGAGATTTCGGCGCGCGTTCCCGAACTCGAAACGCAAGCGCGTCGCGCACGTCGTTTCCGCAAAGCTTCCGCGCGTTTACGCGATCTCGAAATTCTTTCGTACTTGCGTGCGAGTGCGTCGCGGCGCACCGAGCGCGAAACCTTACAGGCGCGTCTCGAAGCGCACGAAGCCGAGCGTACGGCATCGGCCGCGCGAGCGGCGGCTGCCGACGCGCGACTCGCGACGCTGCGCACCGACCTCTACACGCGCGAACGCGCGCTCGAAACGCTTCGCGCTGAAGCAACGCGAGCGCGCGCCGATCTCGCAGCAGCGCAATCCGAGCAAGCCGCAGTCGGCGCGCGGCGCGAAGCACTCGTCGCGCAGTCGTCGCAGATCACGGGCGATCGCGATCGCGTGGATGCCGAACGGACCGATTTGCGCTTGGCGGGTGCGGCGCTCGAAGCCGAAGTCGAGCCGCGCACCCGGGAACTCGAACGACACCGGCAACGCGAGGCCGCTGCGCAAGAAGCACTCGGCGTCGCGCGGAGCGCGCTCGATGCGATTTTCATGGCGCTTCGTGAAGCTGAAGCGTCTGCGGCCGCCGACGCCACGACCGAAGCGCAGCGCCAAGCGCAACTCGCCGCCGTACAACACGAGTACGAACGCGTCGAACGCGAGGCCTACGCGTTCCGCAGCGATGCCGAGAAACGCAGCGAACGGGCCGCTACGATCGCGCACGATCTCGAAGCCGCGCGCGCGGCACTCGCCGCGCTCGATGCGCAATCGACGGCCGCACGTGTCGCAGCCGCGCATGCAGACGAGCGCGTGCGCCTCGCGCAAGTGGCGCTGGCCGATGGCCAAGCCGCGTATCGCGCGGCGACGAGCGAACTTGCGAGCACCGAAGCGCGGTTACACACGATCGAGGAACTCGAAGCGACGCTCGAAGGCCACGTTCCGGGCACGCGAGCGATTTTAGATGCGACGAAGCGCGGCGAATTTGGCGGCATCCACGGCGTCGTTTCGAACTTGATTCGCGTCGATGAATCGTACGCTCGCGCGCTCGATATTGCATTCGGCGGCGCGCTCTCGAATATCGTCGTCGAGACGGCGGAAGACGCCGAACGCGCGATCGCGTTCTTGCGCTCGCGCGAACTGGGACGCGCGACATTCTTACCCCTCGATACGCTCGCCGATCGGTCCGGGCGTAACCCGAACGAAGCGCCGCGCGGACGCGGTGTGATCGGCTACGCGCATACGCTGGTCGAACCCACGAAGCCGATCTACGCGCGAATCGTCTCGTTTTTGATCGGACGTATTCTCGTTGTCGAAACGCTCGACGTCGGCGTGCGTCTCGTGCGCGGCGAAGGGTTTCGCGATGCCATCGTTACGCTCGACGGCGACGAAATTCGCGGTGGCGGCGCGATGACGGGGGGCCGCTATAAACGCGAACGCTCGATCCTGTCGCGTCGCGCACAGGCGAGAACGCTCTCCGAGGCGTTGCCGCGGTTACGCGCCGAACTCGAAGCGGCGGAATCTGCCACGACGGCGGCGAGTGATGAGAACGCTGCGGCCGCGCGCGATCGCAGCGAAGCGCATCGCATCGACGGCGATCTCGCGGTGCGCTTGCGCGACGCGCACGCACGCGTGGAGAGCCTTTCGACCGAACGCGCACGCGTCGATGCCGAGATCGCGACGCTCTTCGCGCGTGCGTCCGAGCGCGATGGCGAGACCGCGGCCGCACGCGAACGACTCGCGGTGCTCGATCGTCCCATCGTCGATGCAACGACGGCGCACGCCGATCGCGAACGTCTCGAAGTATCGCTCGTCGAAGCGCGCACGACGATCGCGCGCGCGCAAGATATGGAGCGCGCGGTCGCAGCCGATATCGCGAGTGCCCGCGAAGCCGTCGCATCGCTCGTCGCGCGACGCGATGGCGCGCACGCGCGTTTGGGATTGCTCGATGCCGATCGCGATCGCGCCGCCCAGGCGCGCGAATCGATGGGCGACGAACTCGCCGCGCTCGCACGTAAACTCGAAGAAGGCAGCGATACGCTCGCGATCGCGCGCGACCGCGTGACCGAAGTCGACGCGCGTGATGCAGCCGCACGTCGCGAACGCGACGACGCGCATGCGGCCTCGCAGGGCCTCGAGAGCGATCTGCGCCTCGCACAAAACGCCGAACGCGAATCCGCGCGTGCGAGCGAAGGGGGCCGCTTGCGGCTCGCCGAGATCGACGCCGAACTGGGCATGCTCACCGCACAATTCGCGCAGAATCCCGCGACGGCGGATGAATGCGCGGATGTCGAAGCGCGGCATACGACCGAGAGCGGTGATTTCGCACCCGAGATCGCACGGCTCCGCGACGAACTCGCGCGTCTGCAAAACGTTAATCTCAATGCGGATGCCGAGATCGAAGAGCTCGTCGAACGCGAGCGTTTTCTCAAAGAACAACTCGACGATCTCGCAAAAGCGCGTGAGACGCTCTTGGCATCGATCGCCGAGATCGAATTGCAAAGCCAAGAAAAATTTAACGAGACGTTCGCCCTCGTCAAGGCCGCGTTCGAAGATGTGTACGGCCAACTCTTTCCCGGCGGTCAAGCGAAGATGTGGCAGACCGATCCGGAAAAACTCAGTGAGACCGGCATCGAAATTTCCGTCCAGCCACCGGGAAAACGGATGATGCCGCTCGCGACGCTCTCGGGCGGCGAACGCGCGATGGCCGCATCGGCGCTCATCTTCGCGCTCATCCGCGTCAAGCCGTCGCCATTCTATCTGCTCGACGAAGTCGATGCCGCACTCGATGACGCGAATGTCGAGCGCTTCTCGCAACTCGTACGTGAGGTCGGTTCGAGTGCGCAACTCCTCATCGTCACGCACAACAAAAAGACGATGGAACTCGCGCAACGGATGTACGGCGTCACGATGGCGGAACCCGGAATCTCGACCGTCATCTCCGCGGATCTCACGCCGATCGCACCGGAATCCGAACGCTCCATGGAGACAGCACTTGCCCGTTGACGCCCCGGCCGCCGCGCTCTTTTCGGTGTACGATCGAACGGGCGTGGTCGAACTCGCGCGCGCGTGCGTGGCGCGACGTATGCCGATCTACGCAACCGGCGGCACGCGCAAACACCTCATCGAGCACGGTATCGACGCGCTCGATGTCGGCGAACTTACCGGATTTCCCGCGCTCTTCGACGGTCGCGTGAAGACGTTGCACCCACGCGTGTTCGGTGGTATTCTCGCCGATCGTAAAAACGAAGCGCATGTTGATGAAGCGCGCGTGCACGGCGTGCCGACGATCTCGGTCGTCGCCGTGAATCTCTATCCGTTCGAATCGACGGTCGCACGGGATGGTGCGACGCTGGAAGAAGCGATCGAGCAAATCGATATCGGCGGCGTCGCGCTCATTCGCGCGGCGGCGAAAAATTTCGACAACGTCACCGTGCTCGTCGATCCCGACCAGTACGACGTCGTCGCACGGCACCCCGATGGCGAACTCGATCACGCGACGCGTCGGCGGTTGGCGACGCGCGCATTCGAACGAACCGCTGAATACGATTCGTCGATCGCGCGGTATCTCGAGGCGGGTTCGCTCGCACGCGAACTCCCGGGGTCACTCGCGCTCACCATTCCGCTCGCCACGCCGTTACGATACGGCGAGAATCCGCAATCGCGCGCGGCGTTTTATCTCGCGCGGACGGAATCGTTGCCCGAACAACTCGGTGGCAAAGCGCTCTCGTATAACAATTTGCTCGATCTCGACGCGACGTTACGTTTGCTCGTGCGCGCGGTTCCGGAATCTGCGACGGGCGTCGTTCGTGCGGCGATCGTCAAGCATACCGTCCCGTGCGGTGTTGCCGAACGCGCCGCGCCGCTCGATGCCGTGCGCGATGCGTTGCAAGCCGATCCCGTTTCCGCATTCGGTGGCATCATCGCCGTCGACGGCACGATCGACCTCGCAACGGCGAACGTCCTGGCCGAGTTCTTTCTCGAGATCGTCGCGGCGCCGGCGTTCGACGACGACGCGCTCGCGCGATTACGTCGGAAGAAAAATTTGCGCATCATCCGCTACGATACGCGCCTTCCCGAACGCCTCGCCCGCGAACTGCGCGTGCGAAGCGCTCTTGGCGGCGTGCTCGCCGAGGACGACGATCCCGAAGCTGCGCCCGAGACGTGGCGCGTCGTTTCGGCGCGCCAGCCGACGGAGCACGAGTGGCGCGATCTGCGCTTCGCGTGGGACGTCGTGCGGCACGTCAAATCGAACGGCGTTGTGGTCGCGCGCGATCTCATCACACGCGGGATGTGTGCGGGTCAAACAAATCGCGTGAGCGCCGTGCGTATCGCGGGGGAACGCGCGGGTGATCTCGCGCGGGGTGCTGCGTGTGCGAGCGACGGGTTCTTCCCCTTCGCCGACGGGCTCGAAGCGGCGGTCGACGCGGGCTGTACCGCGGTCATCGCGCCCGAGGGTTCGATTCGTGACGCCGAAGTGATCGCTGCCGCCGATGCGCGGGGCATCGCGCTCGTTTTCTCGACGTATCGCTACTTCTTACATTAAATAAAATTATATTCGTTCGGATCTGAAGCTTTTCGAAGAGAACGCCGCCGGGCTACTGCGTACGTGCGGTGCCCCAATACGCTGCCTGCGCGCGTTCGATGCGCTTCGGTTCGTCGAGCGCCGCGACGATTTCGTTTGCCGTCGGCCGCGCGGAGAGGCGGCCTTGCAGCGCGTGAAACGTCGAAAGTACTTTGGCAACGTACCGTGGCGTCTCGCCATAGCGCGGAATGCCGCGCGTACGCACGGCAAAGGGACCGGCATTGTACCCCGCGATCGCGTCGCGCATGGCATTACGCGAAGCGTGGAACATCGTGAGAAGTTGATGGAGATATGTCGTGACGCCTCGGAGTGTGCTGCGGGCAGAGCGCGTATCGACGCCGAGATCACGCGCCGTCGAGGGTAAAAATTGACCGAGCCCGCGCGCGCCGCTCGATGATACCGCGCGTGCGTTCCAATGCGATTCGACGGTCACGACGGCCATGACGAGTCGTGGGTCGACGTGGAGACGCTGCGCGCTCGCGAGGAGCGCCTGCGCGTACGCCCGACTCTGGGCCTCGTGGACGTTCGGATTGACCGATCGAATAACGGTCGCATATTCGGAGCTCGGGACGATCGTGGGCGATGTGAGCTCGGCGCGCGCGGGAAGCGCCGATGCCAGGACGATCACGCAAACGAACGCCGCTCGATTGAATCGTGCGGTTGAGGGCATGCGGTCGGATTCTTACCGATGCGCGACGTCCCTTTTTCACGCGGTCAATGTGCGGACGGCACGCCAATTTCACGCTTATTGCGTGCGCGAGTGTTCGCTTTCCGTGGTGTGCATCACGTGCGCGTCGCCGTGTTCTCGGACGGCCGACGTGCGTGACACGGTCGGGTGTTGGGGGACGTGTGCGGGTTCGTTCGTACGTGGGAGAGTCGGCAATTCGGGACTGACGACGATGCCGCGGGACCTCGAGCTACCATCGATCGTTCGATTGCGATCGATACGAACACGCGTGTACGTATGCGTCGTAAGCGTCGGCGATTCGTCGTTCGATGCATTCGACGGCGGCGTCATGCGTTCGCGGGTGACGCCGTTGTCGATGATCACGATTGGTCGGCTCTTGAAGCGATCCCATGGCGTCGGCTCGACCGTCGAGCGTTCGTGGACGATATCGATTCTGCCGGCCGCGGGAACGCTTGCCGTCGGTACCGCGATTTGTGTCGTGGGCACGAGCGACGCTTCGTGAGGAAACGATTCACGTGCGGCGACGCGGACACGCGAGCGTTCGATCGCGAAGGGTACGGTGCGCACGGGAGCCTCGAAGTGGGCGAAGGCGGGTGCAACGGGCGCATCCGTGCGCCGGACGAGGCCATCGGTCGGTGCGAGATTCTTTGCGGTTGGGACGATCGGGAGGACCCCGCGTACGACGACGCCGTGCGAGAGCTCGGACGGCTTCACCGTATCGACGCGGTTGAAGTGCCCGTTCGCGAAATTTCCGCGACCCAGTGCGACGATACCGCCGGGTGCGTTGATGTTGTGATAGATCGTATACGTCTGCCCCGATGGCGGGGGCGTGGCATTGACGTACGTGACGTTGGTAACGTTCGTAATATTATTCACGACCGTTGTATTGTGAAAGCCGCCGTACCACGGATAGAACGTCTCGTAGGGCGCGAGCGGCACCCAACCGATGTTACCGAAGCCGAACGAAAAACCGCCGCCGAACGAAATGAAGCCGACGATCGCAGGCCGGTAGATAAACGGATTCCCGAACGTTGCGACGCCGGGGTACCAACACCAACCCGGTCCGTTTGTATAGAACCAATTGCCGTAGTGATACGGAGCCCAGCCCCACGACTCGAGCCCGACCCAGGTCCAACCGTAGAACGGCTCCCACACGAATCGTCCGTCGTGATAGGGCGACCAGCCGGCGCTTTCGTACGGCGACCAGACGCGACCGTAGCGGCTGTCGTCGATCCAGCGACCGTTCCCGTCGAGATCGCGTGCACCGACGAGATTTGCATCGAGATACGCAGACGTGCGGCTATCGGCAGCGTTGCGATCGCGCGCAACGCTCCAACGATCGAAATCATCGGGTGCGATCGTGGCGAGCTCGCGTACGTCGGGATCGGCTGCGGTGCCGGACACGGCGAGCGACGATCCGCCGGTGAGTGTTTGCGTGCCGACCGTGGTGATGATATCGGCGTTCCCGGAGCGCGCATCGATCTGGGTCGATCCGTCGACTTTCACCGTCGCGCGGAAACGGCCGACGCCTTGGGGACGTAGCGTCGCCAGTGGCGACTCGATGCTCGCGCCCGCACCGTTTTTGCGGTAAACGCGAAGTTCTGCCGTGCCTTGTGCGAGTTGCACGACGTGATCGCTCGACCCCAGTTTCGCGAATCGAATCTGACTCTCGGGTGCGACGCGAACGACGGTGCCGTAATCGAACTCGATCTCGGCGCGCGCGCCCGCGTGCGTCGTGAGATAATCGCCGACGGTCACCGGCGCGTTGATCGCGGCGGCCACGGTATCGCCGGAATCGGCGCGTCGCAGATCGACGTCGCCGTGGAGGACGCGGACACGCGCGACGCCGGTGGAATCGTCGGCTCGTGCGACCGACGGCAGCGCAAACGCAACGAGCGCGGTCGCGAAGAAGACGGCGGCGATGGCGAAGGGTGGACGGACGGACGGTCGCGACATGAACGGATCCTTCGAAGTCAGCGCAGAGAGCTCTGTTCTCAACCGATAACGAAGCTTCAGCTTGCCTCGTTGCTCGACGAGCGCTCGACTTGGCACCGATCGCCAAGTGCAGGCGGCGCGCACACGACGGCCACCGCCGGTCTGTGGTCATCAGGGATGCGCGTCTGCATCGTTCGGTCGATGCGTGCCGCTGCAACGCGTCGATGCCGCTCGGCCGTCGTTTCGGAGATAATGCTCGCGTCGTGTCGGGAATTGCATTCGACGTGGCTTTTCGTCGTCGGCGAAGGTCGTGCGGAACCTCCGAACGACAGCTTGGCTTCGCGCTTTTGGCGCCCACGTTTGGCACCTGGGCAACTCCGGGACGTGCTGACGGACGCAGCGTGACCGATCGATTCGTTTACGACGACACGACGACACGACGGCGCAGGCGATGGGGGCAATACCGAAATTGTCGTGCGAGACGGCAACGATGACGATGAGCATCCGACGTGTGGAGTCAGATTGCAGGGCGATTGGCACCGTCGACGTCACGTTGACGCGCGGCGGAGCAATCGCGCCCAAAGTCGAGCTGCCGACGAGCGGCACGACTGCGACCTCGTGCGCACCGATTGGTCTCGACCCGACGAATGCGCGCGCCTTCAGGATGCTGTAACCGGCCAGCAAATGTACGGCGGTCGTGCCACATTCGTGATCGCGATGACGGGCGAGAACGGAATTTCGTTCGTGACGGCAACGTACAGCGATACGGCATCCGAGATGCGGTCCGCGTCGGATTTTGCGCTGAAGTAATCGTTCGCGCAAAGTCGTGGGCAGGCGCCCTCTCCTCGGCGTTCATCGATACGCGAACGGATCGTGCGGCGGCACGATTGCGCGCCACGATCCCGGCGCGAGTTTCAGTCGCAGACGTCCGGATGAGTCGCGGACGAATATTCCGTTGGCTTCGATCCACGTCCCGGCCGAGACGGGAAGTGCTGCATCGAGTTCGATCGCAATCGAACGCGCATCGATACGACAACACGTGATCGTCGAGCGCTCGAGGACCGTTCGGCCGTCGCTACGATGCGCCCGGCCCGTAAAGGCGAGCGCTTCGCCCGGGAAAGCCTCTTCGAGCGTCGTCGCATCGGCACGTGGTGGGATTGGTGTCGGTGAACCGGCCACAATCGCACCGAAAAGCACGAACGGGACGAGCCAATGCGGCCGCACATCGGAGAGCGGCCGCATCACGCACGCGATCGCGAGGGCGCTGCCGATGCCGATCGGCAGGTCGAGTCGCGGGGAGACGAATCCCGTCGCGCCGCCGCAGGCGACGACGGCGAGTGCGATGGCGACAATCGCGAAGCCAAATCGCGCGCCATTCCGTGGAATGGGTTGCCGTTGCGTTGCGTGATCGGGTGGGTGCGCGATCCGTCGCGATCGGCGCGCGTAACGCGCGAGGCCACAGGTGGTGAGCATACCGATCGTGACCGCGGGCGCGGGCACATGAAACGCCGCCGCGACCGCGATCCCCGCCGTCGCGCACGGCACGATCCAGCCTAAAAGCGCGCCAAATGCAGCCTCGGCTGCGAGCGCGGGCGGCCCCGTGCCGAACTGCGTCGCGAGATGCGCGATGACATCGCGGAGCAACACGGCCGCAAGGGTCGCGGGAATGAGGTCCGCGAGTGCTTCGAACGGTTGCGGCGCTACGGGCTCGATCGGACGGGGGTCGCCGTGCGATTGCGCCCGCGCGAGGATTGCGGTGAGCGCGAGCGCGCCGAGTACGCGTGCGAGCGCGATCGGCCAACCGAACGAGAGCGTGCACAGGGCGATTGCGGGAAGCGCGAGTGCGCCCGGGAGCATCCCACCGCGGCAACCGCAACCGATGAGTCCGACGAGTGCGGGAATCGCTGCTCCCAAACGTGCGCGTGGGAGCAGACTCGCGGCAAGGACAAACGGGGCGGCTTCGAAGAGAGTACCGGCCACGGCGGCGAGCGCCGCATGCAGCGCGGGTGGCGGGACGATCGCGCACGCGAGGGCAAGGGCGAGCCACTCCCGCGGGAATCGCCATTCCCAGGGGAGTCCAGGCCAAGGGATCGCTCGCACACGAAGTAAGGATGTCATGGAAAAGATCGCCGCCCCGCGAGGAACGGCAGACCTCTATCCCCCCGAAAGCGGTCGGTGGCAAGCCCTCGAGGCTCGCGCGCGCGACATCGCGCACCGTTTCGGCTACGGGGAGATTCGCACGCCGATGTTCGAATCGACGGATCTTTTCGTGCGCGGGGTCGGCGAGACGACCGACATCGTGGAAAAAGAGATGTACACGTTCGCCGATAAGGGCGGCCGCTCGCTCACGCTCCGTCCGGAATGGACGGCGCCCGTCGTGCGCGCCGTGCTCGAGCACCATCTCCTGGCGCAGGGTCCGCAGCGACTTTTTTACGTCGGCCCGATGTTTCGCTACGAGCGCCCGCAAGCGGGTCGGTTTCGTCAGGCGCACCAGTTCGGCGTCGAGTGTTTCGGCTTTGCGGGCCCCGAGGCCGACGTCGAAGTGATCGCGCTCGCGCACGACCTCCTCGCGTCCTTCGAGATCGGTGTCCGGGCCTCGATCAATTCCATCGGTGACGACGTCTGTCGACCGCGCTATCGCGAGGCGCTCGTCGCGCACTTCGCGCCACATCGCGACGCACTCTCGGCCGATTCGCAATCCCGTCTCGACCGTAATCCGCTACGCATCCTCGATAGTAAGGCACCGCAAGATCGACCCTTCGTCGAAACGGCGCCGACGATGCTCGACGTGCTCTGCGAGCCGTGTGCCGCACACTTCGCGGCGGTTCGCGCGCTGCTCGATGCGATCGGCATCCCCTACGATGTCGATACGCGGATCGTCCGTGGCCTCGATTACTACACGCGTACGGTCTTCGAATTTATCTCGACCGATCTCGGCGCGCAGGCGACCGTCTGTGCGGGCGGACGCTACGACGGGCTCGTCACATCGCTCGGCGGCCCCCCGACGCCGGGCGTGGGCTTCGCCCTTGGAATGGAACGGTTCTTAATGATTTTGGAAAAACGCGGCGAGGTTGCTGCGGTGCCGCGTGCGGGCATCGCCGTGGTCGCACTCGGGGATGTGGCGCGCACGCGTGCCGTCCCGCTCGTTGCGGCGTTGCGTCGTGCGAGCGACGGGCTTGCGATCACGATCGATTACGGCGACGCGAAGATCGCCTCGCACTTCAAAAAAGCGGAGCGCGCGCACGCACGCGCTGCAATCATCATCGGCGACGACGAGGTGCGCGATGGAACCCTCGTCGCTCGCGATCTCGCGATGCGCGTGCAAGAGACGGTCCCGGCGCTCGGCAGCGACGCGCTCAACGCACAGATTCTCCTCGCGTGGTATCGCGCATTACCGAGCGAGACCGAGGTCGCGGCATGAGCGAGATCACCGAACGCGAGGCGCTCGAAGCGATGCTCGGCATCGTGCGCGATCACGATCTCGACGCGATTACGGTGCGCGTCGGAAAAGCTACGTACGAACTCGTCGCGCACGACGACGTTGCGACGCCCGTCGTCTATGCGGCGCCGAGCGCACACGTCCAACCGGTCGCAGCGGGCGGGGCACCGGTCAACGCCGTACCCGCTGCGGGCAATGCGAAAAAAGTGACGGCGCCGATTATCGGCGTCTTCTACGGCGCGCCTGCGCCAGGCGCCGATGCATTCGTGCAAATCGGCGATCGTGTCGAAGTCGGTCAGGTGCTCTGCATCCTCGAAGCGATGAAACTCATGAACGAAATTACCACCGATTACGCGGGCATCGTGCGCCGGATTTTGCCGGAAAACGGGGCCCTCGTCTCACTCGGTGAGGAGATGTTTTGGATCGACCCGTAGCACCCACCGGCACCGCTCCCGTCGAACGACGCACGTTTCGCGAGATGCTCGACGACCGGCGCGGGTTGCTCGATGCGGATCGCTACGAAGCCGTCGTCGACCGCATCGCGCGGACGCTCATCGCCGCCTTTAGCGCGGGGCGTCGCGTCTACTGGCTCGGCAACGGCGGCAGCGCCGCGGACGCACAACATCTCGCAGCGGAATTTTCGGGCCGTTTTTTGCGCGAGCGTCGGGGATTACCCTCGGAAGCGTTTTCGGTCAATTCATCGGCCGTGACCGCGATCGCGAACGATTACGGATACGATCGCGTCTTCGCGCGCATGGTCGAAGCGTTCGTCAATCCGGGCGATGTCGTTATCGGTCTCACGACGAGTGGCAATTCACCAAACGTCATCCTCGCACTCGAAGAAGCGAAGAAGCTCGGCGCGACGACGATCGCTTTCACCGGCAACGGCGGCGGAAAACTTACGGGTGTCGCCGATATCACGCTCGTCGGTCCCGATGGCTATAGCGCGCTCGTGCAAGAAGTGCACATCACGCTTGGGCACATCGTGTGCGATCTCGTCGAAGGCGCGTTGCTCGCCAATGCCTGATCGCACGCACGTCGTGCGGTCGCGTTAGCGTGGGACGACCCGCGGCGTTCCTCGATCGTGACGGAACCCTCATGGAAGACTCGGGCTTCATCGGCGACCCCGCGCGAATCGCGCTCTTGCCGGGCGTTGCCGAAGCCCTCATCGCGCTTGCCGAGGCGGGCTTCGAACGGATCGTCGTGACCAATCAATCGGGTGTCGCGCGCGGGTATTTTGGCGAACCCGATGTCGTCGCGGTCAACCGAGAACTCGCAGCGCAACTCGCAGATGTGGGCGCGTCGCTCGATGCGTTTTATTTTTGCGCGCATTTCGAAAACGGTTGTGATTGTCGTAAACCTGCGCCCGGTATGATCGTGCGCGCGGTTGCGGAGCGCGGGATCGATCTCGCGCGTAGCGTCGTCTTCGGCGATCGCGGCAGCGATATCGCCCTCGCCGCGGCCGTCGGCATTCCGGGGATTCTCGTCAATGAAATGCCCGCATATTCGGGGCCGACCCCGCTCTACCGTGCGCAGACGCTCCGCGAAGGCGTCCGATTCTTTCTCGATCACGTCCATGCGTGAGGGTCTCGCGGTCGCAGGTGCGCGCGATCTTTTCGAACGCATGCGCGATAAACGCGTGCTCGTCGTCGGCGACGTGATGATCGATGAATGGGTGTGGGGCCGCGTGTCGCGGATCTCGCCCGAAGCGCCGGTGCCCGTGGTTGCCGTGCACGATCATTCCTTCACGCTCGGCGGTGCGGGAAACGTCGCGAGCAATCTGCGCGCCGTCGGCGCGCGCGTGTCATTTGCGGGCGCGGTCGGTGATGATGCGGAGGGCCGGCGCGCGCTCGCGCTCTTCGATGAAGCGGGCGTCGACCGCAGCGGCACGATCGTGCTCGACGATCGGCCCACGACGCGCAAGACGCGCATCGTCGCGCACAATCAACAGGTCGTCCGCGCGGATTGGGAATCCGCAGAACCGCTTTGTCCCAGCGATCGCGCGCGCATCTGTGCGATCGTGGCGAAGCTCGCCGCGGAGCACGATGCGGTCGTGCTCTCCGATTATGCCAAGGGACTCTTTTCGCGCGATCTCGTCGAAGCGGCGAGTTCCGCGCGCATCGTTACGGCTGATCCCAAACCGAAAAATATCGATCTCTTTGCGGGCGTCACGTGCGTCGCGCCAAATGCGGCGGAAGCCGCGGGCGCGTCGGGGATCGCGATTAAAGACGATGCGTCGCTCGAAGCTGCGGGAACCGCGCTGCTCGCGCGATTGGCGTGTCGCTACGTCGTCATCACGCGTGGCGAACGCGGCATGGCGCTCTTCGGTCGCGATGGCGAGCGGTTACGGATTCCGTCGGTCGCACGGACCGTTTTCGATGTGAGCGGCGCGGGCGATACCGTGATCGCCGTGCTTACGATGGCGCTCGCCGCGGGCGCGCCGATCGATCGCGCGATGCGCCTCGCAAACTTTGCGGCGGCGGCCGTCGTAGAAAAACTCGGCACCGCGACGGCATCACCGGATGAAATCGTCGCGCTTGTGGGAGCCGATGGTGAGTGATCTCGTCTCGGCACCGATCTTCGAACTCGAGGCCGCGGTGCGGTTCCGCGAAGACTTGCGCGCACGCGGACGGCGCGTCACCTTTACCAACGGCGTCTTCGATCTCGTGCATGCGGGCCACGTCGCATATCTCGCATGGGCGTGCGCGCAGGGCGACGCGCTCGTGATCGGCCTCAACACCGATGCATCGGTGCGCGCGCTCAAGGGACCGGAGCGACCGCTCGTGCCATTTGCGGATCGCGCGGCCGTGCTCGCGGGGTTGCGTTTCGTCGATGCGATCGTCGGCTTCTC
>JAYTXC010000072.1:0-2365 GCA_043743145.1 Rhodospirillales bacterium
CTGAAGAATGCGATGACGAGCGCGATGCCGAGCGAAAACCCAGCGAGCGTCGCGTATCCATTGGGATCGTGACCGGCGACGACAAAATAGCCCGCGTCGGTCGCGTGGTAGCCGAACGTCGCGAGCAAGAACGCCACGCCGAAGATATCGAGCACGAACGCCGCAAACCGCGCGAAGAGATAGAATGGGATGCTCCCAAAGCGATGTACGTACGGCGTCGATGCCGTCGTGCCCACGCCCACAACGGGAACGGGCTCCGGCATCTCACGCGGCGTTGGCCGAAGCGGGGGCGGCGGCATCGGCACGACCGGAATCGGTTGCGTGAGCGCGTTCGGATCGGGGGCGGTCGGTCCGTTCATGCGCTTCTCTTACCCGGAACCGTCGCGTTCGTTTCGAGGCAACCCAAAACGCCGCCGTCGTCGCAGAACTTAAATCGACCCACTCGCCGCAGTCGCACCCTTCTTCGCGAGCTCGGCTTGACGCAATTCCACGCGCCGAATCTTTCCCGATCGCGTCTTCGGTAACTCCGGCACGAACTCGATCTCGCGCGGATATTTGTAGGGTGCCGTGACGCGTTTACAATGGTCCTGAAGTTCCCGCACGAGCTCCGCGCTCGGCGCGTGCCCCGCGCGTAAGACGACGAACGCCTTGACGATATTGCCGCGGTCGGCATCGGGGCTACCGACGACCGCCGACTCCAAAACCGCGGGATGCTCGAGCAGTGCGCTCTCGACTTCGAATGGTCCGATCCGATACGCACCCGACGAGATCACGTCGTCGGCACGACCGACAAACCAGAAATAGCCGTCGGCGTCTTTGGTCGCGCGATCGCCCGTAAGATACCACGCGCCACGATGCGACGCGCGCGTCTCTTCATCGTTTTTGTAGTAGCCGCGAAAGAGCGTGGGCGGCGTGCCGCGCACGCCGATATCGCCGACGATACCGACCGCACACGGATGGCCATCTTCATCGACGACGTCGACATCGTGGCCAGGTGTCGGCTTGCCCATCGACCCCGGACGAACGTCGAGCCCGGGCCGATTCGCAACGAGCAGCGAGTTTTCGGTCTGACCGTAGCCGTCGAGAATCGTCTGTCCGAACGCGTCGTGCCAGCGCGCGAGCACTTCGGGATTGAGCGGTTCGCCCGCCGAGACCACGTGACGCAGCTTCGGAAGTTTCCACGTGGCGAGATTGGGAAGCTTCGCTTCTAAACGATATTCCGTCGGCGCCTGACAGAGCACCGTCACGCCGAGATCGCGGATGAGATCCATGCGCGCTGCGGGATCGAATCCGCCTTCGTCGAGCACGATCGCAGCACCACACGACCACGGCCCGAGCAAAACGTTCCAAAGCGATTTCGCCCAACCCGTCCCCGCCGTACTCCACACGAGATCCGTCGGCTTCGCATCGAGCCACACGGCGGCTTGCATGCGCTTCGCGTACGTGTACGCGTGGACGTGAACGACGCCTTTGGGATCTTTCGTCGTGCCGCTCGTGTAAACGATATACGCGAGATCGTCGTTTGCCGTTGCGTTGCCCGCAACCCGAGCGGCGGTCGTCACGCGTTCGTCGAGCGTCGTCCAGCCGTCGCGCTCACCGCCAACGAGCAGATAGCGTGTCACACCCGGCGCCATCGCGCGCAAGTGATCGACTTCTGCGGCGTTGGAAACGTGCGCGACGATCGTCGTCGCTTCACTGTGGATCGCGCGATACGCGAGATCTTTCGCACGTAGTTGCTCCGAACACGGTACCACCACCGCGCCGATCCGCAAGAGTGCCGTCATCGCGTAGAGCCACGCCGGAATTTTCGGCAGCAACACGACGACGCGTTCACCCTTCACGAGCCCGAGTTCGGCGAAAGCACCCGCCCAACGCTGCGTCGCCTCCGCAATCTGCGGAAAGCTCACGTCGTGACGCGAGCCGTCGGCGGCAACGAAGAGTAAGCCGCGCCGATCTTCCCGACCGAGCACGTCGACGACGTCGCGCGCGAAATTGAAATCGGTCGGGACGTTCCAGGCAAATGGTTCCGTGCTCATGTTTTGTGGTACGGCTCGCGACCGCACGCTCCCTCAAGGGCAGATTGCATCGAGCCCGAAACGCGAGCGACGTTGATGGCTAAACTCGTGGTCGCGCTCGTCAGATCCGTTTTCCGGCCACTCGTGCAGCAGAGCCGTCTGCGCGTCGGCGCGATCGATGCACGCGGGACCGCCTCCATCTTGCTCGGCGTTGCTGCAATCGTACTCGCTGCGGGCGCGAGCGCCGCGCTCGAAAAGGCGACGACGGCGTTGCCTGAGGGTCTGCGCGAAGCCCGACTCCTGTGGCTCTCGATCCGCGCGCCACGCAACGAAATCTCGACGACACCCTA
>JAYTXC010000073.1:0-24035 GCA_043743145.1 Rhodospirillales bacterium
CCGCCCGTTCCCGGCGGGACCGCGTTCCCCGCTTCGTCGCGCACCGAAAATCGTAAAGGACCGAACGGTTTTCCACTGCGATCGGGGCGAATCTCCGACGTCGGTAAGAAGCCGATCGCGGGGCTCGCGAGTTCGGTCTGCCACCACTGATTGCAGACGGCCGCATTCCCGCCGCCGACGACGTCGTGCAAGAAGCGCCACGCTTCTGGATTGAGCGGCTCGCCCGCACAGAGGATCTCTTGCAACGACGAAAGATCGAAACGTGCCGGTAACTCGTTACCCAAACGCATCAGCATACGCGCGAGCGTCGGCGCGGTGTAGAACTTGCTGATTTTGTGCGTCGCGATCGTTTCGTAGACGACGGCCGTCGTCGGATAATCGGGCGAGCCCTCGCGGATGATATTCATCAATCCGTTGGCAAGCGCGCCGTAGACGATGAGCGAGTGCCCGACGATCCAGCCGATATCGCTCGTGCACCAGTACACGTCGCTCGGCGTGATCCCCGTCGTATCGGCGAGCATCGCGGCCGCCCCGGCAAGATACCCGCCGTGCGTCATCACGACACCCTTGGGTTTTCCGGTGGTCCCGCTCGTGTAGAGGATGAAGAGCGGGTGGTCGGATGCCACGATCACGGGCGCGCACGTATCGCTCTGATCCGCAACATAGGCGTCGTAGTCGCGCACGCGCGCATCGATGCGTTCGGGCTGCGTACCGCGCCGCCACACGACGACGCGCAGGACGCTTGGGAGATTCGCGACCGCATCGTCGAGGATGCCGAGCAAATCGACCATCTTGCCACGTCGATGCGTGAGATCGGCGCCGATGACGACCTTCGCACCGGCATCCTCGATCCGATCGCGCAGTGCCGTGGCGCCGAGGCCCGCGTAGATGACGCTATGGATCGCACCGATGCGCGCGCACGCGAGCATCGCGACGATGCCTTCAACCGAGAGCGGCATGTAGATGCAGACGCGATCGCCCGCGACGACACCGTCGGCGCGAAGCGCGTTTGCTAGCCGGTTCGTTGCCGCGAGCAAGTCGACGTACGTCGTGCGCGTTTCGAGACCGTCTTCACGGAGATAGCGATACGCAACGGCGTTCGGGTTCGCGTGCGCGTGGCGGTCGAGACACGAGACCGTCGCGTTGAGCGTTCCCCCGGGATACCACGTCGTCGCGCCGATCTCACCGTCGAGCGTGCGCGCGGGCGATTTTTCCCACACGATGCGCTTCGCACATGCAGCCCAAAACGCGAGCGGGTCTTCCAGCGCCTTTGCGTTCCATGCGTCTTGATCGGGAATCGGGGCCCATGCGGCTACACTCGCCGGCGGCGCGACGCGCTCACCCGTCGCGAGGAGACTATCGATCGGCGTGTGGTCGTTCACGGATTCATGTACTCCTAAAGTTTATTGATCGCGTGATTTGCGATGAGCGCCGCACCCGATGAGGTGCGATGGACGGTGTACTGGCCGAAGTACAGTCCGCCCGACGTACGCAGATCGACATTGACGGTTACGTTATCGCCCGCACTACGCGCTTCGATGTGTTGGATACGCGTCGACGCATTGACGATACCGGTCTCAGCGAGCGTGCCCGGCGCATCGGAACCAAACGCGGCGCGCGCCGTCGCATCGTCGCCGCGAGCGACCGCGGCAATGTACTGGCGCACGACGGCCGTCGCGAGTTTCGCAAACTCAGAATCGGTATCGTCGCTAGCTGCGGGAGCCTCGAGTTTCGGGGGTAATGTCGCGGGTGCGACCGTGCTCGGCACGCGCGTGGGAGCGGCCGCAACGATGGCGGCGGGCGGACGCGCGGGCGCTTTCGTCGCGACGGGAACACGCGTCGGCGGGTCGGGGGGCGCAGTACGTACGGGCGCCGGTGTCGCAGATGCGGCCGGCGGCGGCGACTGCGTCTGAGACGTCGCATTGGCCGGGCTCGCGTGCGTCGGCGCGGGCGAGATTTTCGGTGGCGCAGGCGATGCCGACGAGGCATGGGTCGGCGCATCAGTTGGTTGCGGCGAACGCTTCTCCGCAGGCGCGGGCGATGCGGGCGGCTCGGTTGGAGCGGGTGTGACGGGCGCTTCGGTAGCGACGGCCGTTGCGGGCGCGTTCACGACGACCGTCTGCGTGGGTCCGCGCTTTCCGACGAACGACAATCCCGCCCCGATCACGAACCCGAGCACGACGACGGCGATGAGAATCGGGATGAGCGGTAATCCGCCGCCTGGCGGCGACGACGACGGCGGACGCGAACGGCGCGGTGCAGGATCAGACATCGCTTGATGTGTTCGCGTTACGGCACGCGCATACTGCGAGATGAACCCGAAAGGCACGTCGCGAAAGGCGGCGGCGTGATTCGCGTCCCCATTCCCATCGATGTTGCCACTATCGCCGCAACCGCGAGCGGCGTCTTTGCGCTCGGGACGCCACTTCGCGTCGACCGCCTTCTCGCGCTCGCAATCGCACACTCGCTCGGTTCGCGCGCTCCGCAAGACAAGCGCGATCGCAGCATCCGCACGAATCTCGGGGCGTTCGTTGCGGGACGATTCGTCGTCGATATCGACGGCCGCATTTACGATCGTCCTGACGCCGTCGTTTTTTGCGCGGGAACCGCGATCTTACGCTTCTTCGCAAACGAACCCGGCCGTCGGTCGTTAGCGGCGAACGGCTAACGACCGACGGCGAACGCTCGCCACGCGCCGCTCGTTCGAAGGGAACGTCTCTCCACGCTGTAACGTGGTTTACCATCCTCTCCTATAGGCTTGTGAGCGTTTTCGTATGTTTCCCACCTTTCGATTCCGTATCGCCGCTGCGGCGGTAGCGGCCGTCGTCGCGTCGACCCTGTATGCGTCGAGCCCGGCATCTGCTGAGGACACACTCGCCGCGATCAAATCTCGGGGCAAGATGATCGTCGGCGTCAAGGCCGATTATCTGCCGTTCGGCTTCCTCGATGGTGAAAATCACGTCGGCCTCGAGATCGACCTCTTGCACGATATCGCAAAAGATCTCTTGGGCAAGGCCGACGCGATCGAGTTCGTACCGGTGGTCTCCGCCAATCGCTTCCAATTTCTGAACACGAGCAAAGTCGACTTTCTCATGTCCACCGTGACCGTGACGGATAAGCGCAAAGAAGTCATCGATTTTTCTGCGCCCTACATGAAGTCAGGCTGGCAGATTCTCGTCAAGCGCGGGAATACGGCGATTAACGAAGCCGCCGACCTCAAAGGTAAGACCGTCGTCGTCGTGCCGGGCTCGACGGGCGAAGCGGGCATCGCGAAGCTCGTACCCGAGGCGAACCTCCTCAAACTCACGCAAACGAGCGAAGCGCTCGATGCCGTGGATCAGGGACGCGCGGATGCGTTTGTTCAAGACACGGCGCTTTTAGTCGGCCTCACGATGCAAAAGCCGCAATACAAAGCCGTCGGCGTATCGCATGACGACTTCCCGATCGCGGCCGCCTGCCGCAAGGGCGACGCGACGCCATGCGATTTCATCACGAAAGAGATCGCGAAGTTTGCGAAAAACGGCATCCTCGCGCGAGAATACCATAAGTGGCTCTATAACAACGCGAAGCGATTCATGCCCTAACCGAAGGCGCGCGCCATCGTTCTCGCAACGGGCCTCAACTTTTCGATCGTGCGCGATGCGGCTCCACAGCTCGCGCACGGATTCGTTCTCACGCTCGAGATCGCGTTCTTCGGCGTGATCGGGGCCCTCGCCGTCGGCGTGATCGGCGCGGCGATGCGCGTCTCGACGTCGCGTGCGGCTCGGGTCGCCGCAACCGCGTTTACCGAATTTTTCCGCAACACGCCGCCGCTCGTCCAAATTTACTTTCTCGCATTCGCGATTCCCAAGATTCCGGGGATCGGCCCGCATTTGATCCTCCCGTCGATCGTAGCCGCGACGCTCGGGCTCGTGTTGCATCAGGGCGCGATCAATATCGAAATCTTGCGCGCGGGGCTCGGCGCCGTTTCCGCGGGCCAACGCGAAGCCGCCCAGGCGCTCGGGCTCTCGCGCATCGATGAGTTGCGCTTCGTGCTCGTGCCGCAGGCCGTGCGCATCAGTCTGCCCGCACTCGGCAACAACGTCATCTCGCTTTTCAAGAACACGACGCTCGTGGCGTCGATCGGCGTGCTCGATATCTTCGGCGAAGCAAACGACATCATCGCAACGATCCTCGTAAGCGCCGAACTTTTTCTCACCGTCGGCGTGGTCTACGTCCTCTGCGTCGCGCTGCTCGGTGCGATCTTTCGCGCGCTCGAGCGCAGGTTCGCGCTCGCGCGATGACGTGTAGATGACGAGTTATTTGCACGCGCTCCCCTCGCTCGCGCACGGCCTGGGCACGACGTTCCTCGTCTCGATTGCGGCAATGATCCTCGCCGTTGCGATCGGATTCGTGCTCGGCATCGTTCGCTCGCAAGTCCCACGCGCGATCGACCTGCCGATCCTTACGGTTATCGAATTCTTTCGCGGCATTCCGCTGCTCGTCTTGATGTACTTCATCTTCTTCGGACTGCCGCAACTCGGTCTCAAAACGGGGCAGAATGCGGCCGCCATCGCGGCGCTGTGCCTCTACGCGGGCGCGCTCGGAAGCGAGATCGTGCGCGGTGCGATCGTCTCGATCTCCGGCGGTCAAACCGAAGCGGCAAACGCCCTCGGTTTTTCGCGCATGCAGATTCTCGCACTCGTCGTGATCCCGCAGGCGCTGCGCCGCATGTTGCCACCCTTCGTCGGCCTCTTCGCGCTCATCGTCGAATCGAGTTCGCTCTCATCGCTCATCAACGTGACCGATCTCTTGCAGAGCGCACATCAAAATGTCGAACGCGATAACGACATCGCCTTGCCCGTTTATCTCACCGTCCTCGTCGCGTATTTCGCCGTAAATTATCCGATCTCGCTCGTCTCGCAGCGCCTCGAAAAGCGCCTCGCATGAGCCGCGCGCGCACCTGGGAGATCTAACACATGCCGATGCTCGCGATGTCTGGCGTACGCAAGGCCTTCGGAACCAACGTCGTCCTCAAAGATATCAATCTTGCGGTCGACCCAGGTGAAGTCTGCTGCATCATCGGCCCATCGGGGAGCGGCAAATCGACCGTGTTGCGTTGCATCAACCGGCTCGTGACGATCGATGCCGGCGACGTCGTGATCGATGGACTCTCGGTCATCGATCCCGCCGTCAAAGATGTCGATCTGCGTCGGCGCGTCGGCATGGTCTTCCAGCAATTCAATCTCTTCCCGCACATGACGGCGCTCGAAAATATCACGCTCGCGCCGCGCAAAGTTCGTGGCCTCGCCGCCGACGTCGCGAACGCAACCGCACTCGCGTTACTCGAGAAAGTCGGTCTTCGCGAAAAAGCGCAGAGCTATCCCGCGCAACTCTCCGGCGGTCAGCAACAACGCGTCGCGATCGCGCGCGCGCTCGCGATGGAGCCGAAGGTGATGCTCTTCGACGAAGCGACCAGCGCCCTCGATCCCGAGATCACGGGCGAGGTGCTCGCCGTGATGAAGGCGCTCGCGAGCGAACACACGACGATGATCTGCGTGACGCATGAAATGGGGTTCGCACGCGAAGTCGGCACGCACGTCGTCTTCATGGACGGTGGGCTCGTTGTAGAAGAGGGCCCGCCGCGCGCGATCTTCGATGCGCCGCAAGCGGATCGCACGAAAGCGTTTCTCTCGAAAGTGCTCTGACGTGGCGCGTCGCGTGACGTTTGCGGCCCTGACTTTTGCCCTCACGACGTTCGCCGCGCCGCTGGGTATCGATGCGCAAGCCGTGATTCGCGACGTGCCTTTCGGGCGTTTCTTTCCCTACGGTCTCGATGACACGCTGGTTCGCGCCGATTCTATGAGCGTGCACGCCCACGTTGCGAACGAACCGTATCTTCGCGGGTATCGCAGCACGCCGGAATCCGACGCGTACGTGCTCCTGCGCCTCTCGGTGCGCAATCCAAACGGCCATCGCGAAGACGTGCCGCTCTTTGCGGCAACGACCGTGACGCGAGGCGGGAAAACGATCGATCCCGCCGTGTACGGCCCTTTCATCGCGGCGTCCACGACGGCCGCTCCAACGTCGGCGACGATCGGGCCGCATGCGACCATCCGCATCACGCTCGCGATCGCCAATCTCCCCGATAACGATCCGATTGCGACCGTCGTGCTCAACCCAAACGACGCGACACCCGCGTACCGAATCCGTGTTATCTTGCGATCGTCGACGCTGCGGTTGTAGCAGCCGAGCGTTGCCGCTTCACGAGTTCGCCGTACAGGGCGTTGGGCCACGCAAAGTCGTCGCGTGTGAACGCTTCGGGCCAATTGGCATTGAACGATTCGTGGAGGCGATGGTCGCCGACATCGGAGGCGGCGATAAAGCTCATCGTCCGCGCAATCTCCGCCGGATCGCCCGAGGTGAGCGCTTGGACGATGAGCGAGAGCGGCCAGACGTATCCGTGCGGCGTATGCGGGCTGCCTACGCCGCTCGCATATTTGCCATCGAAATAATACGGATTGCGATTGGAGAGCACGAAACGCCGCGTCGTGCGATAGACGGCGTCGCTCGAACGACGATACCCGAGATACGGGATCGAGAGCAGCGACGGAATATTGGCATCGTCCATCAAATTGGCGTGGCCGTAGCCGTCGACTTCATACGCGAAGATATCGCCGAGGCCACGGACGTGCGCCGTGCCATAGCGCATGATGCCATGGTCGATTTGCTTCGCGAGCCCCCACGCGTTGGCCGCATTTTTCCTATTCCGGTACACCTTCGTTTCGATCGCGGCTAATCGCCGCAGCACGACGACGGCAAACATGTTGTCGGGGATGTTGTACTGGTAACGAGCCGGGTCGTCGGATGCACGAAACCCCGTCCAGAGCATCCCCGTGTCGCGTACCGGGCTCCCCTTGCCGCCGTTGACGAGGTCGGGGTGGCGGTAGTGCGAGCGTCGGTCGTGGTGTTGTTCGTCGCGAAGCGTCGTGAGCACGCGTTCGAACGCGCGGTTGACCTCAGGCGTGAAGATCGACCGATCGCCCGTCGCGCGCCAATATTTGTCGGCGAACCAAATCGGGTAGAGCAATGAATCGACTTCGAACTTACGCTCGACGACTTTGTAATCCGAGGAGAATGCGTTTGCGTACGAATCGATGAGAATGTACCGCGCCTCGCGCGCCACGACGCCACGAAGCGCCTCGGCCACGCGCTGATCGTCGGCCGCCTCGCCGATGTACGGCTCCATCACGGCGCTCGCGTCGCGCAACCATTCCGCCTCGATGTCGCCCGTCGAAACGTAGGTGGTTCCGTCGCGTTGGCGACTCGCGTGGCGATTGAGTGCCTCGTCGAAGGCCGTCAGATAGATTTGCTCGAGCTTTGCCGAGAGCATCTGCGTTTCAGCAGCGCGCGCTCCGGAGATACCATCACAAACGAGCGTCAAGATGACGGCGAGCACGATGGCGCGCAGAAACAGCATGGACGCCACCTTCATCTGCGGAATCGAACCGAATACCTTGTCGCACGGCCGCATTATTTACAAAATCCCCGTGGAAAGCGAACCGTTCCGTAACCATGAATCGCGCGCCGCTCGCCGCCTCGCTCTTGACGATGGTCCTCGTCGCGCTCCCGCATGCGGCGCTCGCGGCGGAGCAGACGTACGTCGTTACGGGGAAAGACAGCTTCGCGATTGGCGCGGGCGATATTCGGAGCGTAGTCTCGTATAGTGGAACGCAGCGCCTGAGCGTTTCGCGCCACGGGAAAACGATGCGTTTCAAGGCTCATGTCATCTACACACGTAGCGACGGCACCGCGCAGAGCGATGCGAGCGGCGACTACCTCGCCGACGTCATGCCCTCGGGGGAAACGCTCGACTTCGCCGATCACGACCCCGACTATCTTACGGTGCTCAACCAACCGTTCTCGGCGCAACTCGATCGCGCGACGCTCGGTGATCTCCAACATCTTAAGGGCCCGCTCCCGTTCGATTTTCCCTCTCCTTTTACTGGATCGTCGTTGCACGGCTATCTCCAACATATCGGCGACGCGCCCGTCGGTCCGCGTCGCGCGATCGGCGTACGCTTCGAGTCGGCGGGTCCGATGAAAGGCGGCTTACCCGATCGCCCAGGACTCACGCTCGTTGGGACGATTGCGATGCGGGGAACGGCATACTACGATCTCGATACGGCGCTCCTTCTCGTGCTCGATACGCGGGTCACGATCACCGGCAACGTGTCGAATCGGTCGGGAAAAGACCCGGTCACGATCACGTACGCGCGGACGATTCGTGCCGACGTCCCACATGCGATGCAGAGCGCAGGCAAGGCGCCATAGCGAACGGAACCGAAACCCGATTCCTCGCCTTAAAAATTTAGGAGTATCGCGTGGTCCCTCAAACGAGGACCGCTGAGCGGAAGCCGGCCACTGCCGTGCTCGTGCCGCCGCGGTCCACGGAGACGCCGTCGACGGAACGGTTCGAACTCATCGTCGACGACTACCAGCGTCGGCTCTACGGTTTCGCACTTCGCATGACGGGTAATCGCGAAGACGCTGAAGAGATCGTTCAAGATGCGTTCGTGCGGGCTTTTCGCGCCCTCGGCAAGATGACGGATGACGCGCGACGGGAACTGCGCCTGCAACCGTGGCTGTATACGATAACGTTAAACGTCACGAGGAACCGATTACGCTCCAAGCGCCCGACGAACGTTGCGCTCGATGCGCTCGCCGATCCCGATGCGTTGCTCAACAACACGCAGGAGGGCCCCGAGCAACCCGAGGCGGTCGTCGAACGTGGAACGGATCTTGAGCTCGTCGAGCAAGCGCTGTTGCAATTACCGATGCACCTGCGGGCGGCCGCGACGCTGCGGTTCATCGAAGGCCGTAGTCACCCCGAGATTGCGGAAATCTTAGATCAGCCCATCGGGACCGTTAAATCGCACGTGCATCGTGCCGTGCGCATCTTGCGACGCATCCTCGGTCCACAAGTGGGCCGGATCGTCACAGCCGAGGATTCAGTCAATGCGGTGTAGCGATGTCGAGTTGCTCTGGGACGAAATGCGCAGCGGCGTCGAACCGAAAAGCGAGCACGTGCTCGCGCACCTCCGTCGCTGCAAGACGTGCCAACACGCCTACGAGCAAAACGAGGGCGTCGCATACTGTCTGACGTGCTTGCCGATCGTGGAACCGCCGCAGCATCTCGTCCCGAAAATTCTCGATCACATCAAATCGATGCGGCAACACTATCGTTCGGGCGTCGCCGACCATCTGGCACGCATTACCTCGCCGCTCGGAAATTTACACGTCGCCTGGCGTGAGACGGGCATCACATTTCTCGGCATCGCTACCGGTGAAGACGAAGACGCCGCGACGGCAATCATCGAGCATCGATTAAGCCGTCCGGTCCGCATCTGCGAGCCGCCGCCTTGGGTTACCGGCGCCGTTCGTACGTTTTTTACGACGTGGCGAGCCGATCTGGAGCGCGTCGATATCTCCGAACTCAGTCCCTTCGAGCGCTCCGCCCTGCACAAGGCCGCCGAGATTCCACCGGGCGAAGTGCGATCGTATGGCTGGATCGCGCGCGAACTCGGTGCACCCAATGCCGCCCGCGCCGTCGGCCAAGTGATGGCGCGCAATCCGATCGCGCTGTTCTTCCCATGTCATCGAGTCGTCGACTCCAACGGGGCGCTCCACAATTACGCCTACGGTATCGAGATAAAGGCCCGCATTCTCGCGCTCGAAGGCTACGTCGGCTCCATGGCGACGGCATCGGAATCCGTCGGTGTCAAGGCACGCACGTAGGGCGAAGCGCGCGCCTTGCCCCGAAAGCTTCTCTCGTCGAGAGGTGCCGGATTGCGCACGAAGAATCGCTCAGGTACACGACACCCGCGGTCCCTTCATAGAGATACCAATGAAGGATAACAGACGGGCAAAGGGAGGTGATCATCGTTAGTTCCGAAGGCATCCAACGAAGCCCATCCATGAAGTCACAGACGATGATTGGAGGTGCACGAACCTAGTTCGTGCACGTAATGTCTACCCAGAGTCCGCCGGCCGCGAGCCGGCTTTTTTTTGCCCCGACCGTACTCGTCACGGGATTCGAGCCTTTCGGCGGTCACGCGCTCAATCCGAGCACGCTCATCGCGCGCGCACTCGACGGCGCGATGATTGCGGGCCATCGGGTTATCGGTCGCGTTTTGCCGGTCGACACCACGACCGTCGTCGCGGCACTCGAAGCTGCCGTGGCCGACGCGGGTTCGCCCGTACTCGTGCTCGGTACCGGGCTTGCGGCCGATCGCACGTCACTCGCCCTGGAACGTACGGCGGTTAACGTTCTTTCCTTCGATATCCCGGACAATGCGGGCAACCTTATTCGTGAAGGACTCATCCATCAAAATGGCGAGGCGGCCCGCTTCGCGAAGTTCCCCTTGGAAGAAATTGTTGCGGCGTGGCATGCCGCCGGTGTCCCGGGATACGTCTCGGAGACCGCCGGCACGTACGTCTGCAATCAGGTATTCTATGAATTGCTCGCGTTGAAGGGTCCACCCATGTTGTCCGGATTTTTGCACTTGCCGTGTTCTCACGAACTCGCGATCGCCCGCGGCGCCGCGAAGACGCCATCGCTCTCGTTGGAGACGATGCAGACCGGGGTCGAGATGCTGATCGCGACCGCTTTGGGACACGTACGTGGAGCTTAAATCCAACGCCGACCCGCGCATCGCGGCGCTCCCCGATATCCACGGTCATGCCAAGGGCGAGCACAAGCCCTTTGCCGAGGAACGACCCATCCCTTACACCGCGCGGATGCTCTTTCTGTGGTTTTTCCACGCATGTCGCCGCAATTCGCCCCGCTTCGTGATGGTCGCCGACCACATGAATTATCTCACGTTCGAAGATCCGGCCGCCGTCAACCTCGTCCGTCGCGCGCTCAAGCTCGCGCAAGCGGGCGATCTGTACGGTGCCGCGGAGACGGCGGGCGTCGAGCTCGGCCACGCAGCCGTCGTCTCGGAAGGCCTGCGCCGCGGGATGCGCTACTCGATTGGTGCGGAGATCGATAACGATCCGCGGTGCCGCCCCGACGCGCAGAATATCGTCGATGCGATGAAGCCCGACGGCATGATTCGCTCCGTGCATTTCTTACCGATCACGCATCCGACACATGGCGAAAATTGGATGTGGCCTTTCGATAATCCCGAATTCAAAGATCTCTACGACGTCGTCGGTTCCGATAACGTCTGGGAGATTTACATGGCGACGTTGCTCGATGCGATCGACAAATTGCCGGGGCATATCGTCGGGCACTTCTATGTGCCGGCAAAATTCGGTCATTGGCCCGCCGACGACGTCCTCGAAGGCTATGAAGATCGCTTTCTCGCCGCATGCGCGGAACGCGGCATGGCGATCGAAGTAAACTCGCGCTATTTCTACAAGTATTTTCTCGACGATGACACGCAACGTGCGAAATATCGCGCCGCGCATCTTCGCCTGTTGCGCAAAGCCAAAGAACGCGGCGTGATGGTTGCCGTTGGATCCGACGCACACAGTCCCAAAGATCAGGGCGGAGCGTTCGCAACCGTGCTCGCGCTCCTGGATGAAGCCGACATCAACGAGATCGCTTTCCCGCTCGGTGGACGCCTGGCGCGCGTCGCGCTCCGCGCGACCGAAGAGATCTTACGCGAGCACACGGCTGCGCTCGCCGCACCCGCCGAACGCGTCGCCGCGCGCGCCGCGGCGGCCATGCACGCCCCCACGGCCGACGATGCCGATTCCGATGATGACGACGATGCAACCGTCGACGATCGAGCGCCGAAGCCGGAGCTCATCGAAGTCGTGATGGCCGTCGCCGCGCCGATCGAAGTCGCTACGGTCGTTTCCCAACCCGCGAGCGTGTCGGCAGAGACGAACGCAACAATCGCGAGCGCAGCCACAAAGAAGCGCGCGCCGAAAAAGGTCGCCGCCATCGTCGAAGTCGCAGAGGTTGCCGAACATGCGATCGACACCGTGGTCGCGATGCCCCACGCGCCGGAGGCAACACCACCGAGCGATTTGCCCAAACCCACGCACGAGGTCGTTGCGACCGCGACACCGGTCGCTGCGACCGCGACGCCGGTCGTTGCGACCGCGACGCCGGTCGTCGCTCCGGCAACGAAGCCGAAGGCTCGGCCCGCGCCCGTGAAGGTTGCGGTTGCGCCGATGCCAGCAGCGACACCGGAGCCGATCGGCGTTCCCGCAAAACCGCTAGCGGAAAAGCCTGAATTGGAAAAGCCCGACGTGGAAAAACCGATCGCGAAAAAAGCCGCCGAGGCGAAGCCCGTTGCAACGAAGGTCGTGCCGGAGAATGCGATCGTTGCGAAGACGGCTGCCGTGAAGGTCATTTCGGTGAAAGCAGCTCCCGCGAAGACCGCTTCCGTAAAGGCCGCCTCCGTAAAGGCGGCTCCCGCGAAGGCCGCTCCCGCGAAGGCAGCTCCCGTGAAGGCGGCTCCCGTAAAAGCCACAGCAACGAAGTCGGCGCCTAAATCTGCCGCGCCGAAGGCGAAAGCCAGGACTGCCGTCGCGAAGCCGACCCCAAAATCGGCGAAAGCGAAAACACCGGTCGCGAAAACGAAGGTGGCCGTGAAGCCGAGCAAAGCGGCTCCGAAGAAAGCGGTCGCCAAAAAGCCCACGCGCTCGGCCGCACCCGCAAAGAAAACTTCGGGAAAGCCAGTCGCAAAAAAGACTCCGGCGAAACCCGCGCGTGCCGCCGCGAAGCGCGCGCCAATCGCGAAAACATCGGCGAAGCCCGTCGCGCGCCCAGCGAAAACGAAAGCAAAACCAAAAGTGAAAGCGCCAGAAAAAAAAGCCGCGGCTAAAAAGCCAGCCGTTACCAAATCGTCGCGCGCGCGACGATGAGCGCGGCTGCGAATCGCCGCTCGTTCCCGCGGCTTTTTCTCGCCACGCTCTTGGCAAGCGCGTCACTCGTGGGCTGCACGAAAGTCGGGACGTCGGGCTCCGACTCCGCAAACGGCGGCAACGACGGCCGTCATCCATGGACGAAGCCGCACATCTTGCGCATCGGCTTGCAAACGGCGCCTAATACGCTCGACCCGCTGCTCGCATCGAACACGACGGAAAACATGATCGCGCGACTCATGTTCGACAATCTCGTTTCGGTCGACGAGACGGGAAAGAACCAGGTCCCGATTCTCGCGCGCGTCGTTCCAACGCTTGCCAACGGTGGCATCAGCAAAGACGGCCTCACCATCACGTACCACTTGCGCACGAATGTAAAGTGGCACGACGGCGTGCCGTTCACGAGCAAGGACGTGAAGTTCACCTGGAGCGCGATCCTCAACCGGAAAAATAACGTCATCACGCAGACGGGATACAACCTCGTCTCCGCCGTCGATACGCCCGACGCGGCGACGGTCGTCTTTCACATGAAGCAGCGCTTCGCGCCCGTGATCGATACGATCTTCGGAGAGAGCGACGATCCGTTCAATATCGTTCCCGAGCACATCCTCGGGCCGTTGCAGAGCATCAACGTCGCCGCGTTCAACTCATCGCCGATCGGGACGGGGCCATTCAAACTTAAAGATTGGATCCGCGGCGATCACATGACGCTCGTTCGTAACGACGCGTACTTCTTAGGCAAGCCAAAGCTCGATCAGATCACCCTCACGTTCGTTCCCGATGAAAATACGGAACTGAACCAACTGCGCACGCACGATATCGATTGGCAGTATCAGGCCTCGCCGCAAGAATACAAAGATCTCAAGAAGCTCACCGATATTACCACGGTTCTCTCCGTGCAAAATCAGTATCTGCGGATCCAGATCAACACCAAACACAAACCCCTCGACGACGTACGCGTCCGCCAGGCGCTCGCGTACGGCATCGATCGGCAGAAGCTCGTCGACACGCTGACGTTCGGTTCCGCCGTCGTTGCCGATCAAGATCTGCCGCCGTTTATGTGGGCACACGCACCGAACGTCGCAAAATACCCGCACGACGTCGCCAAAGCCAAGGCGTTGCTCGCGGCTGCCGGATACGCTCTCGGCCCCGACGGGATCATGGTTCGCAACGGTCAGAAACTCGCGCTCGAAATCGTGACGAACACATCGAATGCGACGCGACGTGCGGCAATCGTTCAGATTCAATCCATGTTGCACGACATCGGCGTCGAGCTCGATGTCAAAACGTATCTCGGCGCCCTGCTCTTCGCGACGATGGGCCAGAACGGAATTCTCCAGAACGGTAAATTCGATCTAGCGGTTACCGGTTGGGTCGCGGGGATCGATCCCGACCAATCGTCGATCTTCATGTGCAACGCGCAACCGCCGAACGGCAACAACGAAACGCACTATTGCACGCCGCAAATGGACGCAGCCGAAACGGCCGCGCTCACGCACTTCGACCGCGCGACACGTCAACGCGCGTATGCCGATCTCGAAACGCAACTCGCGCGCGATTTACCGCAGATTCCGATCTGGTGGCCGCGCCAGGCCCAACCGATGAATCCCGATTTCAAACACTTCACGCCCAACCCCGTCACGGAGTCTTGGAACGCGTACACATGGGATATTTAGAACCAGAAAACTCCCGCCTGGGACGCATTCCCGAAATCAAATGGCTCGTAAATACGATCATGGAGCGCGCGCTCACGCGCGGCGAATATCTGCTCGCCGGTGGAAATCGCAGCGATTTTTATATCGATAAATTTCGCCTCTTCTCCGATCCGAGCGTATTACGTCGCATCGCGCGACTCTTCACACCGATCGTCACCGAACTCAACCCGCATCTCATCGCCGGAACCGAACTCGGCGGCGCAATCCTCGCAACCGTCGTCTCGCAGATGACGAACATACCGATGATCGTCGTCCGCAAAGCGCCCAAAGCCTACGGCGCGTTCACCGATGCGTACGTCGAAGGTCCCTATGTCGAGGGCCAGCGCGTCTTGCTGCTCGAGGATGTCGTAAGCAACGGTCGTGAAGTGATGGCCGCAAAAGTTCGACTCGAAGAACTCAACCTGCAAGTGACCGTCTATGCCGTGATCAATCGCGGGCTCGCGCCCGTAAAATCACTCGTCCAATTCTCGTTGCCGCGCGGGCAAGCGAAGACCGACAACTAGAGCGCGAGGCGGTACCCGTCGTCGGCCACGTCGACCGGGCCGCCAAACGTGCCGCGTGCGTCGCTCGTCAAGCGCGCGACGTCGGCTGTGGCGGGATAGTGCGTGAGGACGAGTCGCGCGACGCTGCCGATCGTCGCCAGCCGCCCGGCTTCGCGCGCGGAGAGATGACCGCGCGGCGATTCGGCTTCGCTTTCGGGTGTGAGCGTCGCTTCGCACAGAAACGCACTCGACTCGAATGCGAGCCGTGCGACGGCTTCGTCGGGCGCGGTGTCGGCGCTGTACGTCACGCTTCCGCCACCCGCGTCGCAGCGAATTGCGAAGGTGGAAATGTAGTGTGTGGTCGGTGTGAAACGCAACGCCATTTCCCCGATTCGCAGGGTATCGCTCGGCTCGTAGGTGCGGACGTCGAAAACTTCGCCGATGAAATCGTGATGCGATTCTTGAGCGAAAGCACCGACGAGGTTACGCAAGAGCGCATCGCCGCCGCGCGGGAGGTAGAGCGCTACCCGATGATCGTTCGTCCGGTCGCCGTATTTGAGCGCGTAGCGCATAGGAATAATATCGATAAAGTGATCGGCGTGCATGTGGCTGATCACGACGGCATCGAGACTCTCGGCCGCGCGCGTGCGCAGAATGTTCGCAAGCGCCCCCGTGCCGAGATCGGCAACGACCGCGTGCTCGGCCGACTCGAGAAGATACGAACTGCACGCGCGACCGGGCCGCGGAATCGAACAGCTCGATCCCGCGACCGTGAGATGTAACCCGGCTCGCGTTACAGGTTCGACAGCACGTCCTCGGCATGGCCGTCGACCTGGACTTTCGGCCACACCCGGACGAGTTTTCCCTCGGCATCGAAGAGAAAGGTCGCTCGCGCAACGCCGAGACTTTTCTTTCCGTACAGATTCTTTTCGACGATCACACCACACGCGTCGCAGAGCTCGCTCTTCGAATCCGCGAGTAAGGGAAACGGAATGTCGTACTTCACTTTGAACTTTTGGTGCGAGGCGACCGAATCGCGGCTCACGCCGACGACCGCAGCCCCTTTGGCTTCGAAGCTTTCGAAAAGGTCGCGGAATTGCGTCGCTTCATTGCTGCAACCCGGCGTATCATCTTTGGGATAGAAGTACAGGACGAGCGGGCGCCCGAGAAAATCTCGTGTCGACCGTTCGGCGCCGGTGTCGTCGGCGAGATTCACCGTCGGCAACAACGCGCCGGTTTCCAGCATTGGAAGAGAACTCCGTTTCCGAGGACGATTGCGTGACTTTGGGTCTTACTCCGGATGCGCTTCCGGAGCCTTCGGCACACATACTCGCACGCGAGCTCGCCACACGCGTTCGCGCGCCCGGTCGCATCCTCGTTATGGGATACGGAAGCGGCAGAAATCTCGCGCCGTTGCTCGATGCCGGGCTCGCGATCGATCTTTACGAGCTCGACGTCGTTCGCGCGGCCGCCGCAGCGCAGCGCTACGCGGCGTCGTCGATGGTTCGCATCGTCGCAACGCTCGCACCCGAGGCGACGGAACGAGACGACGCAGACCCGCGCGATTGCGCCGGTGCGCTGAGCACGCATGCCCTGCTCCACGGCGACACGGCCAGTCTCGTCGCACGTATCGCAGCGATTAGCGCCCGTTTACGTAACGGAGCTCACTTCTCGACGACGCTCGGATCGACACGCGATCCCCGCTTCGGTCGTGGGCGACGAATCGATGCGGCGACGTGGGTACCAAACACTGGCGACGAAGCAGGCGTGCCGCACGTCTACCTCGCCGAAGGCGAAATTCGCACGATGCTACGTGACTACATCATCGAGTCGCTCGAGGAAGTCGATGCGCGCGAGCATGTCGGTGCGTGGGCACACGATCCCGCCGGTGCGGCGACGATCGTTCATTGGTTCGTTCGCGCGCGGCGGAACGGTTAGTACGTCGGAACCGCCGGATCGATTTCACGCGACCACGCGTCGATCCCACCGGCGAGGTTCGCGACGCTCGTGAAGTCGTGCTCGCGCAAATATTGCGCGACGCGATCGCTGCGATATCCAGCGTGGCACATCACGATCACGTTTCCGTTTACGGGAAGTTCGTTGAGCCGAACGGGCACGTCGCCCATCGGGACGTGTTTGGCCCACATGATACGCGCCGTCTCCCATTCGTCGCGTTCGCGCACGTCGAGCAGGACGAACGCGCGTCCCGCATCGTGCATCGCTTTGAGTTCCCGCACCGAAATCTCCGCCGGGAGGGTCGCATCGCTCACGCGCGCTTCCCCAATTCGATGAGCCCCTGCATCGGACTCGATGCGTTCGCATAGAGTCGCTTCGCCATGCGTCCGGCGCGGTACGCGAGACGCCCACTTTCGACGGCATGGCGCATCGCGCGCGCCATCATTACGGGATCGTTTGCCGCAGCGATTCCCGTATTCATCAGCACCGCATCCACGCCGAGTTCCATGGCAATCGCCGCATCCGATGCCGTTCCGACGCCGGCATCGACGATAACGGGCACGGCCGCGCGCTCTTTGATGATCGCGATGGAATACGGATTGCAGATCCCGAGGCCGCTGCCGATCGGCGCACCTAGCGGCATCACCGCGGCACATCCGACGTCTTCGAGACGTTTGCACGCCGTGGGATCGTCGACGATATACGGTAACACCGTGAAGCCGTCGGCGACGAGTTCTTTCGCCGCGGCGATCGTTTCGACCGTATCGGGATAGAGCGTGTGCGGATCGCCGATGACTTCGAGTTTGATGAGATCCGTCCCGAGGAGTTCGCGCGCGAGTTGCGCGGTGAGGATCGCGTCTTTCGCGGTGTAGCAACCCGCCGTATTCGGCAGAATCGTATACTTCGTGCGATCGATGTAATCGAGCATCGTCTTGCCCGTGGGATCGTCGAGATTGATGCGCCGGATCGCGACCGTAATCATCGACGTGCCGCTCGCCTCGTGTGCCGCCTGCATGATCTCAAGCGACGGATACTTCCCCGTACCGACGATGAGGCGCGAGGCAAGTTCGTACGTCCCGATGCGAAGTGTCGTGTCCATGCTTCCTCGTTATCCGCCAGCGACGGCGCGGATGATTTCGACGGCATCGCCATCGCGTAACGTGTGGTCGGCGAAGGCACCGCGACGCACGACGCGCGCATTGACGGCAATGGCGATGCCGGTCGCCGCATCGATACCGAGCGAATGTAAGAGCATCTCGAGTGTTTGGCCTTCCGCGAGGTCGCGCGGTTCGCCGTTGATCGTGGCGGTCACGCGAGTCGTCTTCGCGCTCGGGAAGCGAGCACCATCGCGCCCGGTTCGGCTACGCCGCGCGCGTTTCGCGACCGACCGCGAACGGCGCGAGCGCAGTCGACGCACCGGCTTTGCCTTCGACGAGATCGGCGATGACGTACGCGGTTCCGGGCGTGAGCAAGATCCCGTTGCGATAATGTCCCGTTGCGAGCACGTAGCCACCGAGCGATGTCGCGCCGAGATACGGCAAGGCATCGGGTGTCCCCGGACGCAGGCCCGCCCACGTCTCCGCAACCGCGAATTCACCGAGGGCCGGGAGCGCGCCGAGTGCCGCATCCAGAAGCGACCGCAATCCCTGTGCCGTCACGCGGACGTCGAATTCCGCGCGTTCGACCGTCGCGCCGATGAGGAGCCGACCGTCGTCGCGCGGCACGAGATATGCGCCCGGGACCCAGAGCACGCGCCGCACGAAATCGCGCGGAATCGCAAGTGCGAGCATCTGGCCTTTAATCGGAGTTACCGGAACGCGTGCGGCGGCCGGTACGCCCGCGAGATTCGCCGCCCATGCGCCGCCCGCGTTGATGACGGTCTCGGCGGGAATGAAGCCGCGCGGGCCACGCACACCGAGCACGCGCCGTGCATCCGCTTCGAGCGCGACGTCGCCCGCAAAGGCGTCGACGCGCACGCCGAGCGCTTCGCATGCCGCACGCAATGCGCGACCGAGTCGACGATTATCGACGTGTCCCTCGTTCGGCGAATACGCCGCGCCGCGGATGCTCGCGCGAAACGCCGGTTCGAGGCGATGTGCGTCGTGCGGCTCGAGCCATTGCGCGGCGATGCCACGCGCGACGCGATCGGCCACGCGTCCGCGCAACCGCGCGACGTCGGCATCGTCGAATGCGGCCTCCACGATGCCATCGAGATGCAGCCGCGCGTCGACACCACCGATCGCGTGCAGGCCGGATACGAAGGCGGGGTATCGCGCGAGCGACTCCGCGCAAAACGCGGCAAATGCCGGATGCTCGATCTCCTCGGTGTGCGGCGCGAGCATCCCGGCGCCCGCCCACGATGCGGCAGCCGCGGGTTCGCGCGCGTCGATCACGCGCACGTTCGCGCCACGCGAGCGAAGTTCGTACGCGATGGCGAGCCCGATGAGCCCCGCACCGATGACGACGATCATATCGCTCGTTCGAATGCGCGCGCGCTACATGCCCGTGTAGACGGGGCCTTCGCCACCCTGCGGCGGCACCCACGTAATGATTTGATACGGGTCCATGATGTCGCACGTTTTGCAGTGCACGCAGTTTGAAAAATTGATCTGCAAGCGACCTTCGACTTTCGTACTGCCGTTCGTGCCCGTCACATTGAAAAGCGGTTCGTACACTTTCGCGGGGCAGAAGTACTGGCACGGATTGCCAAATTCCGTCGTGCACTTATCCGCGCAGATCGAGGTGTCGGCGATGTGAAGGTGCGGCACCTGATCTTCGTCGTGCATCGTGCCGCTGTTGAAGACATCGGTGAGCTTATCGAAGGTGATGACGTTATCGATCTTCGCTCGACCTTCGAGCGCTTTTGGCGCGCGCTCGGTGAGCTTCTTCATCTGCGCGTAGCCCTCTTCGCCATGGAGTTTGTCGATGACGCCAAATGCGCGCCCGCCCGTATACATCGACATGCCCGCATTCATCATGCCCGCGACGAGTCCGCGCTTGAAGCCCTGATGGAAATTGCGCGCCATCTTCATCTCGTCGTACGCCCACGACGCTTTGAATTTCGCATCGAACGCCGCTAACGATTCGGTTCCGAACGAGCCCGCAACGATCGCATCGAACGCGGTCTCGGCCGCCATGATGCCCGACTTGATCGCGAGATGAATGCCCTTGAGGCGCATGCCGTTGAGGAAGCCGCCCGAATCGCCCGTGAGCAGAAGCCCGTCGGCGTAGAGTTTGGGCATCGCGTAGAGCCCGCCCTCGGGAATCGCTTTCGCACCGTAGCGAAGCAGTTTGCCGCCTTCGATCATCGCCGCAATCGCCGGATGCTGCTTGTAGCGCTGCATGTTATCGTGTGGATCGGTCGTGGGATCTTCGTAATCGAGACCCGTCACCATCCCGATGTCGAGGACATCATTCTGCATGCCGTAGATGAATGCGCCACCGAACGTTTCATTTGGCAACGGGTGGCCGAACGTATGCAGCACGCTTCCCGGCGTTACCGTTCCGGGCTTGCACTGCCACAATTCTTTCACGCCGAGCGCGTAAACTTGCGGATCGCGATCGGCATCGAGACCGAGCTTTGCGATCGCCTGCTTTGCAAGCGTTCCGCGGACGCCTTCGGAGATAATAACGACTTTCGCGAGGAGATCGGGCCCTTGCTCGTAGTTCGATTTGGGCTTGCCATCGTGGCCGACGCCCTTATCGCCAACGCGCACGCCGATGCAACGATCGCCGTCCCAGAGCAGCTCTTGCCCCGCGAATTCCGGGAGAAGATTGACGCCGTGTTCTTCCGCGACACCGCCGAGCCACTTCGTGAGCTTCTGCAAGCTCGTAACGTACTTGCCGTTGTTCTTCATCATCGGCGGTATGGCGAATCCCGGAAAGGCGAGTTTTCCACCATTGGGATTGAGATACCACATGGCATCGCTCGAGACGGCCGCTTCGACGGGCGCGGTCTCGCGCCAGTCGGGAATCAGTTCGTCGAGGCCTTTGGGATCGAGCACGGCGCCGGAGATCCCGTGCGCGCCGATTTCGCGACCCTTATCCACGAGATAAATCTCGAAATCGTCGCGGCCGGCGGCTTTCGCCAGCTGGCGCAGTTTGATCGCCGCCGCAAGGCCGGCCGGGCCACCTCCGACGATGAGGACGTCGGCTTCGAGTTGATCGCGTTCTGGCATGACGACCTCTTCAACCTCGGGTATGGAATTTCTTGTCAGGAAAGCGTTGGTTCCACGAGATTTCGGTTCGCGTGCACAGCGAAGCTCGCGATGAGCGTCGTGACGGCGACCCGATGCATCGCGATCCGATCCTCCCACGCTTGCGTGCGCGGCGATTCGATGGTCAACGCGTAACGCGCCGCACGGCGCAAAAGCTCGATGCTATAGGGCGTGACTTCGAAAAATTCGCGTTCGACATCGGGATCGTTGCGAATGCGACCGCGCGAGAGCACCCGTAAGTGATGCGCTTCGGGCGGATAGCCGAGATCGAAGGCGTCGGTGAGTTCTTGTACCGGGAATTCCGCATCGTCGAGCGCGCGCACGAGCGCATCGCCGAACGGCGCTTCACCCGAGATCACGGGCTCGTAGCAATAGTATCCATGCGCTTCGAAATCTTCGTGCAGATCGAGTGAGAACGCGAAGCGCCGGTCGCGATTCGCCGTGAGTATCGCGCGCGATTCCGGCGTCGTACCACCTTTGTGAAAGCTGCGATTGATATCGTGGCCCTCGGCATTCTCACGGGTTTGGCGAACGTATCCCGACGGATTCGTACACGGCCAAATGCGATACGAAAAACGCCGATCGAGTAACCCATCGCGCACGATCGAGAGCAGCGCCCATGGCCCCGCAGGTTCGTCGCCATGCACGCCCGCGGCGAGCGCGATCGTCGGCGCCCCCGGCGGTCCGACGACCTCGGCAACGAGCATGGTCCGTGGAACGCCGACGCAGGCGACTTCGCGAACGCTCGCGAGCCCATCTGCACGCACGCGCCGCCACGCGGCGACGAGATCGTCGTAGGGAAACATGCCGATCGTTTTCGTTTGGTCTAGAGCAGTGCTGCGTCGAGTATTTCGATCGGATGCGCGGAGAGAATCGCTTTTCCACGCTCGGCGAGAATGGATGCGATCTGCAACGTGCATCCGGGGTTTGCGCTCGCGAGCACGTCGGGCGCGACGGAGAGCACGTTATCGACTTTTCGCGCGCCGATCTCTGCGGCGGCACCCGGCTCGAAGATATTGTAGACACCGGCGCTACCGCAGCATTGATCGCCCTGCGGAATCTCGACGAGCTCGAGGCCAGGAATATTACGCAACAGTCTCCGCGGTTGCTCACGGATGCGTTGGGCGTGCGCGAGATGACAGGCGTCGTGATAAGCGACGCGCATCGGCAACGGCCGATACGCAGCGACGCTCTCGATCCCGCCGAGAAATTCGTTAATATCTTGGATTTTCGCCGCGAATGCCCGCGCGCGATCGTCGCCGTGCAAAATTTCGCCGTACTCTTTGAGCGTCGAGCCGCAACCGGCCGCATTGATGATCACGGCATCGAGCGCGTCGAGATTTCCAAACGTCTGCACGAGTTTCTCGGCGAACCCGCGCGCTTCGCCGTCGCGACCGCTGTGGAGCGAGAGCGCGCCGCAACAGCCTTGATCGCCCGGCACGATCACATCGAAACCTTCGGCGCTCAGGACGTTGATCGTCGCTGCGTTAACGTTGGGAAAGAACGTCCGCTGCACGCAACCCGCGATGACCGCGACCGTCCCGCGACGCGTGCCCTTGGCAGGCGTGAACGGCGGCAGTTTCGCGCGGATTTGCTCCATCGTGAGCGCTGGCGAAAGTTTTTCGAGCTGACGGAGTTGCGGCGGCAAGAGCCGCAAGAGCCCGCTCTTGCGCACGAGCGCTTGCAGGCCGCTCTTCGCATAGAAAAAGAGCGGGATCGCCAGGATTTTCAGACGCTGCGGATAGGGAAACGTCGCGAAGACGAGTTCGCGGAGACCGCGGTCGGCGGGCGGGCGCGGATAGGCGGCTTCGATTTTCGCGCGCGTCGATTCGATCAGTAGATCGTAGCGCACGCCCGACGGACACGCCGTGACGCAGCCCATACATCCCAGGCACTGATCGAAATGCGCGACGACATTCTCGGTGAGCTCGAGCTTGCCATCGTGCAAGCCTTTCATGAGATCGATCCGACCGCGCGGCGAATCGGCTTCTAAACCCCACGACGTGTACGTCGGGCATGCGGGCAAACAAAACCCGCAGTGCACGCAGTCGCTGATGAGATCCGCTGCGGTGCGTTCGGCCGCGGGGGTTTCGATGGTATCGATGAGGCTACAACTTTCCAAGAAAACGACCGGGGTTGAGACGATGTTCGGGATCGAAGCGATCTTTGAGGCCGCGCATCAAGGTAAACGACGGCGGAAGCGTCCCAAAGACATCGACGCGTTCGCTGACCACCGCATCCTCGCAGTGCGTCACGACGAGATTGCCGCCGCGCGCTTCGGCCGCGCGCCGCGCGGCAACGATGGCATCGGCGATGCGGAGGCTCGCATCGTTCGCGCGACTCGCGCTTCCGTCGTGTCGGAGCGCGCCTGCGACGAACGCAATTCCGAGCGACGGATACGCAAACGTCTTCGACGGTGTGGTGCCGTCGAGGGTGGAATCCGCAAACGCGCGCGCGAGCGGAGCGATGATGTCGCGTTCTGCGCGCGCGAATTCGGCCGGCGGCAGCGCGATGCGCAAGCGTAGATCGCCCGTGCACCGCGCATCCCGATCGCGTGCGGCAACGCGCGCGACCGCGTCATCGCTCGCGCGGATTGCCGGATCGAATGCGCGCCCGAGCGCAAGGAAGCGATCGCGCTGCTCCTGCGCACCCGAGGCAAAGCCTTCGAAGACGGCCGTAAAGTCATAGCCGCCGGAATCCAGACGCGCTGCGACGAGTTGTGCAGGTTCGAGTTGTTGACGAAAACTTTCGCGCACGACATTGGTAACGTCGTCGGCAGAGAGCGTCGCGTCGACGCCGAG
>JAYTXC010000074.1:0-11356 GCA_043743145.1 Rhodospirillales bacterium
CAAAGAACGGCTCGCGAAAGTCATCTTCCTCATTCTCGTCGTGCGCTATTTCGAAAGTGCGATACATCGCCCGGTGCAAAGTGCACTCGATTTACTCTACCTCGCCGTCGGCATCGTCCTCATCGCTGTCGGCCTCTATCTCACCAAGCCCAAGCCCGAACCGGAACGCGACGCGACGACCCCGCTGTCACGCCATTGACATCAGACGCAATATCACGCGCCGTCGCGCAACGACGACGCCGAGCGAGACGCACGCGTCGGCGACGTTGAAGACTTGGAATATCGGCAGTGGCTGCAGAACGATGAAATCGATGACGACCCCATGCCGTACGCGGTCGACCGCGTTTCCGATCGCTCCGCCGACGATGGCGGCGATCGCCACGCTAGGACCCGTCGCGTTCGCGATGAGATTACGAAACGCAAAGCCGAACACGAGCTTCGTCATCACAAGGTACTCGGTCAATTAATCCGTCGCGAGCGCGAACGCCGCGACGAGCCAAAACACGCGCACGCGAACCGGTTACGCCGCGATCGAAAGCCCCGCAGCCGTGAAGCGAGCCTCAAAAAACGCCTTCGCTTCCGCGAGCAATGCCGCGGGTTCGATCGTCATCGAATCGAGGACGTCGGGAATTTCCGCGACCACGCCGACGACGTTCGCCCACATCTCGCCGTAAAAATCGGCGACGTCGCGTTCGCGCACGAGCCCGCGTTCGTTCCAAATCTTGAGGCGACGCTCGCCGAACCGCACGTGATGGAGTTCGTCTTCGAGCACGAAATCCAGAAACTTCGAAACTTCATCGGAGTTCGCGCGCAGATCTTTGCAGCCCATCTCGAGCAAGCAAATCGCGAGGCCTTCGACGACGACGTTATTGCCGACGAGCGCACCGACGTAGTCGCCCTGATCGATGCGACGTTGGATCGCTTCACCGAAGCGCTTGAACGACGGCGCGACGAACTTCGAAAGCCTCGCTTCGCCGAGGCCGAATTGATCGAGCTTGTCGCGGAAATGGTCGAGGTGCGTCTGTTCCTCGCCCGCTTGAATGAGCAGATATCCCGACGACGCGCGGTCGGGTGCGATCGCAGAAAGTTGCGTCGCGCACGCGAGCGAGATTTCTTCGCCCGAAACGAAATGCGCGAAGCTGCGCTGGAAGAGTTCGGCCGATGCCGGCATGAGCTTGAAGGGCGCGAGCGTTTTTACGAGGTCGACGCCCGTGACGTCGTCGATCGCAAAGATGACTTTCATCAACCCCGGATTGCGGAAGGCTGGGTCGACGATCATCTTGGCCAGCCGATTCTTAAAACTCAAAGTTCGCGCCCCTTTTCCCTACTCTCGCACACGCTTTGGCCGCGCGTGGTGACTTGCGCTACCACGTCCGCGCGATTCCCCATAAAAACGCGGGCAGGCTGTCCTTCATGAAAAATCCGCTCGAACTCAAATGAAAGGCCAGGCGTGGTGATTTGACGGCGCGAGCGCCCATCACGTCGATGACGAGCCCAAAGCCTAACCGGAGGCGGCGTGCCTCGGCGGCATTGCGATCGAAAGGTCGGAGCGCCCGCGCATAGGCCCGCTCGGCCGCACGGCCCGGCCCATGCGCGATGAGCGCGGCGGCTGCGGCGCGGCCCGTGGCCATCGCTTGATAGATGCCCTCGGCCGAAAACGGATCCGCGACACCCGCCGCATCGCCGACGAGGTACACGCTACCGCGGACGCGCGAGCGGCGACCCGTTGGAATCACGCCGCCGCGTAGTGATTCATAGGTTGGATCCGGGCCGATCGTCTCGCGCGCGATTGCGCTCGTCGCGGTCCAGCCGCGTAAAATGCCGCGCAGGTCACCTCCGCGTGCACGTACCGCGCGTTCGTCAACGAGCACGCCCACGTTCGCACGCTCGCGGTCGACGGGAAAGATCCACCCATATCCAGGCGAGACATCGCGATCGAAATAGAGTCCGAATTGCGGCTCGAGCGGCTTGATCGCGCGCGTGTAGCCGCGCAGTGCGACGAGCCGCGAATGATGACGGCCGAAACCGAGCTTGGGCGCGAGCGTTCCCGTCGCACCTTCGGCGAGCACGATCGCATCGAAGAGTTCGTGCGTCGCGTTGTCCTCGCGGCCGAGACGCACGGCGGGACCCCGCGCGCCGAACGTAATGTCACGTGCCGTCGTGCGATCGTCGAAGCGCGCACCCGCGGCAATCGCGATCGCGAGCAGGCGCTCGTCAAATTCACGTCGTTCGACGATCGCGCCCCACGGTGTCTCGGGTCGCCATCCCGCGCGGAACCGCGCACCACGCGGTGTGCTGATCTCGCCGAGCCGAAGCGGCGTTTTATCGTCGAGTGCGAGTCCGAGTGCTTGCGCTTCACGCACGCCGGGCGGCGATATTCCATCGCCGCACGTCTTTGCGCGGGGGAACGCCGATTTCTCGACGATGCGCACGTTGGCGCCCGCTCGCTGGAGTTCGATCGCAGCTGCCGCGCCGCCGGGTCCGGCTCCGATTACGAGCACACGCATCGCGGACAAGGAACGTTTCCTTTCGGTGTGAAGCGCTTCTTTGACGCCTACCGCCTTCGCCGTGATCTCGCACATTCGCTTCGTTTGCGTCAGTTGGAGTTTTCATGAAATTCATTCATACCGTCGCCGCCGCTGCGGCCGTTATCTTTAGTGCGACATTCGCGACGCCTGCCTTCGCGCGGAGTTCGATGATGGGATCGAATATGGCGATGCCGTCGTGCGCCGCGGGCGACAGCGTCGTGTGGGCAAACACACGCACGAAGGTCTACCACATGCCGGGCACGCCGCGTTACGGCAAGACCAAGCACGGCAAATTCGTCTGCATGAGCCAAACGATGTCGATGGGTTTCCATGCGGCGAAGCACGAGTCGATGTCGGGAAGCAACGGTTCGATGGGCTCGATGGGCACATCGGGTGCGATGGGCGCACCAGGCGCGATGGCGTCACCCGGCATGATGGGCGATTCCGATCGCCACATGGGCAAACACCACAAAAAGCACGGTTCGATGATGAACGGCGGCGCGAACGGATCGACGATGATGTCGCCGTCTCCCACACCAACGCTCGCACCCTCGAACTAAGAACCGTCACCGATGCGCGGCAAGGCCTCGCATCGGTGCCACCATCTGGAGCGTCGCGAGCGTCTAAGGGCACGATGAAGATCACGATTCTCGGCGCATCCGGTTTTATCGGCCGCCATCTCGTCACCGCCTTGCGTGCGCGCGGCGATATCGTCACGACCGCGTCGCTACGCGACGCGAAGATCGCCGCGGGTGCGTGCGACGGCGCCGACGTCGTGGTGAACCTCGCGGGCGAACCCGTCGCGCAGCGATGGTCCGCGAGCGTGAAAGAAAAAATTCGCACGAGTCGCGTCGATGCCGTACGCGCGCTGATAAGCGAACTCGCTTTGGTGGCGAACAAACCGACCGCGTACATTTCGGCTTCCGCAATCGGCTATTATGGCACGAGCGATACGGCAACATTCGATGAGAAGAGCGCACCGGGAAGCGACTTTCTCGCTCGTGTGTGCATCGCATGGGAGGCGGAAGCCGATCGTGCCGCAGCACTCGGTATGCGCGTCGCAAAAATCCGTACGGGTCTCGTACTGGGCAACGACGGCGGCGCGCTCGCGAAGCTCTTGCCAATCTTTAAACTCGGCGGCGGCGGTATCGTCGCGAGCGGCCAGCAGTGGTATTCGTGGATTCACATCGACGATCAAGTTGGCATCTATCTGCATGCGATCGATGGTGCCGACGGCATCCTCAACGCGACCGCTCCGACGCCCGTCCGTAATGCGGAGTTCACATCGGCGCTTGCGAAAGCGTTGCACCGGCCCGCATTCCTCCCCGTCCCCGGCTTTGCGATGAGCCTCGTTTTCGGCGAGGGTGCGGTCATCGTCGTCGACGGCCAATGCGTGTTACCCACGCGCACGATTGAGACGGGATACACCTTTACGTACCCGACGATCGACGCCGCGTGCGCCGCGATCGCGGCGGCGTAGCGCACCTCGCTTGACGGCGTTGACGCTGCCGCGCCACCCGCGAGCGCTCGAAACGGCGCGCCTCCACCTCGAACCGCTCGACCAACGTCACGCTCCCGAACTCTTCCACGCACTCGCCGACGACGCACTCTACCGATTCATTCCGACCGAGCCCTACGGATCGGTCGATGCCCTCGCCGCGCGCTACGCACATGTCGCACGTGGTCCCGTTGCGGCGGGCGAGCGCTGGTGGAACTGGGCGATCTTCGCGCGCGGCGATTCTCGTCACGCGCTCGGCACGCTCGAAATTTCGATCGATCGCGACGGGACGCACGCGCTCCTTGCCTACACGATCGAACGCGCGTCGTGGGGTTGCGGATACGCAACCGAAGCCGCTCGTACCGTCATCGACGAGCTACGACGTTCGACGCACATCGATGAGATCGAAGCGTTCATCGACTCGCGCAACATGCGTTCGATCGCACTCGTAGAGCGGCTCGGATTTACGCGCAAGGGATTCATCGCAGGCGCCGACTACTTCAAGGCGAGCACGAGCGACGAGTTCGTCTTCGCGCTCGCGTTACGAGAGGACGATGATGCCGAAACTTCAGGTCGGTGACCGCGCGCCCGATTTTACCTTGACCGACGAAAACGGCAACGAGCACACACTCGCCACGGCCCGCGCGCATGGGCCCGTCGTCCTCATTTTTTACGTGCTCGATAGCACCCCTGGTTGAAAAATTCAACTAAGCGCGGTCCGTGACGACCGCGCCCGATACGACGCAGCGAGCGTTACCGTCTTTGCGATCAACAACCAGAGCGCCACGAGCCACCAAGCCTTTGCCGAGAAGAACGGCTTCGCGGCCCCGCTTCTGGTCGACACGGGTTTCGCCGTCGCGAGCGCCTACGACGCCGTGATGGGTCTCGGCTTCCTACGCCTCATCAACCGCACCGTCGTCGGCATCGCGAAAGATGGTACGGTCGTGTACTATCACCGCGGCATGCCCGCGACGGATGAGATTCTCGCCGCTTTTTAAGCGACGTTACGAGGCGGCGGTCGCGAACGCACCGCCGGCTTCGCGTTCGGCGTCGAGTTCTTCGAGATATTTTTCCGCCTCGAGTGAGGCCTTACAGCCCATCCCCGCCGCCGTGATCGCCTGCTTGTACCGGATGTCGTAGACGTCGCCGCCGACGAAAACGCCAGGCACGTTCGTGTGGACGCCGTCGGTCGACACGATGTACCCCGTCGCATCGAGTGCGAGTTGCCCCGCGAAGATCGCCGTGTTGGGATCGTGACCGATCGCGATAAAGAGCGCATCCGCTGGGAACGTCGTGCGTTCGCCCGTGACGAGATTCTCGAGTTCGAGCGCGGTGAGCGCGGTCGCGCCGACGCACGCGACGACGTGCGAATTCCATACGAAATCGATCTTGTGATGCGCGAGCGCGCGATCGGCCATGATCTTACTCGCGCGGAGCGTATCGCGGCGATGCACGACCGTCACGCGCGATCCGAAGCGCGTGAGGAAGAGCGCTTCTTCCATTGCGGAATCCCCGCCGCCGACGACGACGATATGTTTTTCCTTAAAGAACGCCCCGTCGCAAGTCGCACACGTCGACACGCCACGACCGCGCAGGTTCGCCTCGCCCGGCACGTCGAGCCAGCGCGCGCTCGCGCCCGTCGCGACGATGACGGTATCGCTTTCGTATCGCGTGTCGCCCGCCCAGACGGTGAACGGTCGCTTCGAAAAATCGACGGCCGTGATGTCTTCGTTGTGGATCTTCGCGCCGAAGCGTTCGGCTTGCGTGCGGAAGCTTTCCATCAACTCCGGCCCGAGCACGCCACCGGGAAAACCCGGATAGTTCTCGACTTCCGTCGTGAACATGAGTTGGCCGCCATATTGGTAGCCTGCGAAGACGACGGGTTCGAGGGCGGCGCGTGCCGCATAGATTGCGGCCGTGAGGCCGGCGGGGCCCGAACCGATGATAATGACGCGTTCCATTCTGGGGCGTTCGACCGGTGTAGCAGGGTCCCCGGTTGCACCGCGTAAGGCACGCGAGATGCTCGAAGACGATTTTACTGATATTCTTCGCAAAGCCAAACGCGGCACCGAGACGACCGATGTCGAGATCGCGAGCGCGACCGGCATCGCGCTCGCAACCCTGCGCGCCTGGAATGCGGGCAAGGCGCAACCGACCGACGACGAAGCGCGCGCGGTCGCCCGCATCGTCGGGCTCGATCCCGGCAAATTCGCCGATGCTGCCGCGACGCGCTGGCATCCGACCGTTTCGCTCCCGAGCGACGTGCGCCACCATCCGCACGATCCGCATCCCTCCAACGGCTACCTCTTCTTCCTCGAAGATGGCAAGACGGCGGCACTGATCGATCCCGCCGGCCTGCCACAAACGATCTTGAACGCGATCGCCGAGGGGCCGTACGCGCTACGCTACATTCTCATCACGCACGAACACGCGGATCACTGCGATGCGACGGCCGCGATCGCGCGTGTGTTTCCCAGCGCACACATCGTGATGCATCGGGCCGACGTGCATGCGATCGGCGCCCTCGGCGCGCGCGCATTGCCCGTGGTCGACGGCGACGAACTTCCCTTCGGCGAGAACGCGGCGATCCGCATGTTACACACGCCGGGCCATACCGACGGGTCGTCGTGTTTTCTCTTCAAATCGACGCTTTTCACCGGCGATACGCTCTTTGCGGGCAGCGTCGGCGGAGTCTTCGGCGAGCGCAGCTCGTATCGCGATATTCTCGAAAGCGTGTCCACGAAAATCTTCGCGCTCGACGATGCGACGGTGCTGATGCCGGGCCACGGCCCGCCGACGACGGTCGCCGAGGAAAAAGCGCACAATCCATTTTTCGGCGCACGCATGAACTGAATCCAATCGAGGACACACAAACGAAGACACACAAGTCACGACGAATTCGGCCGATGATCCTTGTGTGAGTGTCGTAGAGATGCGATCGCACTCGATCTTCCCCGGAAGACGTTGCGCGGCAGGTATCTCTTCGCACTCGCATGGATCGCCATCGACTCGACTGCCGAATTCGCCGTTAAAATCGCGAGCTTGGTGAGTGCATTCGCTGCTGCCGATGCGCGACGCCGCGCTTACGTCGTCGCGGTCGACGCGTGCGCACGATCGGTCGAGGTCACGCGAACGCGCGGCACGCTCAAGTGATCGGTTGGCGGAACGAGCTGGAACTCGATGATCTTCACGCCGGAACTCGGAACGACGACGGTCGTACGAAATGGCGCACAGACGCGATCGGTGCAGAACGAAGCAACCCAGCCTTTGGGCACGTCTAAGGCACGGAGCGCGATCTCGCGCCCGGCCGTACCTGCGACGACGAGTCGGTATTTTGCCGTGTTGGGAATGCTCCCCGGAAGATCGGCACCGGTCCACGGTGCGAGCGAAACGGTCGCGCCCGATTTCGGTGCCGCGAGACCGAGCGCGACGATCGCCTCTTGCCCTTCTTCGAGATACATATCGTGCCGCTCGTCGCGGGCCGGCAGGCGCTGCGAGAGCGCGAGCATCGCGTCAAATTCGCGCCGCGCGCGAACGGAATCGCCCGCTTTCGCATAGACGCGTCCCGCGTATAGATGCGCCCATGCCGCGAGGCGAATCGCTTTGGCGTCACCGGGACGCGCGTCGATCGCCGCGCGCGCGGCAGCGTGAGCGCGCTCGAAGGTGGCACTCGCATCGGGAAGGATCCCCGCCTTCGCTTGCGCGCGTGCGAGATCGACGAGCGATCCGACGTCGTTCGCATCGAGTTCCACGGCACGTCGGTCGGCATCGATCGCGACGTCGTATTTTTCGAGTCGATTGGCCGCATAGGCCAGGCCTGCGAGCGCGTCTGCGTTCTTCGCATCGAGTGCGAGCGCCGCGTCGTACGCGGCGATCGCTTCGCTAAAGCGCTCGCGGTCGCGCGCCGCATCTCCGCGCAATCGAGCGAGGAGCACCGCATCGGCGGTCACGCTCGGATCCGCAAGCTGCAGCGTCGCAAGTGCCGCGATCGCGCGATCGCGTAACGTTGCTTCGCTGGCCTGGGTGCCGATGAGATCCGTGACATTGCCGCGTGCCGCATCGCTCTCATCGAGGAGTTGCTGCGCGCGGACGAGTGCGGCGTCGATTCGTCCCACGGTGGCGCGCACGACGCCCGCATCTGCCCCCGAAACGATCTCGAGCGTACGATCCGTAAGCGTTGCAAAAATTTTCGTTTGGAGCGGCGACGAAATTACCGCGTTTCGTTCGTTGCGTGCTGCGGTCACGAGTGAAGCGAGTTGCCCGGGCCCCAAAACATCGACGTACCGGGCGCGCAAGATTCCGCGTGCATCGATCACGTACGTACTCGGGAAATACGCGACATCGTAGGCGCGCGCGAATTTCGCATCGCGATCGATCGCTTGCGGGTATTCGATGCCGTGCGCATTCACGAAAGCCCGGACGATCGGCGCCTCTTCGGTGGTGTCGACGCCGAGAAAGACTACCCCGTGCGCGCGCATCGCCCGCTCGGAACGAACGAAATCGGGCGTTTCGAGGCGACATGGCGGACACCACGTGCCCCACACATTGACGACCAGGATCTTTCCCGCGTAGCTCGCGAGCGAGACGGGTTTGCCTGCGATCGTCGTGAGCGAAAAATTCGGAGCGGGCTCGCCGACGCGTGGACCGGTAAGCGCTTCGGCGGCGAACCCCGGCAATGGTTGTGCGACGACGCATGCGAGCGCGGCAAGTTGGAGGACCGGGCGAAGCGTCATCGCGCGCGACTTCGCTTCCCAGGCCGAGCCCTCCGCGTTACGGCGAAGGCGAGGCCGATGGTGCATCGGCGGTAGGCAAGGTTTGCGGCTTCAGGTGGAGCGTGGCGCGACCGTTCGCACGATCGATGCGCACCGTCGTTCCCGGCACGACGTTCTTGGCGAAGAACGCGAGTGGCACGTAGAGATCGCCGTCCTCGGTAAACGTCGCCGCCGGCATCGTCATGACCACGCCGTCGACCGTCGCTTTCGCATCGTTCGCGTGGAAGCGCGCGACGTGGGCGCCAACCGTCGTCGTAACGCCCGTTTTGCGAATCGACACGAGGCCGCCAAAAATGCGGGTTAAGATGACGATTTCGGCATATGCGACATTCCCGCGCATCTTCGCCATGGTCACATCGTGCGATGCGGGCCGACCGTCGACATTGATGGTGAGTGTGCGCTCCGCAGCGCTCGCTCGGGATCCGACGAGCATGGCCAGGAAAGAGAGCGCAACGATCGCTTTCAAACGCATCATAGGATAGGTCTTCCGCAGCGACCCTTGCTCTAAACCAAAGCGAGCAAGCTTTCCTCGTCGATGCCAAAAAGCGTGACGAGCGACCTCAGACGCGCAATTTGTATCCGAGTGCTGTCATACGAAGTGCGATCGCGAGCGAGACGACCGCGAGCGTCACGACGATACCGATCGAGAGCATCACGGGGACGTCGCTGCGCCCGGTGAACGCGAATCGAAACGCATCGATCATGTAAAACATCGGATTGACGAGCGAGACGCGGCGCACGAGCGGCGGTAAGAATTGCGCCGACGTAAAGACGCCGCCGACGAAGACGAGCGGCGTGATGACGAACGTCGTGAAGACCGCGATGTGATCGAACTTCTCGGCGAGCAGGCCGAAGATGATACCGATCGCGCCGAAGAGTGCGGAGATGAGCACGATCATTCCAAAAAAGAGCGTCCAGTTTTGCGGCAACGTGTGCACCATCACGAAGCCGACGCCCATGATGAGCATCGCGATGAGCAGCGCGCGTAAGATCGAGGCGACGATAAACCCGGTAACGATCTCGAATGCCGAAAGCGGTGCGACGAGCAGCTCCTGAATCGAATACATGAAGCGCCCCTGAAAGAGCGAGCTCGACGACTCGCCATAGGTTTGATCGATCACCTGTAACATGATGAGGCCGGGAATGAGGAATGCCGCATACGGTACGCCCTGCACGTTTTGAACGCGCGACCCGAGGCCGAGCCCGAAGACGAGCACGTAAAGAATCGTCGTAATGATCGGTGGCCAGATGACTTGGTTGATCACCTTGTACGTTCGCACGAGCTCGCGTTTGACGAGCGTCGCGAGGCCGATGGGATTGCGAAAGCCCCAGATATCGGTCATGTCAGCGTTTCACTAAATCTAAGAAGACGTCTTGAAGACTCGAACGCGCGAAATCGACGTTTTCGATCGCGTACCCCGCGGCACCGAGTTCGCCGAGCGTCGCGGCGATCGTATCGGGCGGAACGTTGGAGAGGCGCAGCGTCCGCGTCGGCGCGTCGTAGATCGCTCCGAGCGCGACGAGGGCGGCCGGAATCTTCGCGAGCGGTCGATCGACCGTCACCGAGAGCGTCGTCGTTCCGCGGCGCGCGAGCAATTTCGCCGTCGACTCCATCGCGACGAGCTTTCCGCCTTCGATGATCGCGATATTCTTACAGAGCGCTTCCGCCTCTTCGAGGTAATGCGTCGTGAGGATGATCGTCGTTCCCGCCGCGTTGAGATCGCGAAGCAGATCCCAAAGTTCGATCCGCAACTCCACATCGACACCGGCCGTCGGTTCGTCGAGAATGAGTAACTGCGGCTCGTGGATGAGCGCGCGTGCGAGTGTGAGGCGTCGTTTCATGCCGCCCGAGAGACGCACGAACGTCTCGCTCGCTTTGCTCGTGAGCCCGAAGCGCGCGAGGAGGTCGTCGGCGCGTTTGCGCACGGCGGGGCCACGCAAACCGTAATACCCGGCCTGATAGATCAAGACGTCGCGGATTGAGAGATAGCGATCGAAATTATACTCTTGCGGTGCGAGGCCGACGAGTCCACGCGCTTCCCGCCACTGCCGGACGGTGTCGTAGCCAAAGATCTCGATCGTGCCGGACGTAATCGTCGCGAGGCCCACGATCGCGTTGATCGACGTCGTCTTCCCCGCGCCGTTGGGCCCGAGAAACCCGAAAAAATCGCCTCGCGCGACCTCGAGCGAAATTCCGTCAACCGCCGTAAAATCGCCGTATCGCTTACCGAGCCGATCGATACGTAACGCGGGTGCCTTAGGGGATCCGTTCATCGAGAACCTTATACCGATGCCGACGGAGAACGTTTACACGTTTCGTCGTTTCCGGCATGCCGCTGCGCTCGATATCGCGTACGACGCGCTCGACATCGAAAACGACCCGCCGATGTTTGACCTGCCAGCCGCCGCCCCGCTGCGTGAGGATTGCGTAACTCGCGCGCGGATCGCCATCCTTGGGCAATCCGGCCGACGCGACGTTGACGAGCAAGCGATCGCGCCACATCCGCGCATAGGGAAGGTGAAGGTGACCGAAGGCGATCGTTCGCTCCGGCGTCGTT
>JAYTXC010000075.1:0-5573 GCA_043743145.1 Rhodospirillales bacterium
TGACGAAGAGTTCGAGGGCTGCGTCGTGATTACCGTGGCGCGATTCGTAGAGCGCGAGCGATTCGTTGCGCGACGCTCGCGTCGTCTTGCTCTGGACCGAGCCGTTCGAAACGGGGGCGTTTGCCATGAGTTCGCGCCAGCGCAAAACGTTGGCAACGCGCGCGACGAGATCGCGCATGTCGAACGGTTTGCTGATGCACTCGTCGGCGCCGGCTTCCATCGCGGCGACGCGTACGCTCGCGTCGCTGGCATCGACGAGCATGACGACCGAGACGCGTACGCCATCGGGCCGGCGCCGCAAGAGTTTCGCGGTCTCGCCGCTGCTGCCGTTGGCGAGCGGGAAATTCATCAGCACGAGATCGGGAAACCGGCTGCCGATCGCGTCGAAGGCCGCGAGCCCGTGGGGTGCGTCGATCGTCGTGAAACCGCTCTTTTGCAGGCCCGAAACCAAAAGCGCTCGCCGCGCCGTATGCTCGTCGACGACGAGGATCGTGCCGCGCGATTCCCGTTCGAGCGCGTCGGTCGCGGCGGCCGACTCGATCGCAATTGCGAATTTCGTGAGGCTCGTCTCGATCCGATCGGCGAGCGAAAATGAGACGTCGTGTGCGCTATAGCACTCGATGCAGCCGAAGGCCGAGCCGACGCCGCGCATGGGGAGGCACAGGCGATAGCCGTCCTCGAGCGGCGAACTCGAAACTTCGGTCGTTACCGGTTCGAGGGAGCGGCGGCCCGAGACGATCACCCGTGCGGCCGCAGGTGGCGAGAGCTTTCGGTTGCCGTCGGGCGGTCCACCGAGGGTGACGATGGGCTCGGCCGATCCAAAGCCGTCGTCCAGCCAGATGCGCACGAACGAGCACGCGAAGTCATCCAGCAGCGAACGTGCTGCCGCCGTCGCGAGCGTCGCCGTCGCGGGCGTCGCAAAGATCGAGGTCACCATAAGAGACACGTCGGCACGTTTGCTTGAGGACGTAAGCGCGTCTCGGGGCCTTACGCGATCTTGATCGTCGGCCTCGTGTGGCGCGGCGGTCGGGCGGCGGCATTGTGCGCGAGGAGGACGGCGAACGCGTCTTCGACGGCTGCGACGAGCACGTCGGGCAGGCCTCGCTTCTTCGTGAGATAGCCCCGAGCGGCATAACCGCCGTACGACCCGACGATCGCGCCGATCGCGCCGATCGTTGCCGCGACAAGCGGCGCGGTGCGCTGGCGACGCGCGAGGGCGGCGCCGCAGAGCGCTCCCGAGAGCATTCGGACGGCGAGTGCCGGCGGCGACGTGCGCGCGGGCGCGAAGGGCAGTTTATCGACGATCGCTTCACCCACGGCCGCAAAGGCAACCGGGCCCGCCCACACGCTTTCGTTTTCGAGCAACGTTGCGGCAGGCGCGGTCATCGAGCGGAGCCCGGCGACGGTTCCGATGGCGAATGCGCGCAAGATCAGGGATGCTGACATCCGTCGGGATTTCCCATTTTGCGCATGTCCCCCCGCGCTGCCTTGCCGCATGCACGGAACTCGTTAGCCACTGGGCCAACGAAACGGCGTGCCAAGATCGCGAATCCCGGTCCCCATGCTCGAACTTCAGCCGCATCTCGCGGTGGCCCATCATTTCGACGAGCTCTATCGTGCGAACGGTGAACCCCGGCCCGAATACGCCGCGCTCGCGGCAACGCTCGCGCGGCTCGGGCGCGATGAGATTCGCGATCGCGTCCAGGCGATCAATACGGCGCTTCTCCAACGCGGCGTGACGTTTACGGTATATGCCGATAGCGCGGGCACCGAGCGCGTTTTCCCCTTCGATGTCATTCCACGTATCCTGCGCAACGACGAGTGGACGCGTATTCAGCGCGGGATCGCCCAGCGCGTGCGTGCGATCAACGCCTTCGTGCATGACGTCTATCACGCCGAACGCATTTTGCGCGAGAAGCGTATCCCGCGCGACCTCGTCTATTCATCCAAGCACTACAACCGCGAGATGATCGACGTCGACGTCCCGCACGACATCTACATCCACGTCTCGGGCATCGATCTCATTCGCGACGAACGCGGCGACTTTTTGGTGCTCGAAGATAACTGTCGCACGCCCTCGGGCATTTCATACGTGCTCGAAAATCGCGACGTTCTCAAACGCGGTTTTCCCGATCTCTTTCGCGAGTACGCGGTCTGCCCGGTCGACGACTACCCGAGTCGACTCCTGGACGTGTTGCGCCACGTGGCACCACGTGGCAATGTCACGCCGATGGTCGTCGTCCTCACACCCGGCATTTACAATTCTGCCTATTTCGAACACACGTTGCTCGCGCGTCGGATGGGCGTGGAACTCGTCGAAGGCCGCGACCTCCTCGTGGTGGAGAACGTGGTGTTTCTCAAAACGACGCGCGGACTCGAACGCGTCGACGTCATCTACCGTCGCACCGACGACGACTACCTCGATCCGCTCTATTTTCTCCCCGATTCGTCGCTTGGGGTGCCCGGGCTGATGAACGCGTATCGCGCGGGCAACGTCACGCTCGCAAACGCGATCGGCACGGGCGTTGGCGACGATAAATCGGTCTATCGCTATGTCCCGGAGATGATCCGATTCTATCTCGATGAGGAACCGCTCCTCGATAACGTCCCGACCTACGATTGCAACGACGTGACGCAGCGTCGACACGTCCTCGCCAACCTCGACAAGCTCGTGGTGAAGAATACGAACGCCTCGGGTGGCTACGGCATGCTCATGGGGCCCTTTGCCTCGCGGATGGAACGCGAATCATTCGCGGTGATGATCGAGGCCAACCCCCGCGATTTCATCGCGCAGCCCGTTATCGAACTCTCGTCATCGCCCACGCTCATCGATGGCGAGATGCACGCCCGCCGCGTCGATCTACGACCGTTCGCGCTCTACGGTCGCGATGTGGACGTGCCGCCGGCAGCACTCACGCGTGTCGCCTTGCGCGAAGGCTCGCTCGTCGTCAACTCATCGCAAGGCGGCGGAAGTAAAGATACCTGGATCCTCCAGGATGACGGCTCGTGCTGAGTCGCGTCGCCGATTCCGTCTTTTGGCTCGGGCGCAATGTGGAACGGGCGGAGACCGTCGCACGCGTGCTCGACGTCAACTATACGCGCGCGATGGATCTCTACGCGCAACAGAGCGGACGCTTCGAAGGTCTCTGGCGCTCGGTGATGCGCTGCGCGGGGTTTATCGACGAACCGCAATTCGGCCCTGCGAAGAAAATTGCATCGGAGTGTTTCGAGTTCTGCGCGTTCGATCGCGACAATATGAGCTCGATCGTTTCGAGCGTGCGCGTCGCGCGCGCGAACGCACTCGGCATCCGCGCCGAACTGACGACCGAAGTGTGGGAAGTCGTCAACGTGCTCTATCTCTACGTCGATAGTAAGGATCTTCGTTCGGTCTTGCGCGAGGGTCCGACGACGTTTTTACGCCGCGTACGCGATACGATGCAAGCGTTTGCCGGCATCAGCGATGCGACGCTTTCGCACGGCGACGTGTGGAATTTTTTGCAGGTCGGCCGCTTCCTCGAACGCGCGTATATGACGGCGCGCATCGTCGATGCACTCGACGTTGAGGACGAACCGTGGCACGAATCGCAGCGGCTCCTCGAGATGTGTTGCGCCAGCGTACCATTCGCGCAGGCCTCGCATCGCACGCCCGAGGCGCGCGATGCGATCGGCTTCATGGCGCTCTCGGCTGATTTTCCGCGGAGTCTCCGCTTCTGCGTTCGCGAAGTCGATGCGGCGATGCATCGGATCTCGCGCGCGCCCAAGGGCACGTTCGGGAACGCGGCAGAGCGACGTTTGGGTCGCTTGAGCGCGCTGCTCGATTATACACCGGTCGATGAAATTTTTGTAGGCGGCGTGCACGGCTTCGCCTCGTCGCTCGTCCACGAACTCGAACTCCTGGGTTCCGAAATCGAAGACACGTATTTTCCGCGTCTCCCCATCGTCGCGACGCTCGAGGCATAGGAAAGGTCTGATGGAATATACGATCGAGCACACGACAACCTATCGCTACCCCAGGGCGGTCGCGGAAAGCTACACCGTCGTGCACCTCCAACCGCGTAGCGACCAACAACAATATTGCACCCGTTTCGTGCTCGATCTCGCACCGCGGGTGCGCTATCACGATTACACCGATCGTTACGGTAACGACGTGCAGCACTTTGCGATTTTGCCGTCGCACGCGAAGCTCACGATCGCCACGCATTCCAGCGTCGTCACGCTCGCCGATCGCGCGCCCGCGGCACCGATGGATGCGGTACGTGCCGATCTCCTCGCCGATCCGCGCCTCGAACGCCAATACGATTTTTCGCACGAGAGTGCGTTCGTACAATTCGGTCCAGAACTCACCCGTATTCGCACCGAACTCGGCGAGCCGGGCGACGCGATCGGGGCGTGGTGTAGCCACGTCATGCACTACATTCATGAAACATTTTCGTACGATACGAGCGCGACGACCGTGCAGACGACCGTCGACGAAGCGCTCGCGAAGCGCGCGGGCGTCTGTCAAGATTACGCGCATGTCATGATCGCCGTGTTGCGTGCGGCGGGTATTCCCGCCCGTTACGTCAGTGGGTATATTTTTCGCGGTGAATCGCAAATATTAGGTGCCGAAGCATCGCACGCGTGGTGCGAAGCGTACTTGCCACCATACGGCTGGGTCGGATTCGATCCGACGAACGATCTCCTCGTCAACGACTATTTCGTTAAAATCGCGCTCGGACGAGATTATCGTGACGTGAGCCCGGTTCGTGGCGTGTATCGCGGGCCGACGCACAGCGAGATGCACGTGAACGTCGCGATGGATGCCCTCGCTACCGCGCAGTAGCGCCAATTGTATTTCTCCTTCGAGGTAATTTACATACAACTTTCGGCGGATATGCCCTAGCCGAAATTTCCTGTAGGGTTTGGCGACTACTCGTGTGCCCGAAAGAAGCACTTTATGAAGCCGTTAACCGCTCTCGCGACCGTTATTGCGATCCTGGTTTTCTTCATCGCTTATATTTTTGTGGGTCAACCATCGCTCCACATCACGGCGTGGGTCGTCGTGATTGCCGTGGCGACGTTCTTCGCCGCCGGCGGCGGAGTCGCGGGGCTTACGAAAGCGATCGCCGGGAACCTCGCAGGCGGCATCTGGGTCGCGGTCGCACTCGCGATCTGGAACGCCGTCGCGCCCGGGAACATTCTCGTGCTCAGCATCATCCTTGCCATCGCCGCCTTCATTCTCTGCATGGAGGCATCGGTGTCGGCGTTGTCGTTTATCCCGGCATCGTTCTTGGGCGCGGGCACGTGGATCGGTGCGAATGGTGCCGGTCCGTTCACCACGGGCCAACTCATGGTGCTCGTATCGATGGTCGTGGGCGGGTTACTTGGTCTCCTCTCACAGCAGGCCGCAGATCGCCTCGGAAAAACTTCCGACGCGCGTATCGAGAAAGCGGCCGTTTCGGGTCGCTGATTCGCCAACCGGGCGGGTCGGAAAGCGCGCGAGGGCAATCGCGCGCTTTTTTTTGTGCTCGTGCGGGTATGAGAGAGGGGGAGAGCCGCAACTCGCGAAGCGGCAACCCTCGACCTTAGCAGTG
>JAYTXC010000076.1:0-3791 GCA_043743145.1 Rhodospirillales bacterium
CAAGCACGTACGACGAAACGCTCGAACTCACCGCGCGCGCGATCGCCGCGCAGCGCACGAGCAGCGAAGGTCAGGATGGCCTGCGCGCGTTTCTCGAAAAGCGTTCGCCCGCGTGGGTGCGCTGATGCCGCGCATTCGACGTGTCCTCATCGCCAATCGCGGCGAGATCGCCGTGCGTATCGCACGTGGCGCGCGCGCGAGCGGGATCGTTCCGGTCGGCATCTATTCCGATGCCGATGCACGCGCGATGCACGTCGATGCGATGGACGATGCCGTGCGCATCGGTCCGGGACCCGCATCCGAATCGTATCTTTCGATCGAACGCGTTCTTGCGGCCGCGCACGCGCTCGGCGCCGATGCGGTGCATCCGGGTTATGGCTTTCTCTCCGAACGTGCGACCTTCGCCGCCGCCGTGCGCGATGCGGGCCTCACGTTCATCGGCCCGACGCCCGAGGCGATCGCGGCGATGGGCGACAAAACGGAAGCGAAACGGCGGGCGCGCGCACACGACGTACCCGTGGTGCCTGGATACGACGGCGACGATCTCTCGCTTGCGACACTCCGCGCCGAAGCCGCACGTATCGGCACGCCGCTGCTGGTGAAGGCGAGTGCGGGCGGCGGCGGCCGCGGCATGCGTGTCGTGACCGATCTTGCCACCTTCGACGACGCCCTCGACGCCGCGCGACGCGAAGCGCTCGCATCGTTCGGCGACGATCGCGTGTTGCTCGAACGCTACGTCGCGCGACCGCGGCATATCGAATTTCAAATCGTGGCCGACGTCTTCGGAACGACGTTGCACTTGGGCGAACGCGAATGTTCGATCCAACGTCGGCATCAAAAGATCATCGAGGAAGCCCCCTCCGTCGCCCTCGACGACGTGCTCCGCGTCAGCATGGGCGCTGCCGCGATTCGAATCGCGAAATCCGTCGGCTACACGAATGCCGGAACGGTCGAGTTCTTGCTCGACGAAGACGGCTTGTTCTACTTCCTCGAGATGAACGCACGTCTGCAAGTCGAGCATCCCGTTACGGAATGCGTCCACGGCGTCGATCTCGTGCGCTTGCAATTCGCGATCGCCGCAGGCGAAGCGCTGCCGTTCGCGCAGCACGACGTGCGCGCGCGCGGGTGGGCCATCGAAGTGCGTGTTAACGCCGAAGATCCCGCGACGGGCTACTTGCCCACAACGGGGACGCTCACGCGGTTCGATGTTCCCTCAGACGATGGGATTCGCGTCGATACCGGCGTCCGCGCGGGAAGCGATGTCTCCATCTACTACGATTCGATGCTCGCAAAAATTATCGCTTACGCGCCGACGCGCACCGAGGCGATCGATCGACTCAGCGCCGCCCTCGCGCATACGCAGATCGCAGGTGTCCCGACAAACGTACCGCTCGCTCGCGCGATTCTCGCCGAAGATGCGTTTCGCTCCGGTGCGACGACCACAGCGTTTCTTGGCGATCGTTCCTCGTTGCTCGCACCGCACGATCTGCGCGCACCGAACAACGCGCTCGCACTCGCCATCGGCGCGCTCGTCGCAACACAGCGCGCGTGGCGAATTGGCGGGGTCGGCATCGTGATCGCGCTCGTCGATGGCGCACATCTCGCGCATGCGACGGCATCACGAACGGGCGACGGTCGCACGTGGTCGATTCGCGGCGATGTCGCATTTGATGGCGCGATCGCGGTGACGGGCGAACGCGTCGTCCTCGCGGGCGCGACGAAACGCATCGCGGGACGCGTTCGCTTCGCGGTTGCATCGATCGAGGTCGAATTCGAAGCGCAGCAGTATACGTTCACGGTCGCCCCGCCGCCCGCGCTCGATCGGGCGCGCGATGCGCGTGGAACCAACGCGGGCGCGGTCCTCTCGCCGATGCCGGGAAAGATTCTCGACGTCGCGGTCGCGGTCGGCGATGCAGTCGTCGCGCGCGATCTTCTCGTCGTCCTCGAAGCGATGAAGATGGAACATCGCATCGAAGCAACGCATGCGGGCATCGTCCATCGCATCGCGATCGCCCCGGGCGACCTCGTTGCCGGCGGCGCGACGCTGGTCGAACTCGCCGCACACGCCGAATCCGAAAGCACGGTTGGCACGCCATGAGCGCACTCTCCCTCTCCGAACTTCCCACGCGCGTCAAAATCGTCGAAATGGCTCCGCGCGACGGCCTACAAAACGAAACGAACATCGTCAGCACTGCCGATAAAGTGCGCTTCATCGATCTCTTGAGCGCGAGCGGACTCGCGGCGATCGAAACGACCTCGTTCGTCCGGCCGAGCGCGATCCCGCAACTCGACGATGCCGAAGCCGTGATGGCGGCAATCGAGCGCCGACCCGGCGTCACGTATCTCGCACTCACACCGAATATGCGCGGCCTCGATCGCGCGCGAAGCGCAGGCGTGCGCGCCGTTGCGGTTTTCACGGCGGCATCGGAATCGTTCACCAAGCGCAACATCAATATGACGATCGACGCTTCGCTCGCGACGTTCGCGACCGTCGTACGCGACGCGCGTCGCGAAGGGATGTGGGTGCGCGCGTACGTGTCTACGGCGTTCGGTTGTCCCTACGAAGGCGACGTTTCCGTCGAAGCGGTCGTGCGCGTTGCGAGCGCGCTCGCCGAACTCGGCGTTGATGAGATCTCGATCGGCGATACGATCGGCGTCGCTACACCGCGCAACGTCGTTGAAGTCGCGGGTGCGTTGCAAGCGCACATGCCCGTCGAACGGCTCGCGATGCACTTCCACGATACGCGCGGCACCGCGCTCGCCAACGTCGTCGCGGCATTGCAGATGCAGATCTCGATCTTCGATTCCTCGGCAGGCGGCCTCGGCGGCTGCCCGTATGCGCCGGGCGCGACGGGCAATCTCGCGACGGAAGATCTGCTCTACATGCTCGACGGCATGGGCATCGCGACCGGCGTCTCGCTCGATGGCGTGCGCGCCGCATCGCGTTTTCTTAGCCGCGCCATCGGCCGCGAACCCGTCTCGCGGGCGTATCGGGCACTCGAAGCCGCAGCCGCGCGCGCGTGAACGCCGATCGCTTCCCCGCCGTCATGGCGGCGCGCACGCACGGCCGTATTCTCGCCGACAACGCCGCGGGCGCGCAGCTTCCCGATGCGACGCTCGAACGCATGCAGCGCTATCTCACGTACGACAACGCACAAAAAGGCGGCATCTTCGCACGCACGCGCGCCACGAGCGATCTCGTCGCCGAAGCGAAAACCGAATTCGCGGCGCTCGTCGACGTGCCCGTGTCGCGCGTCGGCATCGGCCTCAACGCAACGTCACTCGCGATGAATTTCGCGCGCTTGCTCGCGAGCTCGATCGAGCGTGGCGATCGCATCGTCGTGACGGCAGCCGATCACGAAGCCAACATCGCGCCGTGGTCGTGGCTGCGACGATTCGGCGCGCAGATCGACGTGGTCCCCGTCGACGCGCATGGCGATCTCGATGAAGCGAAGTACGCGGCCTATCTTGCGCGCGGTCCGCGGCTTGTCGCGCTGCCCTGGGCATCGAATGCGACCGGAACCGTTTTCGATGTCGCGCGTCTCGCGCAGGCCGCGAAAGCCGCGCGCGCCATCGTCGTCGTCGATGGCGTGCAGGCGTTTCCGCATTTCGCGCTGACCGTCGATCCCGCGATCGATTTCATCTTCTTTTCCGCCTATAAGATGTACGCACCGCATCTCGGCTTTTGGGTCGCGAGCGAATCCGCACTCGATCGCTACGTGCAGGCCGACGACGACTACGTTCCCGGTGGCGACGCACGGTACTGGACGCTCGAAGTCGGCCCGCAGAGT
>JAYTXC010000077.1:0-13922 GCA_043743145.1 Rhodospirillales bacterium
TATTCGTTGGTCTTAAAATCCGACATTCGCACGACGACGGGCCGTGGATAAAACGCAGCCGCGATCGTCCCGACACCCTCGGAGAGTCGTTCCACGAAGTAGTCGGCGGGCGTCGCGTAGCCGCGCGTTATTTCGGCAATCTTTTCGGTCGCTTCGGGATCCGTCACCCGTTCGGGATGAGCGAGTGCCATCGGATGGACACGAATATGGTTGGAGCAGATGAACTCGATCCGCACGAGCCCCACGCCTTCGCTCGGCAGCATGCTTTCGGCGAAGGCGCGACTCGGATCGGCGAGGATCAGCATGAGCTTCGTCGGTAACGGCGGGAACGTGCCGACGTCGAGATGCTCGACTTCGAAGGCGACGCGTCCGGCCAAGACCTGACCCGTATCGCCATCGGCGCACGTGACGGTGACGTCGATGCCGCTTGCAAGCGTGGCCGTTGCGTTGCCGGTACCGACCACCGCGGGAATCCCGAGCTCGCGCGCGACGATCGCGGCGTGCGCGGTCCGTCCGCCGCGATCGGTGACGATCGCGGACGCGATCTTCATCACCGGCTCCCAATCCGGCGTCGTCGTCTCGGCAACGAGCACCTCGCCCGGGCGAAACGCGGCGAGATCATCGCGCGTTCGTACGATCCGCACCGGGCCTGCGGCAACCGCGGTGCCAACCGCGCGGCCGGTGACCAACATCGTTCGCACTCCCGTTATGCGGTAACGGTCGACCGTCATCGGTTTTTGCTGCGCTACCACGGTCTCGGGCCGGGCTTGCACGAAATAGATGCGGCCGTCGATTCCATCTTTCGCCCACTCGATATCCATCGGCACGGGGTGGCCGGCACGCTCGCTGTAATGGCGTTCGACGGCGATGCACGCGCCCGCGATCTCGAGCACATCCGTGTCATCGATACAGAACCGCCCGCGCTCGGCGGGGTTCGTCTCGGTGCCACGTGTGGTCGCACCATGCTCGCCATAAATGAGCTTCTGCGTTTTCGTCCCAAGTCGACGCCGCAGCACGGCCCGATAACCGCGTTCGTACGTCGGCTTGTGGACGTAAAACTCGTCGGGATCGATCGTGCCTTGCACGACGTACTCGCCGAGGCCGTAGGCGCCCGTGATAAAGACGACGTCACGGAAACCGCTCTCCGTATCGAGCGTGAACGCGACGCCGCTCGAGGCAAGATCCGAGCGAACCATCTTCATGATCCCGACGGAAAGCGCGATCCCAAAATGGTCGAAGCCCTTGTCGATACGATAATGGATCGCGCGCTCGAGGAAGAGGCTCGCAAGGCACGATCGGTATGCCGCGACGATCGCGTCGTCGCCGCGGACGTTGAGAAAACTCTCGTGCTGGCCGGCAAAGCTCGCGTTCGGGAGATCCTCAGCCGTTGCCGAGCTTCGAACCGCGAAGCTCGTTTCGGCCCCGTACTGCTCGCACAGCGCGTGGTACGCGACAAGAATTTCGGCGCGTAGCTCGGGCGGCAGCGGTGCCGCGAGAACGATCGCGTGCGCGAGCCGCGCGCGCGGCCCGAGATCCTCGATGTCGGTCGCATCGAGACCATCGAGCGCGGTATGGAGAGCGGTCCATGCGTCGGACTGGTCGAGGACGTAACGATAGGCGTCGGCCGTTACGGCGAAGCCGTTCACGGTTGAGACGCCGAGTGTTGAGAGGGTGCGATACATCTCGCCGAGCGACGCGTTCTTACCACCGACTGCGGCGACGTCGTCATTACCGATCCGACGGAACGGCCGAATGAAGCGCGTTTCGAGCAGCCGGTCGCCCGCGAGTGGTTTCGAAGCCAGCATGTGTGAATGCCCCCCTGGGGGAGCACGATATCGTATGCTTACGAAGACAGCGTGAAGACGCCCGAAACCGATGAAGCTTTCTTCGCGACGCGTACGCAACGCGAGCGTACGATTGCGTGATGAATGGTTGTATCTGTCGTCGCGTGCTTCCGGTCGTGCGAAGCCAGGGCGCCGTGCGGTCCGCGTCGACACCAGCATGACCGCGAATGACCGAGTCGCCTCGATCGACGTCACGCTTGCAAGCGGAGAAACCATCGCGATCAACGAGGCGCGCGATCTCCGTGCCGAACAGATCGAGGCCTTCGTCGAGGGGCTTTTGCCCGCAAGCCGGCGCTTCCGTTTCTTTCATGCAATGTCGGTCGAATCGGCGGTCGAAGAACTTTTGCGCGAAGCGACGGGTTCGAGCGACGACGTCTCGATCGTCGCCCAAACGACGGATGGTCGCATCATCGCACACGCAGCCATGATGCGCATCGATCCCAATCGCGCAGAAGTCGCGTTCGCGGTAACGGAAATCTATCAGGGTCGGGGACTCGCGACGATCATGCTCGGCAGGCTCGCCGAGATCGCGAGTGATCAGGGCATCGAGTTATTCGAAGCCGTCGTCCTACCCGAGAATCGCGCGATGATCGACGTCTTTACCAATGCCGGTTTCCCAACCGACGTGCGCCACGAGAGCGGAACGACGCACATTACGTTTCCAACCGCGTTCTCCGATGAAACGATCGCACGATTCGTAGAACGCGAACGTCGCGCGACCGTCGCTAGCCTCGAGCCGATCTTCCGTCCGCAATCGATCGCGATCGTCGGCGTTTCCGAGCACGCCGACAATATCGGTTCGTCGATCCTGCGCAACCTCGTTGGATTTGGCTACACCGGGCGCATCGCGCTCGTCCATCCGCGCGCCACATCGATTGGGGGATTGCCGGCATTCCCACGCGTCAGTGCGATTCCGGGAACGGTGGATCTCGCAATCGTCGCGGTTCCCGCGAGCGCCGTCATCGATACCGCGCGCGATTGCGCCGTAAAAAACGTTCGAGGGCTCGTCGTCATCAGCTCGGGCTTCGCCGAGATCGGCAACGAAGACGCGAAAGCACGGCAGCGCGAACTTCTCGCGATCGCACGCGACGGTGGGATGCGCCTGGTCGGGCCGAATTGCCTTGGGGTCATCTCGACCGATCCCGCGGTACGCATGCACGCAACGTTCGGTCCACAGCGCCCCATCGCCGGAAAGCTTGCGTTTCTCTCGCAAAGCGGCGCGCTCGGTCTCGCGATCGTCGACTTCGCAAAAGATCTCGGCCTCGGGCTCTCGTCGTTCGTCTCGACGGGCAATCAAGCCGACGTTTCGAGTAACGATCTGCTGCAATATTGGGAAAGCGATCCGCAGACATCCGCGATCCTCCTGTATCTCGAATCGTTTGGCAACGCGCGCAAATTCGCGCGCATCGCGCGCCGCGTCGGCGCGAAAAAGCCGATCGTCGTGATCAAGGGTGGCCGTACGGGTGCGGGTGCCCGTGCCGCGGGGTCCCACACCGGTGCGCTCGTCGCGACCTCACCGGCGCGAATCGATGCGCTCTACGAGCGTGCCGGCGTCATCGGTACGGATACGTTGGAAGAGTTATTCGACGTTGCGGCGATCGTCGCATCGCAACCGCTCCCGCGCGGAAATCGCGTCGCGATCGTGACCAACGCCGGCGGCCCGGCAATTCTGTGTGCCGACGCATGCGCCGCGCATGGCCTCGAGGTTTCCGTGTTGCACGAAGCCACAATCGCGCGCTTACGAGAAGTGCTCGGCCCCAATGCCGGTCTCTCGAATCCGATCGATATGACCGCGATGGCGAGCGCCGACGCGTATCGCGTCGTACTCCCGATCGTTGCGGCAGATGCGAACGTCGATGCGATCATCGCCGTCTACGTGCCACCGTTCGTTGCGGGCGCGGGCGACGTCGTGCGTGCGATCGCCGAAGCCGGTGTGGATTCGATCAAACCGATCGTGGCCGCGTATCTTTCTGCGGGCGCGCGGCCGCGCTTCGCCGATCTTCCGCAACACACGCCCTTCTTGACATTCGCTGAAGACGCCGCGCTCGCGCTTTCTAAAATCGTGCGCGCGCAAAATCGCGGCGAGCACGCTTCGGCCATCACGCCAACCGCAATCGACGTAAAGGCAGCAAGCGCGATCGTTGCGAGCGCGCTCGACGCGGGTGCGGGTTGGCTGGTGCCCGCGTCGGTGGCAGCGCTGCTCGACGCATTCGGCGTCCCACGCATGGCACAGCAAATCGTAAACTCCGTCGACGACGTCGCGCGCGCCGCGCGCGAGATCGGCGTGCCGGTCGCACTCAAAGCGATCGCACCGACGCTGCTTCATAAGACCGAGCACGGCGCCGTGTGCCTCGATATTGCCGACCCCCAAACGGCCGCCGTGCTGGCGCTGGAAATGCGCGACCGCCTCGAGCGGGATGGCCACGCGCTCACGGGTTTCGTTATCGAGCGCATGGCACCCAAAGGCATCGAGATGTTCGTCGGCGCCATGCGCGATACGGCACTTGGCCCGCTCGTCGCGTGCGGCGCTGGCGGCACGATGATCGAAATCAAAAACGACGTCGCGCTTCGCCTCGCCGGGCTCGAGGTGGGCGACACGCGCGAGATGATCGCCGAACTGCGTTGCGCGCCGCTCTTGCGCGGGTATCGCGGCGCACCGCCGAAGAATACCGCGGCGTTCGAGGACATCATCGCTCGAATCGATCGGCTCGTCAGCCGCTTCCCCTCGATTGCCGAAATCGACTGCAATCCCGTCGTGGTCGACGAACGCGGCGCTTGGAGCGTCGACGCTCGCATCCGCGTCGAATCGGCACCGATCCCGTCGTTGCTCGGCCGTTGACGCCGTTTCATCGCCGTAACGTGACGTATGCTGGCATTTGCGGTCGAGCGCTGCGGTAGACGGGATAGCATATGGCACGATCCAAGAACCAGAGTTGGCGCGACGTTCCCAAAAGTGTCGTTGCTCTCGGTTTCGTCGCACTGTTCATGGACGTTTCGTCGGAGCTCGTGCACAGCTTATTGCCGCTTTTTCTCGTCGACACCCTCGGCGCGAGTCTGGTCACGGTCGGGGTAATCGAAGGTGTCGCCGAGGGGACGGCCGCGATGACCAAGATGTTTTCAGGCGTCATCTCCGACCGCATCGGCAAGCGAAAACTTCTGACGATCGTCGGCTACGGACTCTCGGCCATAACGAAGCCGATCTTTCCCTTAGCGGGGTCGATTGCCGCGGTCTTCACGGCCCGTTTCTTCGACCGAATCGGCAAGGGAATTCGGGATTCCCCGCGCGACGCGCTCGTCGCCGACATTACGCCGCCGGAAATTCGCGGCGCTGCATTCGGTTTGCGCCAGGCGCTCGATTCGATCGGAGGCGTTGCCGGCCCCGTGTTGGCGATGGCCCTCATGATTCTCTACGTCGATAATTTTCGAGCGGTGTTTTGGTGGGCCGTGATCCCGGCTGCAATCGCCGTCGCATTGCTGATCGTCGGTGTCCGAGAACCAGCCGGGGTGAAGCCCATCGAACGACGCGGCTGGCCCGTTCGGCGCGCCGATCTCGCACGCATGAGCGGATCCTATTGGCGGGTCGTCGCCATTGGAATCGTGTTCACACTTGCCCGGTTCAGCGGTGCGTTTCTCGTCCTCAAAGGTCAGCAAGTCGGCTTGCCGCTCGCGCTCGTACCACTCGTACTCGTCGTCATGAACATCGCCTATGCCACCGTCGCAACGCCGGCCGGAAGCGTGTCGGACCGAATTGGTCGCCGCAAAGTTCTCACGTTCGGACTCGCCGTGCTCGTTGCGGCCGATCTCTCGATCGCATTTGCGCCGGGCCTCATCGGGCTCTTCGTCGGAGTTGCCTTATGGGGAGCATACATGGGCCTTTCGCAAGGCCTCCTCTCGGCGCTCGTCGCCGACACGGCGCCCGCCGATTTACGTGGCACCGCCTTCGGCATTTTTAATGTGTCGACCGGCGTGGCGCTTTTGATCGCGAGCTCTCTTGCGGGCGTCTTATGGGCGCACTTCGGACCGACCGTAACATTCGCAACCGGCGCGGGATTTGCAGCCGTTGCAGCAATCGCTTTTGCCGTCGCGTCGGACGGTCCAGGCTTCGGCCGAACCCAGGGCACGGTAGCTATCGACGAACGCTATTGAGTGGCGTTCTCCATGCCGAGTCGCGCTTGAAGCGCGCGAAACGCTCGGGATGAGTGCGAAAATGCGTTTCGAGGTCGGAGATGCGGTGGTCGTCGCGTGGATGATCCGAGAGCATCTCGAGCTTTCCACCGGCATTGCTTTTGCCGAACGTCTCAATGAGTTTGACGAGACCCCACGGATTTGAATTTGCTTCCGCGCACGTGTCGGCGCCTTTGAGATCGGCGGTACGCTCCACGTCGCGGGAAAACGATAGCGATTGCAAACTGGCGAGAACGCCGATGCCGTAGTCGGTAAGACTCCCGGATTTGCTGCCAAGTATGATCGCTAGGGCGCGCGCCGCAAGATTGGTGTTCTGGTTCTTCCGTATGAGATTCGTAACGTCGTGATGGATCGTGTGCGCCGTTTCATGGCAGAGCACACCGGCGAGCGCTTCGCGATAGCGTACGAAGCGCATCAACGAATCCGATATATAGACATCCCCGCCCGGAACCGCAAACGCGTTCGGCTGTTTCTGACGAACGAGTACGAAGCGAAACGGATGCTCGTACTGACGATTTGCGACGTTTGCAATCCGCCTAGCCATCGGCCTCAAAGCGGCGTACAACGGCGACGATTGATCGATAATCTCGCCTTTCGCTTGCAACTCGCGGTAAACGTCCGCGCCGATACGTCGTTCGGAATCTTCAGCATGTGCGACGACACCCATACGCGATAGGATCGCAAATACGACGAGTGGGATGACGACGTAGGGGTAGAATCGGCTCATTCGATTTACACGCATCGAGCGATAAAGATTGCGGCGTCGTCTCTAAAGGCTCCATCGGAAAACGCGACGACGTAGCTCATCAACCACGAGGCTTTATGGCCCGACGTCGCGGCCTCGTCGATCGACAACGTCATGCCACGGAAGAAACTAATCACGATTCGAAACCTCAAATCGACAGATGGCTTCACGCAAGTCTGTCGGCGATAAGTCTACGTTTCGAAGATAATCTCCTGACGCGAAGGTCGTAGGAAGAAACCAAGCGCCCAGGCTGAAAGCTGGGCCGTCCTCGCAAGTTCGCAGCAACTTCCTACGTATCGAATAGGCTTCGTGCGAGTGCGATTGTATCGACGTCAACGTAGCAGCTTATGCGCGTAATTCGAGAGGAACGAAAAATGCGCGACATTGCAAAAAATGTGCGGCATGCGGCCTTCGTGCCAATTTTGCTCGCTGCGCCCGTCTCATGCGGGATCGCTTATGCCGCCATTCGCATCCATACGACGACGTATGGCACGCAGAAAGATCTTCGCGACGCCATGCACGGGGAAGCGAATGCCGCGCGCGCGCATGGCAATGTGAAGTTTGCGAAACTCTTCACAGACGCAGCCAATACCGAAAATGCCTCTCATTTCGCCGGACACGCAGCGCTCATGGGCCCTGTCATCGATTTTAAACGTGTGTGTCATTCGAGCGGTGTCGAGCGGTACGCCGTTCGGAGCCGACGACACCTCGCCGCTTGGAGATGCCATCGGAATTCGCGCCATGTCGATCGTCCTTCGAGGACATGATGCAATCGTCGAGCGTCGGCAGCCTCGACGTGCTTGCTGTTTCCAAAGCTCGTTCCGTGGGGATAGTCCCGACGTGCGCATTGCGAAGATTTTCGGCATCGATATCACTATCCACGCGAGTTGGCTCTTCATCTTCGCGCTCGTCGTGTGGTCACTTTCGAACGATCTGGGACCTTTTCACCACGTAAATGTATCGCCGTCGCAGCGCGTGATACTCGCAACGCTTGGCGCACTACTCTTTTTTGCGAGCATCCTCATTCACGAACTCGCGCATTCCCTCGTCGGTCGCGCGAACGGTATTCCCGTTAGCGGTATCACGCTCTTCATGTTCGGCGGCGTCTCTCGATTCGAGGGCGAAGCGAACAACGCACCGGCGGCGGCATGGATCTCGTTCGTCGGTCCGCTCGCAAGCTTTGTTTTAGCCGCCCTGTTTTACGGGTTGAGCCTCGTGTCGGCCCTATCGGATCCGTTGTCGACCGTATTTCGGTACCTCGCCGGCGCAAATGCGGTGCTCGGAGTCTTCAATCTTCTCCCAGCGTTCCCACTGGATGGCGGTCGCGTTCTCCACGCGCTCTTGTGGAAAGCGACGGGCGATCGTGCGCGGGCGACGCACTTGAGCGTGCGTATCGGCAGTGTGTTCGCCTGGTTTTTCATTGCGTACGGGATCTACAGTACGTTTACGAGTGGATTTGGCGGCGGCCTCTGGATGACGTTCGTCGGCTGGTTTCTCTTGCAGGCGGGCAGCGCGGAAGACGCCCAATTGCGCCTTGTGAGTACGGCGCGTGGACATGCCGTGCGCGAACTTGCGACCGCGCCGACCATTACTCTCGCGGCCGACGTAACCGCTCGCCAGGCGCTCGACGCGATGATTGCAGCGGGTGCCGTTGCCGCGCCCGTGATGGTGGGTGGCCGTATCATCGGGCTTTTGACGCTCGATAATTTCCGCACCGGTGCGGCGAGCGACATAGAAACGACCTTCGTGACGGCCATCATGGATCGTTTCGACGACTTGCCGGTTATCGCGGCGAGCGTGGACGCGACGGACGCCTTACAACGTCTCAACAAAGCAAAACACGGTCAACTCGTGGTCGTCGACGACGGCGGCTCGTTCGTCGGGATCGTCACGCGCGAAGCCGTCTTCAAGTGGTATCTTTCGACGCAAACGCGGAGCGGAACTCACGCGTAACCGCTCGCGCGACAATATGCGGGAGACATCGTCGTCATCCATATTTCCGATGTCCCGGTCAATGCGATTTTGCAATCGTCCCGGTACCGACCCAAATGAGGCTCGGAAATTACGTGAAGCGGTTGTTTGGCGCGACCACCGTGACGTCGGCTTTGCCCCGCACCAGATGTGAGAGCTGCAACGCGGCCGTGTGCCCGGCAAAGCCGGCACCGAGGTTGAGGATGTGTGGTTTCATGACGTCGTGACGAGCTTTGGTACCGAAACGACATCGCGCAGATTGTATGCCTGCTCGGCGCCATCGCGCACTTGTGTCACGAGATCGCGCGCCGTCGCGCGTGCGATCCAAAATCCGACGCTTGCATCAAAAAGCTCGCCCGCGATCCCACCCGGCGGTTCGTATGCGCCTGCGAGCACGATGATACTGCCCGGCCCGTCCTCGTCGCAGATCGTCGTGATCGTGCCTTTAAAATTCGGAAACGGACCGCCGTCTTCGGCTTGCCAAGCGATCGATATGATTCGATTGAGATGCGTTGCATCGAGGTGATATGTAACGTATGCGGTGACATCTTTTTCGATCGCAACTCCTCCGGCTAGCCCGAAGTCTCGCATCGGCATGCGCAAATGTAATCGGAACGGCAAACCTAGTTCACCATTGGACCCGAGCGCCGTCAGGCTTTTCATGATATACGCATCTGCAACGTCGGCGGGAACCTGCATGTGCTCGTGCGCGATGAGTCGTGACATCTTATCACCGTCGTTCGTCGTGATGCGAGTGAAGATCGGCAACTCGTATTCGCTGGAATGCATCTATTATCGCACGAGACCGTCAGAAGGTTACGAAGATTGCATGAAGATAAACGTGCTTCGTAAGGCCGCGTTGCGATTATTGCTTGCACATGAGCACGAGGCTAGCGTCATCGGGCTGCCCATCGACCATGTCCGGCTGTGGCGAGCGTCAGACGACCGCGTGCCGCGTCATAATAACTCACGATTGCGGTCGTGATAACGTCCGGCATCGTTGAGACGATGCGATTCGTCGCCTCCAGAACGGCGGCGGGCGACTTCTCCGTCGATAACGCGATCGAACGCAGCGTTTCTCGGACGCTCATCATGGCAAGCGCGGCTTCGAGCCCGTGCCCCGTCACATCACCGATCGTGAACGCCATCATTCCGTTCGGCAGCATGAACGCGTCGTGCCAATCGCCTCCGATCGGCCCGTCATCCGTCGGCGGCCGGTACAGGGAATCGAACGCGATCCCCGGGACCATCGCTCTCGTCAGATGATGTTCGCGTGCCAGTTCGTCCTCGAGATCGAAACGACGCTGAAAGATGTACCTTTTAGCGGAGAGGAAGGGGATGTGATAAAACGACTGGCGGGCGATCGATGGCGAGGTGTTCGCTTTCGACGATGTCTTCCACCACGAGCCTGTGTAACAACACGGTGACGACGGCCACGAACGGCGCTGCGAGCATGATCCCGAGCACGCCACCCGTGAGGCCGAGGACGACCTGCGCCGCGATCGTGAGCGCGGGCGGCAGGTTGACGACGCGGCGTTCGGCGATCGGGATCACGACGAAGTCGTCAATTGCGTGCGCGAGCCAGTAGAGCACGATCACGACGAGCACGCGTTGCCAACCGAACGGGAGCGCGAGCAAAAGTGTCGGCAACGCCGCCGCAATCGCGCCGACATTGGGCACGAAGGCGAAGATCGCCGCGAGAATGGCAAGCGCGGCTGCATCGGGCATGCCGGCAAGACGAAGCCCGATACCAACGAGTGCGCCGACCGTGATCATCGAGATAGCCCGAGCGCGCAACCAGAGCGCGATCGTCCCCGCGGCCTCGCTCAACGCTGCGTCGACCCGTGCGCGCTTTGACGGCGTGATGAAACGCAGCAAACCATCGATGTAGGTGCGTGGTTCGGCGGCGAAGCAGACGGCGGCAAAGACGAGAATCGCGCCATCAATGAGCGTCGCGACGGTTCCGCCAGCAAAGCCACGCAAAACGCCAACCATGCCACCCGCGCCCGTCAGGAGGACGCCCGGGTCGGGTACGGTTGCGGCGATCCGCGAAGCCCACGGTTCGTTCTGCGCGATACGAACCACGGTTTGCGCGGCACCCGGGAGTGCGACGAGCAACTGCCGGACTTGGGCGGCGATCAACACTTCCCAGAGAAACAGAATGGCTGCGACGGTTGCGACGCTGCCGGCGATGACGCCCATGAGTCCGAAGGCGATCGGCACGCGGAGCAGTCGGCTTATTGCAACGGCCCCGGCGCGCAACGGGACCGCGAAAATTGCTGCGGCAAAAAAGACGAGTAAGACGTCGTGGAGCGTGAAAATGACGACCGCCGCGACGAGCAACCCAAAGGCGAGCCATACCGCGTCCACTGCTCGTGTTGTGCTCACACCGCCTAGCTTACGCACGCGGGTTCGTCGCGCTATGAAGAACCTGCGAAGATAACGACTTACACCATAATTCGCTTGCGCCACGCCTTCCGCGGCTCGAATACGAGCGCGCTACAAGCACCGACCAGGACGGCGATACCGAGGTCGCGGTACGTGAGCGGCGCAAGCGCCATGGCGTGCGCGAGCGGGGCGAAATACACGATCGCGAGCGTGCTCACAAGCGAAAATGCCAGAATCGATCGCAATGTTCGCGTCCAGACGACTCGCCAGAACGGTCGTTCGCGGGCATCCTCGACGAGGACTAAAAAGATCTGACCGGTGATCATGGCAACGATCGCCGAACTACGTGCCACTTCGACCGGGACGTGACGCGAGAGCAGCGTGAGAAAGAGCGCCACGACGGCGATTGCGAGCGTGCCGCCGAGCGTCAACGCGTGCACCCAATCGCTTCGATCGAGCAACGCGGCGCGTGCATCGCGAGGCGCATGCGACATGAGGTCCGTGCTCCCGGGATCGCTTTCGAAGACGAGCGACGACGTGGGATGCACGATAATTTCGAGAAAGACGAGATGGATCGGCAACAGTAACAGCGGTGCGCCGGCGAGCGGCAAGACGACCGCTGATATCAGGAGCGGCGCGTGAAACGCGACGAGATAGCGGAACGCGCGCTTGAGATTATCGAAGATCCGGCGCCCGTCGCGGATGGCGTCCACGATCGTGCCGAAATCATCGTCGAGCAAGATGAGGTCTGCGGCACTCCGCGCGACCTCCGTGCCGCGCTCGCCCATCGCGATGCCGATGTCTGCTTCGCGAAGCGCGAGCGCATCATTCGTCCCGTCGCCCGTCATCGCGATGACGGAGCCATTGGCGCGCAGCGCTTTGACGATCCGCAACTTTTGCTCGGGCCGGATCCGTGCAAACACACGCACCGTACGCACGGCCTCCGCGAGCGCTTCATCCGATAGCGTCCGCAAGACATCTTCCGACATGATGCGATCGGCATCGTCACCAAAGCCGACCTCGCGCGCGACGGCACGTGCCGTCGAGGCGTGGTCGCCCGTGATCATGATCACCTCGATGCCGGCGCGACGACACTCTTCCAAACGAATGCCAATCGCTGGGCGCACGGGATCGGCAAAGGCAAGTAACCCGACCGTCTTGAGCTGCCAACGTTCGGGATGCTCCATGTCGGCGAGTTCGTGAAAGCGGCCCTGCGCAACCGCGATCGCGCGCATCCCGTGCGCGGTTCGCGCATCGTGTTCTGCGACGATCCGCTCGCGATCGCGACCGAGCGTTTCCGTCAACGTGAGGATTGCTTCAAGCGCGCCTTTCACCGCGACGCCGAAGCCATCACCATCGCGCCAAATAGTCGCCGCGTACATGCGCTGCGGATCGAACGGAATATCGCGCTCGATTTCCAAAACCGGCCGCGTGACCACGAGCCTTTTCGCGTCTTTTGCGATGGCGATATCGAGTGGATCGACGAGCCGACTCGGACTCGCGATGATCGCCGCAAGGAGAACATCCGCTTCGGAATGACCCCCGAAAGCGATCGTTTCTCGCAGATCGAGACGACCGAACGTCAAGGTTCCGGTTTTGTCGACGCAAATGATTTGTGTCGTCCCGAGCGTTTCGACGCTTGCAAGCCGACGGACGAGGGCATGGTTCTTCGCGAGACGCCATGCACCGAGCGCCATGTACAGCGTGTAGACCATCGGCAGTTCTTCGGGAATCGCGGCCATCGCGAGGCTGATTGCCGCGATGATGGCGAGCGGCCAACCGTTACCGTGCGCGACCCGGGCGAACACGACGACGACGCAGATCGCGACGACGAAGATGCTCAATTGCACCACGAGTCGTCGAATCGCGTGTTGAATCGGTGTCGTCGACGGGGTCGCTTGCGCGAGTAACCCCCCGATGCGTCCGTATTCGGTGACGGAGCCCGTTCGATCGACCACGACCAGGCCGTGCCCAGCAAGAACTTTCGTGCCGGCGAGAACTCGACGTGCATCTTCCGCGAGCGTTTCCGCCTTCTCGACCGGGATCGATTCGCCAGTCAACGCGGATTCATCGATCGATAATCGGGTGCCAACGGTCACGTATCCATCGGCCGCAACGATATCGCCCTCATCGAGAATCAACACATCACCCGGCACGATGTTCGTTGCTTTTAATCGAGTAACGCTTCCGTCGCGCATGACCGTGGCGTCGGGTGAGGCGAGGAGCCGTAGACGTTCGAGCGCTGCATCGGCCCGCTGCTCGAGAATCGCGTTCACGAGAAAGATTGGCACGAGCGCGATCAGCATCACGATCGCATCGAATCGATCGCCAAGCCAGAAATACGCTGCTGCGGCGCCGAGGAGCAGCAAGACCATCGGATCGCCTACGAGTCGTGCGATGAACGCAAGTGCGGAGCCGCGTTTCGCAACGGGGACAAGTTCGTTTGGACCAAAACGCTCGAGCCGTCGACGTGCTTCTTCGCTGCTTAAGCCTTTCGGAATTTCGCTCTCCAGAGCGCGAATGGGCGAAGCGACGTTCATGTTATTTTACTGCGCGGTAGGCACGGATGTGGCGCTCGCATACGAGGCTTTTTTTCATTTGATGTGCTTCCATCACCGGCAGAAGTCCGTTGACGCCTTCGCGCGTCTCGATCTTTAAAGCGATTGGCGGCGTCGGCCGTCCGAGCCGGGCAAGCCACCGTTGGTCGATTGCGCTCGCGTCGCTCTCTTCGGTGTCGAGGAGCCCACGCATGTGTTCCAGGCGTTACGATTCGACGTGATCGGCGTGAT
>JAYTXC010000078.1:0-5105 GCA_043743145.1 Rhodospirillales bacterium
CTGTGGAGAGATGGCAGAGTGGTCGAATGCATTCGCTTGGAAAGCGAACAGACTGTCAAAGGTCTCGGGAGTTCGAATCTCCCTCTCTCCTCTGAATGATTTGCGCGCCCCGTGTTCATGCGGGTTTGCGGCGCACTCGGTCTCGAAAGTACACATTCGATACACATTGAGGCCGTCTCCGCGCAATTGACCCGCCGCTAGGCGTCGGTCATGCCGGACCGAAGGCCGCGAGATACGGCAGCCCCGAGGTAGCCGTCTAGGACGTTCGATTTTTCGACCTTGGCGGCGTCGAGCAAGGCCACGTACACCGAGGACGTGATCCCGATTGAGGAATGGCCGAGCGATTCGCTGATCGTCTTGAGGGGCACCCCGGCGGCGAATCCTAGGGTTGCGTATCCGTGCCGGAGGTCGTGGAATCGAATCAGCCGCAGGCCCTTGGCTCGCACGAAAATGCCAAAGTGATTCGAAAGGTCGTTGGGATCGATCATCTGCCCGATGGGGTCGTCGAAGACGAACCCGCCGCCAACGGGCCGGATCCCGAGCTGCATGTGACGCTCCAGCTGTTCGCGACGATGCTCTTTAAGGGCCGCTAGAACGAACGCCGGAAGGCTGTCGGTCCGGCGACTCTGGGCGGTTTTAAGTTTTCCAAGGATGGCCTTGCCGTGCAGATTCTTCGCCGACCGCTGCAAAGTGAACACCCCGGTCGCGAGGTCGATATCGCTCCAGCGAAGACCGCATATTTCGCCGCGACGCAGGCCCGTCCCGATAGCGAAGACGATGATCGGGCCGAGCCGCGTCCCGGCCGAAGCGGCGATGAACGCCTGGACGTCCTCGCGGGTAAACTGGACATGCTCGCGGTGCGCGGAGGCGGGCGTCTCGACGAGCTTCGCGACGTTGCGAATTACCACGTCCGTGCGAACCCCGTATTCGAGGACGCTTGAGATGAGCGTTCGGAGGCTTCGTCGCGATGTTGCCCCGAGAGGTTGCCCACGGGTTTTCTTCCGCGGGGAAGTGTCCGCTGCGGTCACGAGGAGCTTCGTAATGTGAGCGGCGGTGAGCTTGCGGGCCTTGATCGATCCGATTGCGGGATTAACGTGACATCGCAGCATGCGCGCGTAGAGCGAGATCGTCGTCGCCTCGCGCGACACGGTTTTCGCGTCGATGAATCGCTTGGCAAGGTCTTCGAAGGTAAGCCCGTCGTCGCTCGCTACACCACCTCGTTTTGCGTTCTCGACGAGTGTCGCAAGGCGCGCTTTTGCTTCGTTTTTGGTGCCTCTAAAAACTTCGAATCGTTGGCGGCGTGCTTCACCTTCTACACCGCATTCGTAACCGAGTCGAAAACGATTGGGCGAAAGCTCTCGAAGCGATCCGCTACCGTGTTGTCGGTGTCGGATGGGCTTCTTCGGGGCTGGATCTCCATCCATGGTGTGCCTTTCTTAGCTTGGGCGGTGATGAGGTACGGCGTAGACGATCCGGTTGTAGTCATCGATGAGCGTTCGCATCATCGAAAAATGCAGCTGAAGAATCGGGTCGCTTTGTGCGAGGAGAGAAATGCGATTCGCAAGCGCGGTCCACGCGAGCGTTTCCTCATCGTCACGTGTGAGTGCGTCCACGCCCGCGCTGCGCGGCGCATCTTGCGCACACGTGTCACCAAAAAACTTCGGATCGCTCAACGCTACGATTTCCGCAAGGCGTGCTGTGCAGACGACGTCGGGGATATCTTTGGCGGCTAAGCCATCGACGCGAGCGAACGCATACGGTATCGCCACGATTGCGGCGAGCGCGTACCGAAGCTGTCGCACGCGGAAGGCGCTCGTATCCCCAAGGCCTTTTTGCGCGACTTTAACCTTGTTTGGATATTTTTCCAAAGCAGTGTCGATCATTGTTTGGAGGCTCGCTGACGCGACGGCTTTGTAGCCTGCGGCGTAAAGTGCGATGACCGGGTCGCCGAACGTCCTTAGTTTCGGGTGAGCCGCGAGGCATCGGCCCACGGAGAACGCCTTCTTTGCGCTCACGGTTTGGCTTCCGGCGAGCCATTCGTTAAAATCCGCGCGTGGCGCCGTATCGCGTTCTTTCGGGTCCGAGCGCAATGCGTCGGCTTTTAAGCCAGCATCGCGCAATTCCCCGACCCACTGCGCCCAACGTGGGCGTATGTAGGCGTTATGGCTATCAGCGAATTTCACGACGGTAGACTTTCGCTACACGATGTAGCTTTGCCTACTTATTTTGCTCTGCGGTATCATTAAACGCGCGGGAGGCATTGCCCGCTAAAGAATCCCAGAATAGTATGTACTTAGGCTTATTGTGTCCCTTCCCACGTGCTCCGCTGCGTTGCTAAGCTTTGGCCCATGAAGCGACACAATGACTCACAGCAGCCCGTCCATGAGCGCCTCGTTTCGCCGACAGAAACATTTAGGCGGCGATGTAGCGAGATAGCAAAAAATCGCCCATTTGTAACGATCCCCGATGCTTCGATAATTTTAGGGTGGAGTCGGGTCACGACCTACCGAGCTGCGAACGCTGGGACGTTGCCAACGACTCGTACAAATGGTCGTCGCAGAATGGTGCCGGTTGCTGCGTTGGAGCGGTTCGCGACGGGCGTCGATGCAAAATAGGATCGACCCTCTAAGCGAGGTTTTATCACGGCTTTCAAATGTTACGGGAAACGGCGAGAAGCATCGCGCAAGCTGTCCCGGGCACCGCTCGTCAAGTCGCTCGCTATCGATCACTCGCGCGCAGGACGGCCGCGTATTGATACATTGTTTTGCCGGTTGCGAGGCGACGGCAGTTTTGAATGCTATCGGGCTCACATACCGAGACCTCTTCACGACGCATGATTCGCGTCCAATACGCGCGCATCGCAAACCCAACCGCCACGACGTGCGCGCTTTTATCAAGCTGGAGGCCCGAGAAGCGGCTCGTACACGGCGTGAGCGAGCGCCATTTGATCATGCGACACTCCGCGCAAGTGACGTGAATTTAGCCCGCCGACGAGCCAACATTGCCTTCGGGCTTTCGCTTAATCCGGTCGCGGCACAACGGTGGGAGAATTTCGAGCCGCACGACCGAGATCCGATGTGGCCTTTACTTTATGAACGTGCATTTTTGGAAGCGACATGGGCTTGGCCCAACGCCAGTCTCCCCGAATTGACGATGCACGCCTCCGAAAGCGCAGCCACGTGGCTTCATGGCGAGGCGCCCTTTAATGCACGATGATGTCTTCGATCAATTCGACGCTTTCGAGGGAGTCGATGCACCAGCCCAATTTATATGGGAGAGCGCAACAGCTTGGCCCGAATTAAGCCCGGGCGCTCTTCACGGAATTCTAGGCAAGATCGTTTGCGCCATCACGCCGCACACCGAAGCAGACCCCGCCGCGATGTTGGTGACGGCGCTGACGATGGCGGGCAATATGATCGGCGCCGGGCCGCACCTTTGCGTCGGCCCAATCAAACACGAAGCCGTCATATTTGCGGTCATCGTCGGCGCATCGGCCAAGGCTCGTAAGGGGCAATCGTACGCTGAAGTCAAGCGCTTCTTTGCGGAGGCTGAGCCGGAGCTCGTCGAGACCACGGCTGTGTCGGGGCTTTCAACGGGTGAGGGACTGATCGCGCGCGTGCGGGATCGCGACGATGGAGAGCCGGTCGAGAAGCGCGCAATGATTCACGAGCCTGAGTTTGCGCGGACCTTAGCGGTCGCGGCGCGCGAGAACGCGACAATGTCGCCGATCCTTCGCGACGCATGGGATCGAACGACGCTTCGAGTCCTAACGCGCAACCTTCCCCTAGAGGCCAGGAACGCGTTTTGCTCGTTCATCGGGCACATCACGCTCGAAGAGCTCACCGCGCGCCTGTGCGACGTTCAAATCGCAAACGGGTTCGCCAATCGGTTCCTCTTCGCGTGCGCGCGTCGCGGGCCGTTACTGCCGCACGGCGGCAACCTACTTTCCTCCGAGGTTGAGAGGCTGGGGGGTATGCTGCGCGACGCCCTTGCGGTCGCGCGGACGCGTGGCCAGATGACCCGCTCTCCCGCGTTCGATGCTGCATGGGAAGAGCTATATCGAGGGTTTCCCGAAGAGCCCGGTCTTGCTGGGGCAATCATCGCGCGCGATGCGGCCCAGACCCTTCGCCTCGCCCTCGTTTACGCGCTACTCGATGGAGCGACCGAGGTCGACTTACCGCACCTAAAGGCCGCCTACGCGCTGTGGTGCTACTGCGAGGACTCGGCGAAGCATATCTTCGGCCAGAAGCTCGGCGACGACGTACGGCAGAGGCTACTCGACGGAATCCGCGCTTCATATCCAGCGGGATTGGATCGCACGGACCAGATGGCGATCTTCGGCGGGCACGCCAAGGCGCAACGCTTAGATGCGGCGCGCACGTACCTAATCGCTGGCGGGCTCGCTGTCGAGACGCGCGAGCCGAGCGCAAGCGGCGCGCCACGTAAGGTGCTCTACGCGACGCCACCCGGAAGCGACCGCTCTCGCTCGCGACCGTTGCTGGGACTTAATTCGCACAATTCGCTTAATTCGCAAGGTACAGACGGCGAGGAAAAGAGTGAAAATGGGGTCACAATATTTAATTCGCTTTTTTCGCATGCGGTGTTAGATAGAATCCGTATCTCGCCAGACGTCATCGTCCTCTCTCCACCCAGCGAATTAAGCGAATTGTGCGAATTAATTCCGCACGAAGGCGGAGTGTCGGACAACGCGCCGTACGAGCCGACGATGGAAGAGCTCGGTGACCGGGCCAGCCCGCATTACGATCTTCTCGCCTATGCGCGTCGGCGTCTCGCGAAGCCCGCCGAGACGTCCACGTAATGACCACCGCCGAGATCGTCGCGCTAGCATCGGCGCGCGGCTTGCGCCTGCATCTCCACGCCGACATGTCGGTGTGCGTGCAAGGCCCTAAGGCTGTAGTCGAAGAGCTAGGTCCCGACCTCGCCGATCACATCGACGACATTCGTGCGTTCCTCGCCGAAAAAGCCCCCTGCCCGTCGAGCGCTTGCGTGACCGCGGCGATTGCGCTTCTCAAGCGATAGTGGCATGCAAACACGCATCGATGTGTCGTGGATCGTGTCTTCTGCCCGATTTGCGCGGCGGAGAA
>JAYTXC010000079.1:0-5110 GCA_043743145.1 Rhodospirillales bacterium
GAGAGCAAAGCGTTTTTGATCTCGCGCGCGATCCGACGCCCCGTCGACATCGGTTCGCTGTAATTGAGATACGAGTAGGGCGATCCGTCGATGAACGGGTTCGTTCCCGCGACGATACGCGCCGAGATCTCCATCACGAAAAATTTGGCTTCGGACGTGATGATCGTCTCGATGCAGAACGCACCGAAGAGGCCTTTCTCGCCGCAGATCTCTTGACTCACGCGCACGACATCTTCACCCATGCGATAGGCTTCCGCGAGCATCGATTCGCGCAAGACGAGTGGTGAGTTGCCGACGACGACATAACTTGGATCGATATCCATGTGCTCTTGTGCGGCTGCGGGAATGCGGCCGAGCGAATCGACGTTGGTTTCGTAACGCCGGTCCATGCTCATGATTTCGAGCTTGCCCGTGAGCGGCGAATAAAAATAGTGGATGTAGGCGGGCACGCCGATGATGTACTCCTGAAGCATATATTGCTGCGTCAGGTGGCCGGCGCGCGCTTCGAAATCTTGCGCATCGCGGACGAAGAGATAACCTTTACCGCCTTGCGCGCCGTACATCTTGACGATGACGGGCCGGTCGATCTCCGCAGCCGTGATGAATTGCCGCGGCAACGTGAGGTTCGCGCGCGTGAGCCATTGGCGTTGTTTCTCGCGACTCGCTTCCCATTCCAGGACGGCCTTGTTGCCGAAGTACGGGATCTTCATCTTCTTGTGTTCTTCGAGCGAGAGATACGCGACGAACGAGCCATGTGGCACAATGATCATCTTGCGCTTCTCGAGTTCGGGAACGAGATCCATGAACTGGCCGTAGTGATCGATACCGATCACTTCATCGACGAAGGCGTATGATCGGTAGAGCCGCTCGGTATCGCGATTGGCGATCGCGAGCGTGCGGAAGCCTTCGTCGTGCGCGCCTTTGAGAATTTGGAGCGCCGAGTGCGAGCCGAGTGTCGCGATCGTGTAGAAGTCGCTCGACTTGGCTTGGGCTCCGGTGCGGAGCAGTTCGGGTGCGATCATGCAACAGACGCTTTCTGGAACGCGGGATTACATAGGAGAGTCTCGGTCGCAGCGGCGACCAAATCGGGATGTGCGCGCACGCCGGGCGCACCATAGATTCGCCAGGCGGTAAAGCGCTCGAACGCGCGCACGCCCGCAAGCACGCGTCCGCCAACGCGCACGTCGACCGAAAGCGAAGGGCTCGCGAGATCGCCCACCCACACTTCACCCCCATCGGGCGTCGAAAGTGCTCGAACGCGCATGATGTGTTTATTGGGATTAAAGAGCGTCTCGGTCGCGCGGACGCGCGTGACGAGGTCGTTTGCCTCTTCATCTTCCACATCGAAACGGTAGAGATCGGCGCGTTCGATCATCGCGACACCGACGCCGAGGCGTTGGAGCGTTGCAAGCGCGGTCCGCGCCTCGTTATCGGGAATGATCAGCGCGACGTCGATACAGCGGATCATCGCAGCGCCTTCGCGAGGCCGAAGAAAAACGCGATGCCGCCCGAAGGCGCGAGCATCGCCGCGGTATTTCCACGCGCGGCATCGCGCGTGGCATCGGCGTGCATATACGTCCACGCATCGCGTTCGGGATGCGGCATGATCGCAAGGACATTGCCGCGATCGTTCACGAGTGCCGCCGCGCCGAGAGCGGAGCCGTTCGGCACCACCGCATCGTTCACGTTCCCGTCGCGATCGCAATACACGAAGGCGACGCGTTCGTTGCGTGCGATCGCTTCGAGCACGTCCGGTTGCGCGGCGAGGCGACCCTCGCCATGCGAGGCCCATGCGGGAATGACCGTTCCCGGCGCCATCTCGCGCGTGATCGCACAGCGCTCGGGGGGAATCGCGAGTTTGACGTGCACGTGAATCGAACGAAAACGGCCGCCCCGCACGTTCCGTGCGAATCCCGCTTGCGGTCGCGCTTGGCCGTGGAGTGCGGGTGCGAGCCCGCTTTCGAGCAAGATCTGCGCGCCATTGCAGATGCCGAGCACGAATTTGCCCGCCGCCGCACCTTCGCGAACCGCGACCATCAAGCGATCGTGCGCGGCGATCGCGCCCGCACGCACGCGATCTTCATACGCGAATCCCCCGGGCAACACGTACGCATCGAATGCGCGCACCGCATCGAGATCGGCATTCCAATGCACGAGTTCGGTGTCGAGCCCGACCGCACGACACGCGCGAATCGTTTCATCCTCGGAGTTCGTTCCGGGAAACGCGAGGACGCCGACGCGTGCGCTCACGCCGGGACCTCGCGCACCGCGACATCGTCGTAAAAGTCGCGCAGCGGTGCCGACCACACCTCGCGCAAATGCGCGATCTCCATCGTGTGCCCGAATGCCGCGAGCGTGGGCTCGGCCGTCACGGTGGCGATGCGCGGTCGATGCGTGGGCTCGACGCCACACGAATGCGCGAGCGCTTCGAACGCGAGCGCATCGGTGACTTCGACGACGAACCCACCACACTCGCCAAAGAGCGCTTCGGTGTTTCCAACCACGCCGAACGTGAAGTCCGACGGTGCGATCGTGAAGCGTACGCCGAGCGGCGTGCGCGCGGCAAACATCATCTCGGCGACGGTGACGAGCATCCCACCGTCGGAAACGTCGTGTGCGGCGACGACGCAACCCGCGCGATTTGCCGTATCGAGCAGCGCGAGTTCCGCGCGCAGCGCCGCGTAGTCGACGCGCGCAACGCGGCGATCCCCGAGCCCGAAGGCATCGGCAAATGCGCTCGCACCGAGCGCGTTACTGAAATTTCCAAGGAAATAGAGCGCGTGCTCGGAGCCCTTGAGCCCGGGCGTCAATGCGAAGGCGACGTCGTCGAGCGTTCCGACGCAGGCGACGATCGGGGAAGCCGGGATCGATTTGCCATTTGCTGCGGTGTTGGAGAGACTCACGTTGCCCGAGACATACGGCACTTCGAGTTCGCGCGCGGCATGCGCGAGGCCGGCGATGGCGACGACGAGTTCCCCCATCTGCTCGGGGACTTCGGGATTGCCAAAGTTCAGACAATCGGTCATGGCCGCAGGCTTCGCACCGATCGCCGCGACGTTGCGGATCGATTCAACGACGGCCGCTTCGGCTGCGAGTCGCGCGTCGATCGCGCCGAGTCGCGGATTACCGCCGAGGCCGAGCGCGCAACCGAGCGGCGCACCGGGCACGGGGACGATGAGACCCGCATCCCCGTAGCCTGCGGGAATCGCCGTGGTACCGCGTACGACGGAATCGAAACGCTCGTAGATCGGCGCACGCGAACACACGTCATGATGCGCGAGGATGCGCTCGAGCGTCTGCGGCAACGCCGCAAAATACGCGTCGTCGACGCGAGCCGCGCGCACGGCAATCTCGGGCACCGATGCGTCCTCGGCAACGGAGACGGGCGCGGTCGCGCGATCGTAGCGAATGCCGTCGGTGAAGAAATCGAGATCGACATCCATCACGGTCACTCCGCGATGATGCAAGACGTAACGCCGTTCCTTGGTGACCGTGCCGATCACGGCCGCACGCGCACCGCGTGCGATCTGCGGCAACGAAAACTCTTCATTGTAGATTGCGAGGAGCACCGGCGTGAATTCCGGCGGAACGACCCACGTCAGGCGCTCCTGCGTTTCGCCGACCGCGATGACGGCGGGCGGGAGATGCTCCTGCGATGTCGGGCACATGTCGAGATCGACGATCGCTCCGAAGCCGCCACTCGCGCAAATCTCCGCCGTGCAGCCCATGATGCCGCCGGCGCCGAGGTCTTTAAACCCGACGGTGAGGCCGCGTTCTTTAAGCACGTCGAAAACGCGGTACGACGCACGCATGATGACGTTTTTGAGAAAGGGATCAGGCACTTGCACCGCGCCCTTGTTCTGCTCCGCATCGTCCTCATCGAGCACGAGCGACGAAAAGGCAGCGCCGCCGAACCCACTGCGATCCGTGGCCTTGCCGACGAGGACGATATCCCACCCTTCGGCATGTGCAGGCGCCTTCGAATGGATAACGTCGGTCGCTTCGAGCAAACCGAGCGCGACCACGTTGACCAAACAATTATCGCGGAAGCCTTCGTGAAAAAACACGTCGCCCGCAATATTCGGCACGCCGATGGCGTTGCCGTACGCGGAGATGCCGTCGACAACGCCCTGCGCCACATAGCGGCAATGCGGATCGTCGAGCGGCCCGAAGCGCAGAGGATCGGCGACCGCGATCACGCGCGCACCCATGCACAGCACGTCGCGCACGATCCCGCCGATGCCGGTCGCCGCACCCTCGAAGGGCACGACCTGCGATGGGTGGTTGTGCGATTCGTGCGCGAAGACGATCCCGTACGTCTTGCCTTCGAATTCGCCCAATCGCACGATACCCGCATCTTCTTGCGGGCCTTGGAGAACGGTCGGGCCATCGATCGGCAACCCGCGGAGATGATGGCGCGAGCTTTTGTACGAGCAATGCTCGCTCCATTGCGCGTCGAAGGCGTGGGCCTCGACCACGGTTGGGTCGCGACCGAGCGTGGTCGCGATCGTGCGAATCTCCGATTGCTTCAGAGCTAAACCTCGATGGCGCAGCGTTCCCTCGAGCGTCGCATCGTCGACACCGAGGACGCGCACCACCTCGACGACGGGCGCGACCGACGCGGGCGAGGCCGCGTCAGGCAAGGCCGACCTGCGGCCCGGGGGCGTTGATTTGCGCGTCCGCGCCGAGCACCGCAGACCGGGCGTTTGCCTGGACGAGGAGCACGCGGCCGAACATCACGGTGTCGTCCATCGCGAGCGTCTTCGCAACGACGAGGGCGAGTTCGCTCGCATCGAATTCCGTCGCATCGAAGACCGGTGTCGGCGTCGCCGCGGAAAGCATCGCCGCGAGATGCGGACCCGATGCGACGTACACGAGTCGCGCGAACGTCGCATCGAGTTGTTGCACGGCCTGCAACACGTACGCGGGCACGAGATGCGTCGAAACGACGCGACGCAGGCTCTGCAAGCCGAACACGTTGGTTTGCGCGATGAAAGGATCGAGCAGCGCGACGCTCTGCGCACCATCGGCAATGAAGGCGACCATTCCCGAGCGCAACGCCGGAAACGAGCCGACGAGATCGGCGACCGTCTCGTAATTAGCGAGAACG
>JAYTXC010000080.1:0-18675 GCA_043743145.1 Rhodospirillales bacterium
CGCGGTGCCGTGGTCGGTACCGTTGCTGGCGTTTTGTGCGACGCGCCGGCCGAACTCGGAAAACGTCATCGCGAGCACGCGCTTCTCATTCCCGTGCGCGGCGAGATCGCGATAGAACGCGAGCAGTCCGTTGCCCAAATAGCCCAGCAGCTTGTCCTGTTGTACGCGCTGCCCCGCGTGGGTGTCGAACGAGCCGAGCGAGACGAACACGATCTTCGTGCCGGTATTGCTACCGATCAGCTGCGCGGCAAGTTTGAGTTGCTGCGCGAAACCGTCGGTCGGATAGGTGACCGTCGTCGTGTAGCCGGCGATCTTCGTGCGCAGCGTATCGCCGCCATGGTAGGCCTCGCGAGCGGTCGAGGCGATCATCGCAAGATACGGCGATTGCCCCGCCTTGGCGCCATCGTACAGCACGCCGGCACTTTGCTTCGAGGCCAGATCGTGGCCGGTGTTATACGAGAATGCGCCGAGCGCCCCGATTGCCGGCACGTCGACGTGCGACGACACCAGAGCCGCCGGCAGCGTGTCGCCAAGCGCAACGCTCTCGAACGCTGAGGCCGGTTTCTTGCCGGCTGGATAGCGTTTGTCGAGGTAACGGCCGAGCCAGCCGTATTGTTGCGGACGGTCGGGCGAGGCGGTTTCCCAAATCTGCGTCGCTTCGAAATGCGAGCGGTTGGGATTGGGATAGCCAACGCCTTGAACGATTGCGAGACGGCCGTCTTTGTAGAGTGCATCGAGGCCGGTGAGTGCGGGATTGAGCCCGATGCGGTCGTCGATTTTCAGCACCGCATTTTCGGCGATACCGATCGTCGGGCGGGCACGGTGATACGCATCATCGGTGAAGGGGACGACGGTATTGAGCCCATCGTTACCGCCGCCCATCTGGATGACGAGCAGCACGTTGCCCGGGTCGATCGTCGATCCGAGTGCGGGTAGCGTTTGAGCATCCGCGGCGTTTGCGAGAAATGACGGCATCGTTCCGCCGAGGATGGCGACACCGAGAGATTTGGAGATAAAGGCGCGACGACTCGTCATGACGACCTCGTTAGTTCAGCTGATTTGCGGGAAGTTGGAGCACGAGCGATAGTGCGCCGCGAATTTTTTCTTGATAGTTTTCGGGAGAAAAGGGTGTCGGGATGGTTGCGTTTGCGGACTGCAGATATGCGGCGAGCGTCGTGCGGACGTCGCTCGTCGTGTCGTCTTGAACGGCGTCGCTAACGAGCGTCGCGAGAACGCGATCGGCGTCGATCCCGCCCGCGCGTTCGACGATGCGGTCGGGGGTGAGTGCGGGGAACGTGCCGAGCGCGATCGTCGTTGCCGGCGACGTCATCGGGCGCGGCGGAGACGCTCTGACGATGCGGTTCACGTAATTGAATCGCGCGAGCATCGTCGACGTATTGATCCAGGTCGGCCCACCATCCCAGCCTTTGACGCTTGGTGGCGCGAGCAGATCTTGGCCCATGCGTGCGAGCCATTGCGGCGTGTCTTTGGGGACCTCGGCGACGTCCATGAAGCGGAGCAACCCGATGACGAATTCGACCGGGCTTTTTGGGATCGCGCGATACGCGCGCGGCGAGTAAAAGACGTTGGAGCGAAAGATCGTCGCGACGGCGTGCGCGATATCGTAGCCGGAAAGTGCGTAGGTTTGCGATAGCGCGTCGATGAGCTCGGGTTCGGGATCGGAGTAGACGAAATATTCGAGCAATTTACGACAGATAAAACGCTGATGGATCGGTTCTTTGACGATCGTCGCGATCACGTCTTCGCCCGTGAGGTTGCCGGTCGAGCCGAGGAACGTTTTTGAGCCGTCGTCGTGTTGATTGGGCCGAAAGATAAAATTTTGCGTGGCATCGAGCGTCCAGCCCGTGAACGCGCGCGCCGCATTTTTGATATCGTCTTCCGTGTAATTGCCCAGGCCCAGCGCGAAGAGTTCCATGACTTCGCGAGCGAAATTTTCGTTCGGGTGCGCTTTGTTGTTGGCACGATTATCGAGCCAGACGAGCATCGCCGGGTCTTTGGCGACCGCGAGGAGGAGCGTGCGAAAATTCCCGAGCCCGAGTTGGCGGAACATATCGATCTGCGCGATCATCAGCGGCGCCGGAACTTTGCGAATACTCGTTGCGAAATGGCCGTGCCACAGCAAAGCGATCTTTTCGGCGAGCGGGTGTTGCGTGCGTAGCATCCGATCGAGCCACCACATCTGCGCGATCGCGGTGCGATCTTTTTTTTGATCGTAGAGCGATGCGACGTCGGGAAAATCCGCAAATGTCAGATCGGTGTGCGCTGGATGGAGCAGCGCGTCGACGGCGCCCATCATGCCGAACGAAGCCGACGTATCGATCTGTGTCGAGGTACCCCCGAAACCGGCACGGCGCAAGAGATGCGCGGTATGGCGCTTGCCAAAAGGCCCGTCGTAGCGTGTGAGTGCGGTCGCGAGGTCGAGGGTTCCGGGCGGACGGTAGCCGACTTGCGGGTCGGTCGACGTGTCGAGCTTCATCGGCATAGTCCTCACGAAATGCTGTTCGCGACTTTAACGCTTCGGAGGCCACGGAATATTGTTAGAATCCGATGAGAGTCTTCGGCTAGGTCGCGCGTTCCAATTCGGCGAGGATCTCGGGCGCCGAGACGCCACGTGTCGGGCGGCCCGATGCACTCACGTACAGTCGTAAGCGCGCTCGCGTCGCGGCGACGTAAAACGCGCGCCGCTCCTCGGCATTATACGATTCGCGAATCTTATTTCGAAACATCACGTACGTGAATTTCGCGGTTCGTGCGGCACTCGCGTCGCCGACGTTGTCTTTGGCCAGCATCCCCCAGCCGGGACTAAAGAGAAATGCGTCGGGTACGTAGTACCGCGGCCACGCTCCGGCGCGAAGATCGACGATGAAGACGGCATCGAAGTGACGGCCCTTGGCATGCTCGACATCGATCACGGAGACGGCATCGCGGACGCGTGGCGCGATCTGCAACAGATCGGCTTCCGCGTTTGCGACACGCTCGGCGCGTTCGAGATAATCGGCGAGTGTCGCGAGGGGGTCGCGCGCGGCGAAAGCATCGATGTCTTCGAGCAATCGTTCGACGAGCGCGTTCTCGAAACGGCCGCGCGCCGTTGCGGTTCGCGTCGCGGCGACCGTCTCATCGAGCACGAGTCGCGCGAGATCGCCGAGGGCGTGCGTTCGCGATGCCGCGACCCAGCGCTCGCGCGCCGCGCGAAAGGCGACGAGCCGCGCGCGTGTCTCTTCGGGGAGATCGAGATCGACGTCGCCACGCGTAACGTTGCGTCCCAGGCGTAAATCTCGCCGCCGATCCCAGCGCCCGGCGCGAGCTTCATCGACGTCGTCACCTTCGCGTGCGAAGAGCAACGGTTGCGGTTCGGCCGCATCGCCGCAGAGCGTCGCGATGCTCGCGTCGGCGAGTGCGAGCCAAGGCGCTTCGAGCGCGCGTAAGAGAAAGTCGTGTCGGAACGGGTCGACCACGGGCCAAAGCGCGGCGAGCGCGTCGAGCACCGCGGGATACGCGAAGAGACTGGCGGCGCCGCCGAGATCGACGGGAATTTCGCGCGCGAGCAGTGCGTCGATGAAGCCATGCGCGCAGACGAGCGTGCGCCCGACCACGGCGATACGTTCCGGCAGCGTTCCACCCGCGATGAGGCGCGCGACTTCGCTTGCAACGAACGTCGTCTCATCGCGTTGCGACGCCGCGCGATAGATGACGACGTCGTCGCGTGATTCCGGTGGCGCGCTCTCGCGAGCGGCGTCGAGATCGCCCGCGCCGATGCGCGCGACGCGCGCGATCGCAGGGGCGAGCCGTGGTGTGTCGCCGAGCGCGATCGTGGTCGCCGCCGCCGCGAACGCGCCCTCGCCTCGGCCGCCGGAAGCGAAGCCACGCGTGCTCTGCGCCGCGTCGCCCGCGAGCGTCACGTTCGCGAGCGTTGCGCCGTAGATCGCTTCGAGCAATCCGAGCGCTCCGGCGTTTGCATCCTGCGCGTCGTCGACGAGTGCGGCGGGCCACACGGCACGCAGCGCGATTGCGCGCGCTGGTTCGGCGCGTAAGAGCATCGTCGCTTCGTAGACCGCGTCGATCGCTGTGAGCGAACCGGCGGCGACGATCGTCGCGACGTACTGCTCGTAAAGGCGCGCGAGAATTTTGCCGAGATCGATTTCGCGTTGGTGCTGGCGCGCGAGTTCTTCCGGTGTAACGCGCAGCGAGTCGCGATATTTCTGTTGTGTTTCGCGCAAGAGATCGGGATGCGCGAGATTCGGCGCGTGTGCGTAAAATTTCGTCGCGCCTTGCAGGCACGCGGTTCGAAATCGTTCGGGAGAAACGAGCGCGCCACGGAGTTTGCGAATCAATCGAAATGCGGCAGCTGAAAAACGTTCGGGGCTGCGCAATCCCGTGATCTCGGGATCGATTTCGTCGGCGACGAACTCCGCCCACTCGAGCGCGAAGAGGCTCGCACCCGCGCTGTCGAAGAGCATCGAGGCATCGGCTTCGTCGATCGCGTGCGGTAACGTGGTGCCGGGTGCGCGCGCGGCGCTGAGGATGTCGAGTGCGAACGCACCGAACGCCAAGCATTCAATCCGCGCATCGGCAGAATGTGGGTCGCTCGCGAAGCGCTCACGCAACGTTCGCACGCCCGCATCGCTCGGTGCGAAGACGGCGACGCGCGCCGTTCCCGCGTGCGTGTTTGCGAGCCGTCGCGCACGCGCAACGAGTGCGGTCGTCTTTCCCGTCGCCGCAGGGCCGACGATCGCAAGCGCACCGCCATCATCGTCGTGTTCGACGGCAGCTCGGAACGCGTTCGAGACGGTCGTGTCCATCATCGTCCGAAACGATCTTCACGCGGTAACGGACGTTCGCGACACGCCGCTTTGTACGCGCAGTACGAACACGCTTCGGGATCGTCGGTTGCGGGAAAACGCTCGATGTAGCCATCGGCGAGGTGCTCGGCGATCTCGATCATCTTCGTGCGCGCGCGCTCGAGTTCGTCGATGCCGATCGTGCCGATCGGCGCATCGCCGTAGCCGCGTGGCGTCGCGATGGGGACGACTTCGAGTTCGATCGGTCGCACGTCGCGCGCCGCATCTTTGAGTGGCACGAGTGAGAGACGCGTGACACGATCGCCGACGGCCGTCCGTGCCCAATAGTAGAAGGGGAGCTGAAAATCGACGAAACTCGCGACGTTCTCGCGGTATGCCTCGGCGCTTTCGGCGATGGAACCCGTCTTATAATCGATGACGGTCACCGCGCCCGTCGCATCGTCGCGATCGAGGCGATCGATGTATCCGATGAAGGTGTATCCCGCGAGATCGAGTTCGACGCTCGCTTCGGTCCCGATGATCGTGAAGGGCGCGATTCGCGCGCGTTCGAGCAACCAGGAGAGATAGCGTCGACCCGTGCGTTTTGCACGACGGCGCTGCAATTCGTATTCGACGGTCGTTTCGAAGCCCGATCGAAAGCGCTCGAAGGCGGTCGCGAGATAGCTATCGATCTTGCGTTCGAGCAGGGTGGTCTCGGCGGGATCGACGCGAGGATACTCCTCGTGAAAGCGTTCCAGTGCCCAGTGGAAGGCCGTGCCGTAAAAAGATGCCGACGAGCCGCGATCTTCGACGGCTGCGCAGACGTAGCGGTAATACCAGCGGCGTTCGCATTCCGCAAACGTGCCGAGCGATGATGCGCTAAAATGCGCACGTTTGCGTTTGACCGTGCGTGCGGGTTCGCGTTCGTGGCGCGCGAGCGGCGTTCGGGGCTCGTGGATGCGCGTTCCGTCGATTGCGTGCGATGCGAGCCGGTCGATCGCTGCCAGGAGTGCGGGCGCCGCCCAGGCGACGCCGGGGAGGGCAGCGGAATCGATCGCGTTGGCTTCGGCGACGAGGGCATCGAAGGTGGAGCGTTCGTCGCCCGCGAGCGTTTCGAATCCGAACGCAAGTCCGAGCGTCATGAGGTGAACGCTCGCGGTCGCACCCTGAGTGCGAAAGGCACGCGCGAGATCGTCGAGAGCCTTGGCGAACTTGCGCGCGGCGACGGCACTCGTGTGGCCGAGCGGAATGCGTTCTTTCTCGATCGCCTCGGCAACGGGTCGGACCTCGCCCGCGGCGACGATGAGCGCGCGAGCGTCGATATCGGGGACTCGTGAGAACGGCGAGCCGAGCGCGTGGCGCGCGTCGCGTTCGCGGCGCTCCGCTGCGTACCGCGTCAGGTCGCGAACGAATGACAAAAGAGGCCGCGCGTGAGCCGCACCGACGGTCTGCGCTCGCACGGCGTCTACTCCGTCGATGAAAAAGTTGTCGGACATCGGGATACGTCGTGTTTCGCGTTTGGTTTTGCGGGACCCCGCATCCCGTTTGGGAAGCCACGCGTGATGCGTAAACTCATCGTCGGCGTTACGGGCGCGAGCGGCAGTGCCTACGCGATGGCGGCGCTGCGGGCATTACGGAACCATACCGATTGCGAGATCCATCTCGTCATGAGCGGTCAGGCGAGGCTCACGGTCGAGATCGAGACCGATTACACCGCAGCCGAACTCGAAGCGCTCGCGCATGTCGTCCATAAAGACGGCGATCTCGCGGCCTCGATTTCGTCGGGCTCGTTCATCACGAGCGGGATGCTCGTGATCCCGTGCTCGATCAAGAGTGCATCCGCAATCGCGCACTCGCTCAACGGCAATCTCCTCACGCGTGCGGCGGACGTGTGTCTCAAAGAGAAACGCCCGGTCGTGCTCGTCGTGCGTGAAACGCCGTTGCACCTGGGACACTTGCGTACGCTCACGCAACTGGCTGAGATCGGCGCCACGATTTTGCCACCGATCCCGGCGATGTATGCGAAGCCCCAAAGTGTGGACGATATCATCAATCACACGGTCGGTAAGGCTCTGGACCAATTCAAGATCGAAAACGATCTCTTCAACCGTTGGAAGTAAGCGCAAAGGGGACGCAGATGCTCGGACGTTTTGTAGCCATGGTAGGTTTGTCCGCGGTCGTACTCGCCACGGGCGGAACCGCATCGTTTGCAGACGGTGCGCCGACGACTTCTCCACCCGCCGTCGAACCCAAATTCCTCGGCTCCGATCCATCGTGTACCGGCTCGGCGCCGATCGATTTTACCGCATCCTTCGCTTCGCGTATCCGCTCGACGCAGGTGTTGCGATTCATCGCGTATCTCGATCACCTACCAGAGCCCGATCAGAAGGGCGTCGTCGCCGCGATCGATGCGCTACCGAGAACACGCGTGATGTCGCAGGCGGAGCGCGGGTGTCGGACGGTGGCGGGTATCGGGACGATGCGCGCGCTCTACCTCATCGCCAATCGGTGGAATATTCCGCTTGCCGGCCCAGGCGATCCGACGTACGACGCCCTCACGCGGGCGATCGAGGCAGCAATCGTCACACTGCTCGACGATACCGTTGCGGAAATCCCGGCGCGACCGCTTGCCGGCGCATCGACGCTCGTGCCGTTCGCTTACGCCCCAGCACGTCCGCCCGATCCCGCTCCAACTTCATCGCATTGCACGCTCGCAAATGAAGACGCCCAAATGATCAGAATCTCAAAGGTGACCTATCCCGAATTTGCTCGGGCAAATCGAACGCAAGGAACGGTCGACGTGCGTGTAGATTTGAGCGATCGAGGACTCGTCGAAAGTGCGAGAATTCATCGTACGACGGCGGGCGACCGCATCGGCAGCTCGGCGCTTATCGAGTCGTCGATCCTTTCCGCTTCCGAGAACGCGTACGCACCCGAGCGAATCGCTTGTGTGGCGCGCGCGGGTTCGTATCTTTTTCGCATCGATTTTACGGGTCGGTAACGAAGGCACGGGCTGCGGCGGGGCAACATTTGGCTCCGGAAATGCAGCGATTTGCGCTTGATGCGCGACTGGAGAGAGGCGGTATCCGCAGCGACGGGTCCGGATGCAAATTCTTAATCAAAATTAAGGATGGTTGGCGCGGATCACCTTCCAGCGGATGGCTCTGCAAGCCGGTAGTCCGCATCGCGAACGAACAGCTGGACCGTCGGTCCGATGTTTTCGCTTTCCGAATGCCCGAATTATAGTTAATGTCATCTGCTTCAATCAATTTGTAAAAGTGCTTACGAACATCGGTTGCTGATCGTGCGGTTTATGAGGCACCTGAGCTGCCGAAATCCCTACATGAGGTTACGCCCGTGGCATTTTTGAAACGGGTTATTGCGAAGGAGCTTAACGAAACCGGTCTGCTGGAAGATGGCCACCATGCCGTTGCGTTAGGCAGTGCTGAGGATCGTCGATGATTTTTCTTGCGGGTGCGTCGCTATCGAGGTCAAGTTTCGCTCATGGATGCTTTGTCGCATAGGGTAAGACGCGAAATGGGATTGCGTGTAGTGGGTTGTCTGAGGTTATAAAATCAGACGACGACTGAGAATTCGCCTGCGGCAAAATGCTCGAGTGGTCATCATGTGTTTACGGCGCGTAAGCGGTGACGATCCCGTTCAGCCGAAGTAAAAAAGTGCGTCGATAGCTTCAATCGACGACTTGGTAACAAGCTCAGCGACGAGCACGCGTCCTTAACGATTTGATTTGCTCCGGACGATCGAGGAATGGCGACTCGATCACAACGCCTGTCGACCGAAGACGTCGCTTCACGGCTTGACGGTAACGCCTCCATCGACCATTATTCGAATAACTCCAACTCATGATTATCAATGGCCTGATAATCGAGCGGCGTCCGTACGGCTAGCACGAAAGTATGGCGACCGCTCCCGATGGTACCGAAAGGCGTGGAAGCGATGGTCCTCACACTCCATGAGCAAATCGTCGGGAGCTGGAAACTCGTGTCGTATCGTCTCATCACGCGAAGAACAGGTGAGGTAATCTTTCCATTGGGTGCTAGGCCCCTTGGCTTCATCCTCTACACACAAGACGGCTACATGTCGGCACAACTGATGCGGCCCGATCGTCCGAACTTCGTATCCGGCGATTGGCGTGAGGGCACGTTTGGCGAATATCGAGAGCAAGTAAGGGGATACCTTGCCTATTCCGGTCCTTACGACGTGGACGAGGCGACCCAGACATTGCATCACTCGATGGTTGTCAGCCTATTCCCGAACTGGGTCGGTCAAATTCAGCCCCGAGGTGCTCGGATTGTGGGAGATCAGCTTACCTTGAGTACGGACAACCCGGTCCCGTTAGGAGGCGAAATGTATTCGGCTCACCTGATGTGGCAGCGAGCGCTAAGGCGCTCATTTCCACTGCAAGCGGATACGGATATTTTTAGCGAACGGTAGCGAACGGTAACGTTGCGCTGCTCGACCGCCCGGCCATATGGGAGAGCAAGCCTTGCCGGATCGGCCCTCACCCGTCGTACTTCCATTGTCTACTCGCGAGATCGATCTTCCCTGCGATTTATGCGCGCGTGCTTACAATCGCCGCGACGAAGATGCCAGCGAGCGCACACTTCGCGCATACGATCTGTTGCGTTCGGATCGTGGGAACGAACCCGTTCGAGTAAAGATGCCGCTTTATCGATTCGAATTGACCGAAGCGGAACGAGGCAGATCATCCTACGGGGCGAGATGCGTACGACCGTTAATATGACGATATGAAAGTAAGGCAGAGGGGGAGCGGCCGCCAGAGGTATTTTTTTGCTCTACTCGCCTCAGTCGTGCTCAACACTTTGTGGCTAGCGTATCCTCATCTTTCATTACATATAAATGCTCGGAACGACGAGATCGTCGCTTCAACGTTGCGTATCGAACATCGAAGCGTTCGGCATCCTCGCGCGCGACGACGGCCGGCGCTACCGAAACGTGCGGTAATCCAAGCGCTCCCGCCGCAGCGGCTTACCTCGCAGAAGCGACGAGCCCCAAGAAAGATCGCCGTTTCGTCGAAGCCGATTCGGGATCTTGCGGGTTCGCCGTCGATGTCGTTCACGACGAATCAGAACGCCGCGCTCAAGATGCCGACGAACTGGGATAAGCAAGACTTCGCGAATGGCGCGGCGGCCGATACGACGCTCTGGCTTGATTTTAAAAAAGCACGAGGTGCGATCGTTCCGCGTGTCTTTCTCTTACACTTGAAAACGACGTATATGAGTGGGCCCACGCTCCAAGATGCCGTTCACGACATCCTCGGGAATCTCCACGATGAGGGTGCCAAGATATACGTCAGTAAAGCGAAAAAAATCTGCCGCGGAAAGCGCGTCGGGTGGTTACTCTCCTACAAAAAAATCAACGATGACCCGCCGTTGGAATTCGTCGATACCCTCTACGTGGCGGGCGACACCGTCTACCGCGCAACGTACTCGCGTCCGGTGGGCCAGCCGGAAGACGCGAAGACCATTGCAGCCTTGAGCACGCTATGCACGTGGTGAGCGGCTACCGTGCCATACGATTGACGATTCGCTCAGCGATCGCAACGTCGCTTGCGCGATCGACGTTGACGGCAATCTCCGCGTGCGTGCTAACGATGGCGGCGACCGAGATGCCGACGAGCGCGCAGCCGCGTCGCTCGGCATCAGCAATCGAGAGCTGGCCCACCGCGTAACGCACGAGCGTCGGAAACCCGAAAATACCAGCGAGTCGGAGCGGCGATTTCCGCGCCGCGCCCAAACGACCGAGGAACATCGCGAGGCGATCGAGCGCGCGCGGACGCATCGCGATGAGACCACCTCCGCAATACGAACCGTCGCGGAAGCGCGCCCACGTATGCGGTACGTCCGGATACGCCGCCTGATGCGTCCGTTTCTCCAAACACGCATACGCGAGATCGCAATTGCGGCTCCGTGCGATTGCGACGAATTCATCGATGGCCGCGCGTGAGAGAATCGGTAGATCCGACGCGACCACGAGCACCAGCTCGTCGGGGTCGCGTTCCGCAAGGCCCGAGCGCAGGCTCTCGGTCATCGTCGCACCGTCGGCGCGCCGTTCGTCTGAGTCGATGAGTGCGGGATCCTCATGCGCCGAGACCGGTGCGACGACGACGATCCGACCGACCAGCGCCGACGAACGCAGCGAAGCGATCGTTCGCGCGACGAGCGTTACACCCACAATTGGCACGAACGCCTTATTGGGAAAGCCCGGCATGAGCGCGGAGACCTCATCGGGCGGCCCACCTGCGAGAACGACGGCCGCAATCGTCACCGCCATGCGTCATCGCGATGAAATGCCACGGCGAAAACCGTTTCGCAAACCGACGCATCGATCGCGGCGGCAACCGCGCGTGCGTGCGTTTCGTCTTCGAAAAGTGCGAAGAGGCACGACCCCGATCCCGAGAGCAACACGCGCGGCGCACCCGCGGCGACGAACGCAGCGTACGCGCGTGCGACGTCGGGGTACGCGCCGAGCACGAGATCGTGGAAATCGTTGACCAGTGAAGCATCGAGTGCCGCAAAATCCTTGCGTTGTAGCGCGTCGACGGCCGCGAGCGATGCACTCGTCGCGCGCGCACGCGACGGCACGGCCACGCGCGTGCGCGCGTCGTCGAGGCGTCGGTATGCATCCACCGTCGCGACGAACGCGTGCGGTCGCACGACCACGACCCACCACGGCGGTAGCGCGCCCATCGCGGTGACGCGTTCGCCGTACCCCTCCACGAGAGCGCCCGTACCCACCAAGAAAAACGGCACGTCCGAGCCGAGCTTCGCGGCGATCGCGATCCAATCGATTGCGGACGGTGTCGCCCCGAGTTCGCCGCGCATCGCGGCGCGCAGTACGGCTGCGGCATCGCTCGAACCGCCGCCGAGCCCGCCGCCGACGGGAATCTTCTTGCCAAGGTGCACGGCATGCGTCGTTGCAATGCCGCTCGCGGCGAGTGCGCGCATCACAAGATTATCCGAGTCGAGCGACGCATCGCTCGTCTCGAAGCGAGTCCGCTCGCTCGGCACGATGTCGATTTCGTCGTACAGCGCGATCGGGATCATCACGCTTCGCAGAGCGTGATACCCGTCGTCGCGGCGCGAGAGAATTTCGAGCGTGACGTTGATCTTGGCGGGAGCGAGCAGCCTGAGCACGCTTGCGATGCTTCGCAGAGGCGCGTCGCGCACCTCGCGGAAGGCGGGCATGCTCGCGCGCGCTCCGAAGCCTCCGCAACGCTCTATGACGCCCTCCTACGATGCCCAACACAACGAATTCTGCGCCTACGTGCTCTCCGAATCCGAGACGCCGTTCGGGCTGACGCTCGGCAACTTCAAAACGTTCGCGTCGTGCACGCCCAAAGGCGGTATCCGCGGGTTGTGGGATGCCGATAGCGATCGCATCATTTTCGGCACGCATCAAGTCGCATATCGCTTACGCGATCGCGATCGCACGATCTTTCCGTATCAGATCGAACGAACTTTTACGTTTCTGCCGTACGCGCAGATCTCCGAATTCGGGCTCGACGATCGTTTGCGCGTGACCGAGTGTTTCTACGTTCCGCACGGCCCGCGCCACGATCGTGCCGTAGCCTTCGTCGTCGAGATCTCGCTCCACAACGCGAGTCTCGAACCCGTCGATGCGGCGATTTTCCCTTCGGCACTCATGGTGGGGCAACGCTTTTACGGCGAACCCGAAACGGAGGTCCACGTCCAGCGCGATGGCCGCTACCTCTGCGCGCTTAACGAAGAGTCGGGTGCCGCACGTCTCTGGGGTGCCTCGCGCGCGCCCGATGCCGCCGTTTGCGCGGTGCGCGAGGCCGTCTTGCACCAAGCGATGCGGCGCGGCACGCTTTTAGAAGACGCGCAACTCACGGAAGTAACGCCCGAACTCGCCGCGACCGTACGAGGCCGGATCTTCGGTGCCCTCGAGTATCGCATGCGGGTCGGACCGGGCGAACGCACGTCGCTCCGCATCGCGGTCGTCTACGATAACGCCGGCCGCGATGCCGCGCGCGCGACGATCGACGATCTCCTCGCCGACCCACACGCCCTCGATGCGACGCAAACCTACTACGCAAACGCGCTGAAAGACGCGCGCTTTCTCGTGCCCTCACCGGTCGTGAGTCGCGGCGTTGTGTGGGCGAAAGCGAATATGCTGCGCATCATCAAAGAGTATCCCAAAGGCTGGGGTTCCACGAACTCACCGCCCTCGGATATTCTCGTCTCGCGCGATACCTCGTGGTTCGTGCACGGCTTCGATTATTTTCTACCGCAATTCAGCCGCGATGCCATCGACGTCTTCAATCGCTATCTCGAACCATCGGGCCAAGTCGTGGAATACGTGCGCGGGAGTAGCGGCTTCAATACGTCCTACGATCTCAATATCAACGACGATACACCGCTCCATCTCGTCGCGATCCTCCATCACTACAACGCAACGCGCGACGATGCGTGGGTGCGCGATCTCATTCCAACCGTCGTGAAAATCGCGGACTACATTCTCTCGCAGCGAGATGCCAACGGCCTCGTGTGGTGCAACGCGAAGGGCGTCGATATGTACGGGATCGCCTCGTGGCGCAACATCATTCCGTTTTACACGCTCGATGGCGCGGTTACCGAGATCAACGCGGAATGCGTCTTCGCCCTCGAAGCGGCAGCGACGCTCTGCGCGGTCGTCGAGGATCGCGAAAATTGGAAGCGCTTCGCGCGCGAAGCGGCGAGTCTGCGCGAAAAGATGATGGCGCATCTCTTCAACCTCGACACGGGCGAATTCGTGTTGAACTACGATAAAGACGGCAACTACCAAGACACGTTTACGGCCGATGAAATCTTCCCGGTGCTATTCGGTATCGCCAACCCCGAGCAATGTCGCGCGATCCTGCAGCGGTTGCTCGAAGCCGACTTCGTCACGCCCGTCGGTTTGCGCACGATCTCCACCGCGGATTCGTGGTATTTTCCCTCGCACGGATTCGGCTTACTCGGCGGCATTTGGCCCGATCTCACGCTTTGGTTTGCCGTCGCACTCGCGCGCAACGGCTTCGTGGATGAGAGCGCGCTGTGGCTCGAGACGATCTATGCGACGATGGAAGAAGGCGCGCGCCGGAATGCCGTGCCGGGCCAATTTGCCGAGTGGTTCGATGGTGGATCGCTCACCAATCGGGGTATGTATCTCTCGCCTTGGACGGGCGCGAAATATCTCTGGGCCGTCGCCGAAACGGTCGGCGGTATCGACGGCTATCGGACGAGCGGTCGGCCGCATCTCTCACCGCATTTGCCGACGGGCTGGTCGTGGTCGGCGGGCGTGCGCGTACGTTTGGGCGGCGAGCGCTGCACGTACGTGATCGATCGGACTTCGGGGTGCATCTTCGGCGATATGCGGGAAGCCTCGGCTGAAGAGCCGTACCGTTGCATCTACGCAGGCGTCGATATCAGCGACGAGATCGCGACATCGCCGATCGAAGTCGGCGCGATTGCATTCGAAGACGAAGGGGGCGCCGTGCGAGCGTTCGTGTGTAACTTGCTCGATGCAGCGCGTGATGTCTCGATCGAATTTCGCGGCGTGATTCGCCACGCAAACCTCGCGCCCGGTGAGATGGTGCAACTCGTGCTCGCGGGCACGCCCATCGACCGCGAAATCTTTGCGGGCGTGCCTGCGTGAGCGGGAAGCGGCCGGGGTTGAGCATCGTGCTCGTGATGGGGGCGCTCGTGCTCGTCATCGCGATTCTCGTCGGTAACAACATGGGGAATCGCGTGCTCGGCCAGATTTCGTCGCGCGGCGCCGGGGCCGCCGCGACGCCGATCCCAACGCCGTCGGCGGGAGCCTCGGATTCGCCGCAGAGCCGTGCGCTGTGGAAACGGCGCCAGGTGCTCTCCGTCGCGACCGACCCCGCGTTTCCGGATCCGCGCATCACACCCGAGCCCGAACCCATCGCGACCCCGCGACCGCCGCGGCGATTGAACACCCCGGATCCCCTTGGCAAAAAAGGCGATGGGGCGACGAAGAACGCGACCGACGAGCCGACGGCTGACGCGGTGCCTGCGACCCCAAATACGACCTATACATCGCCCGCACTTCCGCTCCCGATCGTCTCGCATGCGCCCGAGGAGACGATCGCGCCCGACCCCACGCAAACGCTCGCCCCGCAAAAGAGCACCGCACCACGGCCGTATCCCACGCTGCCGCCCGTTTCGCAGCCGAGTCTCAACCCCTAAGCGTCACTACCATGCTGGTTGTTCGGCCCTGATAAGATAGGGACACTAGTGCCGCATGCGGCATGGGAATGTCATGAGGGAGAACACGAACGTGAATGAATCGGGATCGCAAAAAGGCACCGTCACGGTCAAGCGCGGTTTGGCGCAGATGCTCAAGGGCGGCGTCATCATGGACGTCGTCACGGCCGAGCAGGCCGCGATCGCGCAAGAAGCTGGCGCCGTTGCCGTCATGGCCCTCGAGCGCATCCCCGCCGACATTCGCCTCAATGGTGGCGTCGCGCGCATGAGCGATCTCGCGCTCGTCCAGCGCATCATGGATACGGTGACGATTCCCGTGATGGCGAAGGCTCGAATCGGCCATCTTGCGGAAGCGCAATGCCTCCAGGCGCTCGGGGTCGATTACATCGACGAATCTGAAGTGCTCACGCCCGCCGACGACAAGTATCAGATCGACAAGAATAAATTCGACGTACCGTTCATCTGCGGCGCGAAAGATCTCGGCGAAGCATTGCGACGTATCGCTGAAGGCGCGGCGATGATTCGCAGCAAGGGCGAAGCGGGCAGCGGCAACATCGTCGAAGCCGTGCGCCACATGCGCACGATTCGCGATCAGATCGCCGAACTCGGCGCCATGCCGGAAGAAGAGCTCGTGCGACGCGCTCGCGATATCGGTGCTCCGCTCGATCTCGTCCAATATGTTGCCCGTGAGAAGAAGTTGCCCGTCGTCCTCTTTTGCGCGGGCGGCGTCTCGACACCAGCCGATGCCGCACTCATGATGCAACTCGGCGCTGAAGGCATCTTCGTCGGCAGCGGCATCTTCAAAGCGGCCGCAGTTTACAAGAACGGGGTTCCCGAGTACGACGACAACGGCTTCCCGAAAGTTAATCCCGATATCGCCCTCAAATATGCGAAATCGATCGTCGCCGCGACAACGCACTTCAACGATCCCAAAGCGATCGTCGCAGCATCGATGACGCTTGCGGGCGCGAAGCCGATGGACGGCGTCGATATCCGCCAACTCGATGAGAAGCAACTCATGAGCGTGCGCGGGAACTAATGCGCGACGGCCTGGAACGTAGGCGGCCGCCGGTCGTCGGCGTTCTCGCCCTCCAGGGCGATGTCGACGAACACATCGCGATTTTCGATCAACTCGACGTGCAGACGTTGCGGGTCAAAACGATCGAGCAACTCGACCACATCGACGGGCTCGTGATCCCCGGCGGGGAGTCGACGACCGTCATTCGATTGCTCGAGCGCTTCGGGCTCGTCGAACCGCTCGTCGCCCACGTGCGCGCGGGATTGCCGCTTTGGGGCACGTGCATGGGCATGATCGTCGCCGCAACGAACGTTGCGGGGCTCGATCAGCGTACGCTCGGCCTCATCGATATCACGGTGCGCCGAAACGCTTTCGGTCGGCAACTCGCCTCGGAAGAAGTGCCGCTCGACATCCCCGCACTCGGCCCAATCGCTTTTCCCGCGGTATTTATTCGCGCGCCGTGGATCGAACGTGCTGGGACTGGCGTTGAGGTTCTGGCTTCGCACGGCGGTCACGGCGTCTTCGTGCGCGAGGGGAACGTGATGGGGACGTCGTTCCACCCGGAACTTACGACCGATTCACGCGTCCACGGCTACTTTCTCGAGATGATCGCCGGCTCGCGTCACGCGGTGGCGGTTCAAGCGTAACTTCGTCCGGGGTACGCACGATTCGAATATTGGCGGTAGGCGACGACGGGCAATGCGTCGGATGGTCACCGTTTCCAGCATCTCGGAGGAAACACGCGTGTGTCGTTATGCAGTCCTGGCGTCATTTTGCACGCTCGCCTTCGCATGGTCGTCAGGTGTCGCGTGCGCTTCTTCCGATGCCGCCTACGCGACGTTTAAGGTCGATGTCGCGAAGACGTGTACGACGCTTGCGAAATCACGGTTCACCGATCCGATCGTACTCGTCGATGCGTTTGGGAGCGCGAGTTACGGAATCGTCCAAGTCTATGGCCGTACCCAATCGCCCAAAGGTCTCGCGCAGCTTCCCGGGCTCTCGTCGGCCATTTGCGTCTACGATAAAAAAACGAAGAAAGCCGAATTATCCGGGGAGATTCGAACGAACTTCGTCGCTCATTGAAGTTTGGCGCGCGTTTCCGACGGCGCGGACGATCGTCGCGAGGATCACGGTGAAGACGAGGATGCCGACGACGTAGGCGGCGACGCCTGAGTATCCGATAACGTCCACATTTAGAAACGGATATGGATACCAGTGTACGATCGATCCGCGCACGAGCGTGTAGACGACGTATGCCGCCGGAAACGCGACCCAAAAACCGACGTCGCGAAGTTCGAGCCGCGTCGAGGGCGGAACGGCAAGCCAATCGACGACCACAGCAATCGGCATCACATAATGTAGGACGATATTCACCCATTGAATGACTTCGGAATCGAGCTTCGCGAGCAAGACCGAAAAAATAATTCCGACGAGTGCCATCGCGAGCGTCGCTCCGCCGCGCAAAACCTCAAGCCCGTGGAGGCGTTCGCGCGAGCGTCCCGCGCTGTAGAGAAAAACGAGCGCCGCAAACGTGTTGCTCAAAATAGTAAAGAAGCCGAAGAAATTGGCGGGGTGAAAGTCGGGCTTCTGCGAAGCGCCGCCGAACTGGACCCCGACGGCCGTGAGTACGAGCATGCCGAAAGCGAGCCGCAGGGGAGCGACCAGGGGTCGGGCTCGATGTACCATTCCCCACCGTTACACGCTTCATGCGAGGAAGCCCGGCCAGCGCGGCTGAAGATGTGAATCATGGCAGATCAGCCGAACACGACGACGGTGCCGTCGATCGAGATCGTCATGATTGAGGTCGTTGCGAACCTAGCCTTCGTCGCGCACGGTCTTTTGGAAGTTTCCACTCCCGACAGTGATGTGGCGAAACGTCTCGACGACGCCGAGATCGCAATCGACATTGCCGGGCGCGCGTACGACCGAATATCGGCGAGGTTACCCGGAGACGAGCGGGCCGAGATCGCAAGGATGCTCACCGATTTGCGACTTTCTTACGTCAAGAAGCGAGGCACATGAGCCTCGCTTCTCGCGTTTTAGCCGCCCGTACGCTTCGGAAAGAAAGGCGACCGTGACCGACGTTTTAGTGTTGAATTTCACCTACGAAGCCCTCAATATCACGAGTTTTCAACGTGCGGTCAAACTCTTGTTTTCCGGGAAGGCCGAAGTCGTCCACGGACGCTCGCAAATGCTCAGTTCGCCCACGTACGAGATGCGGATGCCCTCGATCATCCGCATGCTCTACTACATCCGGCGGCCGATGCAGAAGGTCGCGCTCACCAAGAAAAATATCCTGTTGCGCGACGATTACCAATGCCAGTACTGCAGTCTGCGCGGCGAGCGCCTCATGACCGTCGACCACGTGCTACCCAAAAGTAAAGGCGGCCCTTCGACGTGGGAAAATCTCGTCTGCGCGTGCATGCGCTGCAATAACCGCAAGAACAACCGCACGCCCGAACACGCGAACATGCCGCTGCGTCGTAAGCCGAAGGCGCCGAAATACATCCCGTGGATTCGCGTTAAACGCAACACGCTACCGGGCGAATGGCATAAATTTCTCTTCCTCTACAACGTCTCGATCGACGAGGTCGTGGAAGCCGAA
>JAYTXC010000081.1:0-4702 GCA_043743145.1 Rhodospirillales bacterium
AAACTCTAAGAAGGGATCGCATGCGACACCTCAACCCGCGGCTAGGACTCATCGCAGCGCTAGCCCTTAGCGCCGGCTGCACCTCGGGACAATCCAACAGCGTCCCGGGGTTCACGTCGGTGAATCTCAACACGAATAAGGCACAACTCGCGGTCGGCGTCGCGACCTTCGTTGACGGCTCGAAAGGCCTCAACGTGGTCGAGACTTTCCGTCAGCCGAACGGCCTTTCAGGGACGCTCGCAAATACGCCGTCGATCGTCGGACCATCGGGCTTTCTCGTGCCCGCGGGTCAGGGCGGAACCGATGGCGGCACGAACCACATCACGGGTTCGCCGCAAGTTCCGTTTGGCACGACCGCCGTGAAATCGACCTTCGATACGTCGGGTGGTGCATTCACGTACGGCTTCGCTCCGCAAAATAGTGACCCGTCGGGCGCGCCGAACTTCGGTATCTACGCTGGCGCCTTCTACGATTCGTCGGGAACGCTGACCGGCGCAAACTCGAAGCCAAAGCCGATCGAGTTCCGCGGCGGACCGCCCGCCTATCCCAACGTTCGCACGGGCACGTTCCCATCGGGCTTCACGGGGTACACGCAAGGCTTCACGACGTTTGCCGCTGCGCCCGTGGTTGGGACCTACGGCTTCACGATCAACGTTTCGTCGTCGAACACGTCGGGCGCGACGATCGTCGGCACGCCGGGAACGATCGCGAACGCGACGGGACTGGGACTCGTTTCTACGCCGAAATTTACGCCTGACGGTGCGGGCGGCGGCACGGCGACCTGCGTCCCGCCGGTGGGTACGACGGAAACGCTCGTCGACCTCACCGACGTCACCACCGGGACGTTCTACACCGTCGTCGCGCAAGGTGCGGGCCCCGTAACAGCAACGTTCGGTGCCAACCTCGGCCCGATCGTCAACGGCAAGTCGACACCGACGATCGTCGCGAAAGACGAATACTCGGTCTCATGCATCGCGGTCGACTATCCGGCTTTCGAAGCGGGGCCGCCCGGCATTCTCCAGCAGACACCAACCTTGGTTGGCGTTGCGGGACAAGCCGATATCTCGTTCTCACCCAACACGGACGCGATCTACTAAATTCCAGTCGGCGGCCGTGGTGGCCGTTAAAGAAAACGGGGTCGGGTGCGCCGGACCCCGTTTTCTTTTGCTACGCCACGAGCGTCGGTCGTCGTTCGTGAAAGTCCGTGCGGCTCTGGTATGCGCGGACGATGCCCGTGAGTTTTGCTTCACCAAACGGTCGACCGAGCAGCGCGATCCCCGTCGGCAGACTGTGCTCGCCGAAGCCGTTCGGAAATCCAATCGCGGGCCTGCCCGTGAGATTACCCGCTTCGATGAGGCTAACCGTGCCCGGGTATTTCAGATACGCCATCGTAAACGGCAATGCAATCGGATACGCGACCGTCGGCAACGTTGGCGAGACGATCGCATCGTACGCGCCAAACGCCGACTCAAAATCGGCGATCATGATCGTGCGCTGGCGTAGCGCGTCGATGTAGTCGACCGCGCGCGTCGCGTAGGCGACGTATCCGCCCGTGCGGTCGGCTTTCGCGCGGAGTTCGCGAGCGCGGCCGCTTTCGATGAGATCGCGAAACGCGGCGGCGCCCTCGGCGTGCACGATCGTTTGCACGGCCGAGCCGTACGGATGATTCGGCAACGCGACATCCGGAACGAGATCGCAGAATTCTGCGAGCACGGCAAGCGAACGCTCGAAGTTCGCTTTGACGGCCGGCATGATTTTCTGCGTCGCTTTCGCGAGAATAGCGATACGCGGCCGTCGCCGTGAAGCGGTAAAGGGCCGGTCGATGGCCGTCGGATCGTTACGATCCGCACCAGCGATCGCGCGCAAGATCGCCTCGCTATCGCGTGCCGACCGTGCCATCGGTCCGAGCTTATCGAGCGTCCAACACAACGCCATCGCACCGTAACGGCTCACGCGTCCGTACGTCGGTCGCAAGCCCGTCACACCGCAACTCGTCGCCGGGAAGAGAATCGAACCCGATGTCTCCGAGCCGATCGCAAAGCCGACGAGGCCCGCAGCGACCGCGGCGCCCGAACCGCTCGAGGATCCGCCGCTCCAGTAGTCGCGATTCCACGGCGTGCGGCCGGGACCGGTAAACGATGCGTCGGCTTCATCGTAGCCGAAGCCACCCGCGAGTTCGACCATCGCGAGCTTCGCAAGCAACACCGCCCCCGCATCGTGCAATCGTTTGATGACCGTTGCATCAAAATCAAAGTGCTGCTTACGATACGGCGCAGCTCCCCACGTCGTCGGTGCGCCGACCGCCGCGAGCAGATCTTTCGCGCCATAGGGGATGCCGTGCAACGGTCCTCGCACGCGCCCGGCTACCCGTTCGCGATCGGCGCGTTTCGCCTCGCGCCGCGCGCGGTCGTGCATGATCGTCACGACGGCGCCGTAGGCGGCGCCGTATTTCTCTAGCCGCGCGAGATAGAGATTCGTCAATTCGAGCGAGGAAATGGATCGCGATGCCATGAGCCGCTGGAGTGTCGTCGCATCGGCGAACGCGATATCGTCTGGAGTCATCGCGGCTTTACCACAAACATCGTTACCGGTTCGGCGGCGTTACGCAGCCGTTTTTTCTTTGGGTTGAGGCTCGCGCCCGCGACTGCGTTCTCGTCGATCGCGATTGCGATCACGACGACGGCATCATCGGTCAAGTTCGGGTCAAACCCGCGCATCGCCCGTGCGCTCGCGAGCGCTGATTCGGACGGCGATTTCGCCTGCGCAACCGCCTCGGTCGTGCTCGATTTTCGGCTCTTCATTGTGCTCGCGCTTTGTCAAGGCGACGGTCGGTGACCTTTCGCCAAATGCGTTCCCGTTCGCCCGCGATCAGTCGTCCCGCACGTCGATGAATGCATCGGCAACGAGGAGCATATCGGGAATTTTTTCCAAGACAGATGATGCTACTCGAAGACGGTGAACGGGCGACGCTTCAATTCGACTGACATATCATTCATGCGAGCGTACCTCGTCGAGGTGAACCAGTCGTTGCCGTCGCCGCTCACGGACAATGAAGAGGCCCGTCGCATTTGCGAACGGGCCTCTTCACTGCCGTACCTCGCCGCGCGAGCTAGACTTCCATCACGACCGGGATGACGATCGGTTTCCGTTTTGTCTTCTCGTAGATCGCCTTCGAAAGACCCTGACGGATGTGTTCCTTGACCGTGTTGACATCGCGAATGCCCTCGGCACTGCAACCCGCGAGCACGTCGCCGACCTTCTTCTCGAGTTCGCTCATCACGTCACCCGATTCTGGTAAATAAAAGACGCCGCGCGTCACGAGATCGGGCCCCGCGACGACGCGCGCTTCTTCGGCATCGACCGTGACGACGACCATCATGATGCCATCGATCGAAAGATGCTTGCGATCGCGCAAGACCGCTTCACCGATATCGCCGACGCCGCTGCCATCGACCATGACGTTGCCGCCATAGGTCTTGCCGACTTTCTCCGCGCCCGCTTTCGTAAATTGCACGACGTCGCCGTTTTCGATGACGTAGCAATTTTTTTCTTCGACGCCCGTCTTTTGCGCGAGGCCCGCGTGCGTGACGAGCATGCGATACTCGCCGTGAATCGGAATGAAATACTTCGGTCGCACGAGATTGAGCATCAACAAGAGCTCTTCTTGCGATGCGTGCCCCGAAACGTGCGCGGTACCCGCCGACGTGCCGTGAATGACCGTCGCGCCGAGACGATAGAGATTATTGATCGTCTTACCGACGCTCTTCTCGTTTCCGGGAATCGGCGTCGCGGAGATCACGACGGTATCGCCCGCGATGATCTTCATGCGTGGATGATCGCGAACGGCGAGGCGCGAGAGCGCCGACATCGGTTCGCCCTGCGAACCCGTCGTGATGATCACGACTTCGTTTGGCGGATATTTATCGACGTCTTCGAGACGGATCATCCGATCTTGCGGCATCTTGAGATAGCCGAGATCGGTCGAGTAATGCACGACGTTGGTGAGCGAACGGCCCAGCAACGCGATGCGCCGATTGAAACGGATCGCGTTATCGACGACCTGTTGGATGCGCGGCACGTTCGATGCGAACGAGGTGACGATGATGCGGCCCGCCGCACGCGCGAAGATGTTCGCGAACGCATCGCCGACGATCCGTTCCGACGGCGTGTGCCCCGGACGTTCGGCGTTGGTCGAATCCGAGAGCATCGCAAGGACGCCGTCTTCACCGATACCGGCGATCGCCGCAAAATCGGCGGGACGACCGTCGATCGGCGTTTGGTCGAACTTGAAATCGCCCGTGTGAAAAATCGTGCCGAGCGGCGTCGAGATCGCGAGCGCACAGCAGCCGGCGAGGCTGTGGTTGATGTGCACGAACTCGGTTTCGATATTGCCGTAGCGCACGACGTCGCCCGGTTGCACGGCGACGAACTTCTTATCGTTGAATTTGTTGTCGCGCATTTTCGCGCGGATCAGCGCGAGCGAGAGCGGCGTGCCGACGACGGGGATATCGAATTCGCGCAGCAGGTACGGGATGCCGCCGATGTGGTCTTCGTGGCCGTGCGTGACGAGCAGCGCGCGAAACTTGTCTTTATTTTCGCGTAAATACGAAAAATCGTTGATGACGACGTCGACGCCGAACATCGTGTCATCGGGGAACATCAGGCCGCAGTCGACGACGACGATGTCGTCGTTGGTTTCGAT
>JAYTXC010000082.1:0-14045 GCA_043743145.1 Rhodospirillales bacterium
CTTTTCGACATCGACGAGCTTTCCGCGCACTTCGGCGAAGCGACCGCTCGATGAAAGCAGCGCGGCAAGTTCTTTTTGCGTGAGCGCTTCGCCCGAGCCGCCAACGAAGACGTCGACTTTGAGCTCGAACCAATTTGCGTCTTCGCCGGAGCGCTCGGCGCTCACGTTGATATCGAGATCGGTCTTGCCGCGAACGAGATCGGTGAGACCCGGATCGAGTCGGCGCTCGAGATCGTCCCACGTCGGGAGCACGTCGCGCACGAAATTTGCCGCGCGATCCGTGCCGTGTAACGCGAAGCCATCGGATGAGCGTGGCACGAAACCGGCTTCGATCATCCGCGTACGCAGACTCGCGGCGAACTCCGCCGTAAAGCGCACGAACTTCTCGCCGTACGGTGCGATCGCACCAAGCGCCGCATATGGCGATCGCGCCTCCGACGCGCGATCGATGAACGTGATCGGGGCGACGAGCGCGCCGCTCGTCCACCCGAGCGCGATTTCCGCTCCGGGGTTTGCGGCATCCGCGATGCCGAGCGCGCCGCGATCTTCTTTCGTAAGAAACGGGGCGACGCGAGCGATCGTGCGCGGCGTCAGGGGTGCGTCGGGCACGGAGCCGTTCATCGCGCGCGCCGCTTCGATCGCGCGCTTTGCGTCGAACGTGCCATCGACGAGGTAAGCTGCGCGCGGGGTCGCGACCCACGTCGGCGGGCCATCGAGTAAGAACACGTCTTTCGGTGAAACGCGCGCACCATCGACCGTCTCGAACGACGGTAAGAACGACGTCCCGCGTCGCACGGCACGCAGCGTAAGGCCGCGGAGATCGATACGGAAATCCGGCAACTCGGAGGGATGACGCGACAGATTCGGCTCGTCGTCGAAGCGCAAGCGCGGATGGCGAGAGAGTCGGAACAGCGCGCGGGCCAGCGCCCGCTGGACGTTGCGACCCGCGAAGGCTTCCAGCACCGCCTCATCGCGCATGAGTTCGCGATCGAGTTCGTCCCAATCGTCGAGTGGTGTCGCATCCATCATCGCGAGGATCGACGGGGCATCACGATTGGCACCGCGCAAACGCGGCGAGTCCAAGACGAGCATCGCCGAGAGCGACACGCCGTCGGGCGATGAGAAGACGGGCCACACGGATCGTGCGCGAATCGCTTTCGATTCGATCCGCGCGGTCGGTAGCCAACTTAAATCGACTTCCGAGGTCGCCGGTGTCGCTTCTTCGAGTTCGGTTTGCGAACGCACGGCTTCGAGCGTCGCGACGACGTGTTCGCAGATGCCGCTCCCGCCACACGAACAGACGGCGCGCAGTGCGAGCGGCCCCGTGCCCGTCCCCCACTCGATGGCGACATCACGCCCGCCACGCTGATCTTTCACACTCGATTCGATCTTGAGATCTTCAACGGCGCGAAGCGTCACGCGCTTGGCCTCGACGAGCGACGTTGCGATCTGAACGAGATCACGAGCGAACCACGAGCCGATGGTCGCGGGTAGGCGCGAACGCCAGGTAGCGAACGGTGTCAGTTGGTGAGTCTCCCGGCCGCGCACACGCGGTCCGAACGGCTCGATGCCCGCATCGAGTTACGGTGCGGGCATCGAGTGAAGCGCTGAGTGGACTTATCCGACGGAGATTTCCGGCGGCGGCGCCACAGGCGGCTCAACGTTGGGGATTTTCGAGAAGCGCAGTTTCTCCGGATTGTCCGGCGAGACTTCGGCGAGGATGCGATCGCCCGAGGTGAAATTGCCCTTGAGCATCTCCTCAGCCAATTCGTCTTCCACTTCGCGTTGGATCGCGCGACGAAGCGGTCGCGCACCGAATTGCGGATCCCAGCCCTTGCGAGCCAGAAGCGCCTTCGCCTCCTCGACGACCTCGAGATACATCTCTTGCGCTTTCACTTCGCGCACGACTTTCTCGAGTTCGAGCGAGACGATCTGTTCGATCTGCTCGCGGTTGAGCTGATGGAACACGACGATCTCATCGACGCGATTGATGAACTCGGGCCGGAACGTGTGCTTGACCTCGTCGAGCACTTTTGTCTTCATCTTCTCGTACGCGGCCTGGTCTTGTTCGCCCGATGACTTCTGCGGCCGGAAACCGATATCGGTCGTCGTCTGCATGCCGGAGGCGCCGACGTTCGACGTCATGATGATGACCGAATTTTTGAAGTCGACGACACGGCCTTGGCTGTCGGTGAGGCGACCGTCTTCGAGCACTTGCAAGAGCAAGTTGAAGACGTCGGGGTGCGCTTTCTCGATCTCGTCGAGGAGGACGACGCAATACGGACGGCGTCGCACGGCCTCGGTGAGTTGACCGCCCTCTTCGTAGCCGACGTATCCCGGAGGTGCGCCGACGAGCCGTGAGACCGCGTATTTCTCCATGTATTCCGACATGTCGATGCGGATCATCGACTCGCTATCATCGAAGAGATACTCCGCAAGCGAACGCGCGACTTCCGTCTTCCCGACACCCGTGGGTCCGAGGAAGATGAACGAACCAATCGGGCGCTTGGGATTCTTGAGACCGGCGCGCGAGCGACGGATCGCACGCGTGACGACTTCGACCGATTCGTCTTGGCCGATGACGCGTTTGTGGAGTTGCTCTTTCATCGTGAGCAGCTTGGCCGTTTCGGCCTCCGCGAGTTTTTGCACCGGGATGCGCGTCCACGACGAAACGATGTGCGCGATATCGTCTTCGGTGACTTTGATCGTCTTGTTGCTAAGCGCTTTTTTCTCGATCCATTCGGCTTCCAGACGCTGCTTTTCGAGACGCAACTTCTCTTCGCGATCGCGAATCGATGCGGCTTTCTCGAATTCTTGCGATTTCACGACGGCTTCTTTTTCGATCTTGACGCGACGGATCTCTTCGTCGATCGCGCGCACTTCGGGCGGCGGGAGAGTCGCTTGGAGTCGCACGCGTGACGACGCTTCGTCGATGAGGTCGACGGCTTTGTCGGGCAAGAAACGATCGGAAATATAGCGGTCGGAAAGTTTCGCCGCGGCGACGAGCGCTTCGTCGGTGATCGTGACCTTATGGTGTGCTTCGTAACGGTCGCGCAGGCCCTTGAGGATCTCGACTGTTTCGTCGATCGAGGGCTCGCCGACCATCACCGGTTGGAAGCGACGCTCGAGCGCACTATCTTTCTCGATGTGCTTGCGGAACTCGTTGAGCGTCGTCGCGCCGATGCACTGGAGTTCGCCACGCGCGAGCGCGGGTTTGATGATATTGGACGCGTCGATCGCGCCTTCGGCGGCGCCGGCGCCAACGAGCGTATGGAGCTCGTCGATAAAGAGAATGATCTCACCCGAAGCCGCGCGGATTTCGTCCATGACGCGTTTCATGCGCTCTTCGAATTCGCCGCGATATTTCGTCCCGGCGACGAGACCCGCGAGATCGAGCGTGATCACGCGACGGTCGCGCAGGGGTTCGGGAACCTCGCCCTTGATGACGCGCTGAGCGAGACCTTCCGCGATCGCCGTCTTGCCGACGCCGGGCTCGCCGATCAGCGCGGGATTATTCTTCGTACGACGTGCGAGGATCTGAATGACGCGTTCGATTTCATTCGCGCGGCCGATAACCGGGTCGAGCTTGTTATCGCGCGCAAGCGTCGTGAGATCGCGACCATACGCATCGAGCGTCGGCGTTTTCGACTTCCCTTTCGGTGCGACGGGTTGACCTTCAGCACCGAGCAACGACGTCGTTTGAACGCGGACCTTCGCGGGATCGACGCCGAGGTTCGTGAGCACGCGCGCGGCAACGCCCTCACCCTCGCGGATCAGGCCGAGGAGAAGGTGCTCCGTCCCAATATAGTTGTGATTGAGTTGTCGCGCTTCTTCGAATGCGAGCTCGATGACGCGCTTCGCTCGGGGCGTGAAGACCATCTCTTGTTGGACGGTTTGGCCGCCGCGGCCGACGATCGCTTCGACTTCCTGACGGACTTTCGCCAAATTTACGCCGAGCGTTTCGAGCACTTTTGCTGCGAGACTTTCGCCCTCGGAGATGATGCCGAGCAAAATATGCTCGGTACCGATGTAATTATTCCCGAGACGTTGAGCTTCTTCTTGAGCGAGGACGATACTACGCCTCGCGCGCTCGGTGAACGGTTCCCACATTGACATACGACGTTTAGACTCCCTGACCGCTAGCATCGGTTCTTCGAGCGCACCTACGTACGACCGACTTGCCGGGCTCGTCCGCTATCCCCTTTGTCCATCTCGGGGGTTCTCAGGCGAGCACCGTGTGGAGTAAGAACACGCTTCGCGCTCTACTTAGTTTCCGCCGTCGCCAGGAGGGCATGGCGCTTCTGGAGGTAATCCTAATTGGAATCTAGTGTGTACGACCAACTCCTACCCAATAAATTTTTTCCGGTCGGGCCAGGCCGTGGAAATACAGGATAGTCTTCGAGTGAATTCACGCAAAAAACCGGTGGAGGCGTCGAAATTAAAGCGCCTGTCGGTTGCGAGTCCCGATCCGGCGCCTGCCCGTCAAAGTAGCGTTGCGAAGGTCTCGCATACGCTGAGCATCGCCCTGGCAGAGCGGCTCGAAGAATTCGCGTTTTTTCAACGTATTAGCGAAAGCGCCGTCATCGAACATTCACTCATCAGCTTCTTCGCACAGAACAACGACGACGCAGCTCTCGGTGACATTCTGCGACGGAACGGCGCCGGTCGACGCCGCAAAACGTAACGGCCTAGTCGCGCGCCGGACGTCGGAGCGATGCGCCCTGGCTCCGTAAAAATTCGCCGAGTTTCGCATCGCTCATGTCGGCGAAAAGGCCGTTGAGTGCGATTTCGACGATCGAACTCTCCGAAACGCGTTCGTCGAATGCGATCCTACGAAGCCGAATCCCGATATCGCGTGTGACATTGACCGAGAGCTTGACGGCCCCGATCGAGCCTGCCACGCCCGCCTGGGCGATCGAAACGACCGCTTCGCTCGCACCCGCAGCTTGCGGTTTCGGCAACGACCCGTTTGTTTTCATAAAAGAAGGCCTTCACTACCGTCGGTGGGCGGCCTGCTAATATTACTCAACTCTTACGGCGAAGTGCGGCTCCCGCGTCGCGCAGCACCACACCAAGGTCGGGATCGTCACCGGACTGGAAGAAACCACGCAGCGCGAATTCGATAACCGCGCTTTCACTAATACGTTCGCGAAACGCAAAATACCGCAATCTCTCAGCGATCTGTGAGTCCAGGGTGTGCGAGACGGTCGAAATTTTCAGTGTTCGCTTCACCGCCACAGGGGCAACCGAAATCTCTCTCGTAAGGTCGCTTGGCCGAGTAGCCTTCGGGGTAGCGCTCGTCTTCCCGTTAGTTTTCGTTGGCGGCACCCCTACCAGTTGCTATGAACGACCTAGCACTCCTGCGTACCAAGTACACAGCACAAACCAAAGACTACGGACACATGACGTGGAGACGCGTTTTGTCCTTAAGACCGTACGTTTGAAAGACTGTGCGGTCGGGGCGGGGGTTCGCGACTCGCCCTCGCAGAACCGCTCGGCGTGCTTCACCAGATTAGCGATCAACTCGTCAACGGAATCACGCTCGGCATGTTGTATATTTTGGTCGCCCTCGGCCTGAATATTATTCTCGGCCTCATGGGCGTGATCAACTTTTCACACGGTGCTTTTTTTATGCTGGGGGCCTACGTCGCGTATACGCTCGCCCCGCACGTCGGATTCTTCCCGAGTCTGCTGCTTGCCGCCGTCATCATCGGACTATTCGGAATGCTTTTCGAGGTCGTCCTCGTGCGGCCACTCTACAACCGATTGCCCGAATACACGTTGCTCCTGACGTACGGAACGGCGCTTGCCTTCGAGCAGCTAGTCCGCAAAATTTGGGGTGACGATGCAGTGCGCTATCCGGGACTTCCGGACTGGCTCAGCGGCTCGGTCAATATCGGCGCCTTCTCGTTCCCCGTGTATAAAGACGTCTTTCTCGTCGTCATGACCGCATTGATTCTCACGGCGGTGTGGTTGCTCGTCAATAAAACCAATATCGGCGTCATCATTCGCGCCGGCACGCGCGACGCCGAAATGGTGAAGATCCTCGGGATCAACATGCCGTTCATGTTCACGCTGGTCTTTGGACTCGGTTCGTTCATGGCCGGCCTCGCCGGAGCGCTCGCAGCGCCCGTTTATGCGATCATCCCGAATCTGGCATCGCAGTGGATCGTGCTTACGTTCGTGATCGTCATCGTCGGCGGCATCGGATCGTTCTGGGGCGCGATTGTCGGTGGGCTCATCATCGGCATTCTCTCGAGTCTTATGGAACTCGTGTATCCACCCGCCGTCGAACTTACCGGATTTATCATTATGGGTGTTATCCTGCTCGTTCGGCCGCGCGGTATCTTTGGTGTCGAAGGGCTCTTCGAGTGATCCGTCCCGTCGCACCAAAGGCGTGGATAACGCTCGTCGCCGTCGCGGTCGCGTTCGCCGTGTTGCCGTTCTTGATGCCAGGCGGCACGCTCGATCTCTACCCGTTTGCGGGAGCGCGATTCCCCGTGCACGCGGGCTTCATCGATCTCGCTACAACCGTGCTCGTTTTCGCGCTCTTCGCGCTCGGCTTCAACCTACTATTCGGGCACACGGGCGAACTCTCGTTCGGCCATTCGATGTTTTTCGCGCTCGGCGCGTACGGCACGGCACTCGCGACGAAAGGCTTCGACGTTACGCTCTTCGGCGCGCATCTCGTCTTTGCAGGATCGCATGACGGCATCTTCGCGCTCTTCGTTTCACTCTCGATCGTTCTGCTCTGGGCCTGGGCGCTTGGGCGTATTATCGTCCCACGCTCGAGCGGCATCTATTATTCGATGATCACCATGGCGTTCGCGCAGGTCGTCTACTTCATCGCGTTTCGTTGGAGCGAACTGACGGGCGGCGAGGATGGATTGCAAGGTATCTCGCGTCCGCATATCATCGGAATTCCAAATGGGTGGCTCACCGATGCCACGCACGTCTACATTTTCACCGCCGTCGTCGCGTTTCTCGCGGTCGCTGGCAACTACTGGATCGTTCACTCGAAGTTTGGATCGGTCTTACACGCGATTCGCGAGAACAAGCAACGCGCGCGTTTTCTCGGTTACGACGTCAACAAATATCGCGTGAACGCGTTCGTTCTTTCCGCCATCTTCCCGGGTGTTGCGGGCTGGCTTTGGACGTATTTTCAGCAATCGATCAATCCCGATGCAGGCTCGATCGATTACAGCGGTCGCGTCGTGATGATGTCGTTGCTCGGCGGCATCAATACGTTCGTGGGGCCGATGATCGGCGCGTTCATCTACTGGGATCTCCAGAATCGCGTGGCGGGACTTACGAAATATTGGCCGGCAACGATCGGCGTCGTCTTCGCCTTTTTCGTCATTCTCGCACCGCGCGGCATCGGCGGCGGCTTCGAAGATATCCGACGCTACGGCGTGCAAGCCGTCTTCCGCCGCCTTTTCTCGAAGCAGGCCCGTGTCGAAGCGGAAGTCGCCGAAGAAATCCCAACACGCGGAGCCGCACAATGAGCGTCGAGTACGCCTTCAAAACCGAACATCTCACGCGTTCGTTCTCCGGATTCAAAGCCGTCAGCGACGTAACGATCGAGATTCCCGCGGGTGGCGTGCGCACGATCATCGGGCCAAACGGCGCGGGCAAAACGACGTTTTTCAACCTACTCTCGGGGCTCTTGCCACCATCGTCGGGCAAGATTTTTTTCGACGGGAAAGACATTACCGATCTCGAGCCTTACAAACGCGCGCGCATGGGGCTCGCGCGGTCGTTTCAGATTACGAATATTTTTGCGAAGCTCACCGTGTACGAGAACGTGCGGCTCGCCGTGCAAGCCGTGCACGATGGAACCGCGAGCTTCTTCTTTCCCTCACGCGCGAAGATGGGCGATCTCGCGGGGAAGACCGAATCGATTCTCGACGACATCGGCCTACGGTCGGTCGCGAACGGCCTCGCAGAAAATCTCTCGCATGGCGATCAACGCCGGCTGGAAATCGGTCTCGTGCTCGCGCGCGATCCCAAAGTCTTGTTGCTCGACGAACCGCTCGCGGGCATGTCGCCAACGGAAACGCATGCGACCGTCGATCTCATCGTCCGCATCGCGCCCGGCCGCACGATTTTGCTCGTCGAGCACGACATCGACGTGATTATGGCAATTTCGACGACGATCACCGTCTTGCAAACGGGTCAAATTCTCGCTGTCGGCACGCCACAAGAGATTCGTTCGAACGAAGCCGTGCAGCGCGCATATCTCGGAGGTCACGCATGAGCACACCGCTGCTCGAACTCGAACTCGTCAACGCGTATTACGATAAGAGTCACATCTTGCAAGACGTTTCGCTCGCCGTCGACGCGGGCGAAGTCGTCGCGCTCTTAGGGCGTAACGGCAGCGGCCGCTCGACGACGCTCAAAGCGATCATGGGCCTCGTCGCCGTCAAGATGGGGACGATCCGCTTCAATGGGAAAACGATCACGAGCAAGGCGCCCTTCGATCTCGCAAAACTCGGCATCGCGTTCGTTCCGGAGGATCGCCGCATCTTCCCGAATCTCACGGTCGGTGAAAATCTGCGCCTCGCAGCGCTCGCCGGTAAAAAAGGTCCGTGGACCGAGAAACGGATCTATGAATATTTTGCCGTGTTGGGCGAACGAAAAGATAAACCGGCAAAGCTTTCCGGTGGCGAGCAACAGATGCTCGCGATCGCGCGAGCGCTCATCGCCAATCCCGCGATCATTCTGCTGGACGAGCCGATGGAAGGTCTCGCGCCGCTCATCGCGCGCAACGTGGAAGACGTCGTGCGACGCATCCGTTCCGAGGGCAATACGATCTTGCTCGTGGAGCAGAACGCGCAGGTCGCGATGGGCCTCTCCGATCGCGGCTACATTCTCTCCAACGGACGCGTCATGGCCTCGGGCCCGATTGCCGAACTTCAAGCCGATGCGGAGTCGATGCAGCGCTACCTGGCGGTGTAGTTTCATAAAGAGCCACACCACGACGACGGAGCCTGAGCGACTTACGGCTCTCATCTGTCGCTGTCCGTGGGATCGCCAAGACTCGGCGCGATTTCCTCGGCGAATAATAGCTCTAGTCGCGTCGCGTAGCCGAAATCGTTTGCATCTCGATGGATCATCGATCCCGTTGTCGCGGACGTCGACGATCCAATATTCCGGGACTACCGCCGAGAGAGCGTCGGCCGTGCCTGGTCGCCGTGAGCGGTCATACGGGTCGTCGTAGCGCAGGTTCGCCGCATGATCCCGCCGCTGTGAGCTTCGCCCGACGGCGGCACGGTTACGATCGTACCGTCGATGAGTTCGACTTTTTCGTCGGGACCGATGATGCCGAGCCTGGCCATCCGTTCGTATTCGTCGACGGTCAAGCGGCATTGAGCGGTTTCGATTGCCATATCACGTGCCTCGAAGCCGAGGCGCGGTTGGTTCCCGGCTCGTGACGTCGCGATTGCCATCCCACGGTGGAACCTTCACCCGCGTCGCCGAATCGTACCGAATATGCCGACACAAGAAGAAGTTCGCGAAGCGCTCCGCACCGTGGAAGACCCCGAACTCCACATCGGGATCATCGATCTCGGGCTGATCTACGGGGTGGAAGTCGCGGGGGAGAACAGCGAAGACGTCAACGTCTCGATGACGCTCACCTCGCCGATGTGCCCCGTCGGTCCCATGTTCAAGGCCGCGGTCGAATCGAAAGTGATGTCGCTCGAGGGCGTCAAGACGGCGAAGGTCGAGATTACGTTTACGCCGCCATGGGATCCACGCACGATGGCCTCCGATGACGCAAAGGTCCAACTCGGCATCTGGTAAGTTTGTGGCGACCGCTGCGAGCGCGCGCATGAGTGAGGTCGACCGGTGGTCGCTTCCCGCGCCAACGCTCGCGACGCTCGCTCGACTCGCCACTCTTGGCGTGCTGGGATTCGGCGACTTCTTCTTCGTGCACGGTCATCCGCGATCGACGCTCGAGGTTACGATCGCCGGGATGCTCCTGATATTCGTAGCGCTCTCGACGGCGTGGCGGCGAGCGGTACGTGCCAGCAATCGAACGTATCCGCGACCAAGACCGCTGCTCACCGCGATCGGAATGACATCGCTGCGGACGGACGCCGCAAACGCCTGAGCGAACCCTGCTCCCATGATCTCGCCCGACTCGACGCATCACGCAAAAATTGCCGATCTCGAAGCTAAGCGCACGCAAGCGCTCGCGCCCGCGGGCGAGGCCGCGAACGATCGGCAGCGTGCGCGCGGCAAACGAACGGCGCGCGAGCGCGTCGATGCGCTCGTCGATCCCGATTCGTTCGTTGAACTCGATATGTTCGCCATGCATCGGAGTACGGCGTTCGGGCTCGACGAACGCGAATTTCTCGGCGATGGCGTCATCACCGGGCGCGCGACGATCGGCGGCCGTCAGGTCTTTCTCTTCAGCCAAGATTTTACGGTGCTGGGCGGCTCGCTCGGCGAAGTTTTCGCCGAGAAGATTTGTAAGGTGATGGACCTTGCGGTGCGCACCGGATCGCCGATGATCGGCATCAACGATTCGGGCGGCGCGCGCATTCAAGAAGGCGTCGTGAGCCTCGGAGGTTATGCCGAGATCTTCTGGCGCAACGTGCAGGCGAGCGGCGTCATCCCGCAACTCTCGCTGATCGCCGGGCCCTGTGCGGGCGGCGCGGTCTATTCGCCTGCTATCACCGACTTTACGATCATGGTCGAGAAGATCGCACAGATGTTCATCACCGGGCCCGAGATCATCAAAACGGTGACCGGCGAAGACGTTACCTTCGAAGAGCTCGGCGGGGCGTTCACGCACGCGACAAAAAGCGGTGTCACCGATCTCATCGCCTCTGACGAAGACGAAATGGTCGAGCAGACGCGAGCGCTTCTCTCGTTCTTACCGCAGAACAATCTCGAAGACGCGCCGCGTTTAGCGTGCGACGACGATCCCGAGCGACTCTGCCCCGAACTCGACGACCTCATTCCCGATTCGCCGAACAAACCATACGATATCATCGATGCGATCTCAGCCGTCGTCGACGACGGTGATTTTTTCCAGATCGGTGAGTTACACGCACCAAATATCGTGATCGGATTCGCTCGAATCGATGGCGCTTCGGTCGGCATCGTGGCGAATCAACCGAAGGTCCTCGCGGGCGTGCTCGATATCGCCTCGTCGGTTAAAGCTGCGCGCTTCGTGCGCTTTTGCGATGCGTTCAACATTCCGCTCGTCACTTTCGTCGACGTACCCGGCTTCTTGCCCGGGCTCGCGCAAGAGTACGGTGGCATCATCAAGCACGGCGCGAAGTTACTCTACGCGTACGCGGAAGCGACGGTTCCGAAAATCACGATCATCACGCGCAAGGCATATGGCGGCGCGTACGATGTTATGGCATCGAAGCACATCCGAGCCGATTACAATATCGCGTGGCCCACAGCCGAGATCGCCGTCATGGGTGCGGCGGGCGCGGTCAAGACGATCTTCCGGCGCGATATCGCCGAAGCCGCCGACGGCGCCGCGCGCGAGGCCGAACTGATCGCCGATTACGAGCGTCGATTCGCCAATCCATACATCGCTGCAAGCCGCGGATATGTCGACGATGTCATCGAGGCGAGTAAGACGCGTCGCGCCGTCTCGCGCGCGCTTTCGATGCTCGCAAACAAACGCGTCGAGCGGCCAAAGCGCAAACACGGAAATATCCCGCTTTAAACCAGTCGATATCGACTGTCTCCGAACCCTTCGCGCGCTCCGGGTCGCGGACTCGCACTCGAGATTGGAGTGACTATGGAGGCGCGAATTAAAACGCTTGGCATCGATGCGATCGACTTTCACGTCAAAGACGTACAACGTTCGATCGCGGCGCCGGCTGGGGCTTCGGTCCCGCTCATCGTTTCGGCGGAAACACAAGCCCGGCGGCCGTCTTTTTTGCGATACCGGACGTACGCGCCGCCGCCGATCGTCTGCGCGAAAAAGACGGTTACACCGTCGGAGAAATAATGAACACGCCCGTATGCATCATGGCCTTCGTCAACGACGCCGAGGGCAACATTCTCTGCCTTCACCAACGCAAGACGGGTATCGTAAATAAGCCTTGACTCGCGCGCTCGTCGGGAAGGTCGCGGTTAACTCGGCCGAGCCGCAGGCGTGGTTACTCGCGCGTCGCGCAGCAAACGAACGCGCGGAGGGCGCCATCGAGCGGCGTACCGAGAGAAGCCGCGAGCGCCCGTTCGACCTCAGCGACGATGGTCGGTATCGCCGACGGATCGCGGGCGACGATTTCGGCGCGTAAGGGCGACCCCTCGATGAGACCGCGCGCGACGCCGCTCGCGTCGACGGAATAACTGCGTTCCGCAACGTCGTTGCAGACGACGTTAACGAAGCCCGCCGCGCGAAGATCGCGTTCGAGCGCGACCGGATCGCCATGACCGTGGGGCGTACGTTGCAAAAACGTCGGGGGATCGTTTGGGAACGCGCGTGCCACGACGGCCGCGGCGATGCGCGCGGCATCGTTGTCCTCGATCCCAGCCCAGACGCTGGCGAAAAACGTCCCACCCGGTCGGAGCACCCGTCTCGCTTCCGCGAACGCAGCGACGCGATCGGGAAAGAACATGATACCGAATTGGCAGACAGCCACGTCGAATTGCGCGTTTTCAAATGGCAACGCCATCGCATCGGCTTGCGCGAACGTAGCGTTCGGACCGGCGCCGACGGTCCGCGCGCGACCGATCATCGCCGCATTGAGATCGGTCGCAACGATCGTTGCGTCAGGAAGCGCGCGCGACAGTTCGCGCGTTACGACGCCCGTTCCAGCCGCGATTTCGAGCACCGACGATGGCGCGAGACGTACCACACGAGCGGTGAGTTCACGCGCGTAGGGCGCGAATAAAAATGGCACCAAATGCGTGTCGTACAATTCCGGGATCGATCCCGTGAAGGCGGCATCCGCTTCGAGCATCGTTCTCCTACGCGGAACCGATGCTTGACGACTCGAGCTTCTCCTCCAACGCCCGCGTTACCGACCCCGTCGATTGTCAGCTTTCAGACCGTGCATCGAGCGACGCGATCGTCGCTCGATGCGACAGCTGCTCTGCGCCGGCTATGCGTGAACGGCGAGTTGCAACACGTCGGCCGTTTGATCGCGAACCTGCTTACAGAGCGCGGCGTCATCGGCGATCGAGCGTCCGTACGACGGAATCATCTCGGTGAGCTTCGGCGTCCACGCCGGGAGCCGATCCTTCATGGCTTTTTCGATGACGCCGAGCATGATGCTCACCGAGGTCGATGCCCCCGGCGACGCGCCGAGAATCGCTGCGAGCGATCCATCGGCCGCGGTCACGACCTCGGTGCCGAATTGCAACTTGCCCTCCGGCATGATCACTTGCACGCGCTGCCCTGCCACTTCCAAGCGCCAATCTTCACGCTTGGCACTGGGAAAAAACTCTTGGAGCGACGCGAAGCGGCCTTCGGGAGATTCCATCACTTGGCTCACGAGGTATTTCGTGAGCTCGAAATTATCGCGACCGACGGCGAGCAACGGCCCGATGTTATCCGGGCGAATTGAGGTGAAGAGATCGGCGAGCGAGCCGCTCTTAAGAAATTTCGTCGAAAAACCCGCATACGGCCCGAAGAGCAACGAACGTTTGCCGTCGACCACACGCGCATCGAGGTGCGGAACCGACATCGGCGGCGCGCCGACCGAGGCTTTGCCGTAGACCTTCGCCGTGTGACGGGCGGCGAGCTCGGGATCGTCGCAACGCAACCACAATCCGCTCACGGGGAAGCCCGCAAACCCCTTGCCCTCGGGGATTCCTGATTTTTGCAGTAGCGGCAACGCCCCGCCACCCGCGCCAAGGAAAACGAAGCCAGCGGAGACGGTCGTGACGATTCCCGTGACCCCGTCAGCCGTACTGACGTCCCACCGGCCGTCCGGCGTCTTATACAATCCGGTCACGCGATGCTGATAGGCGACGCGGAAGTTTCCCGTACGTTCGAGGCTTGCGATCAAGCCGCGCGTGAGCGCTCCGAAATCAACATCGGTGCCACTCATATCGCGGGTCGC
>JAYTXC010000083.1:0-1827 GCA_043743145.1 Rhodospirillales bacterium
CCCAGTAGTACGCTTCATCGCCCGTGAGCGGCAGCTTGAAGGCGACGAGACCGCGCACGAGCACCACACACGCGATGACGGCCCACAGAATCATCGTCACTCGTGCGGCTCCACGAGTCCTCCATTGACCCCGATCGTTTGTCCGTTCACGAAACTCGCCTCATCGGAGACTAAAAAGCGCACCGCATAAGCGATATCTTCCCACGAACCCGCATGGCCCGTCGGATTATTTGCTGGGATCGTGCGTGCCCCTTCGCGGTCGACGTCCTTATCGCGAATGTCGCCGGGCTCGATGATATTGACCGTTATTCCGTGCTCGGCTTCCTCGAGCGAGAGCGTGCGCGCGAACTGCACCACGCCCGCCTTCGCCGCACCATAGAGACTCATGCTTCGCGCGGGCAGCGTCATATGCGTGCCATTCATGCCAAAAAAGACGAGTCGACCGAAGCCACGCTCGCGCATCGACGGAAGAACGGCGAAGGCCGCCTCAACCGCGCTTTCGAGATTGCCCGCGATCATCTCACGAAATTCGACCATCGTCGATTTTGCGAAGCGCTTCACGACGATCGGTCCCACGGCGTGCACCAACACGTCGATCGGTCCGAGTGCGTCGTGCGCTTGCGCGACCGCGCGCGCCGTCTCGCCAGCAATGCCGTGGTCGGCGCAGATGGCGAGAGCGTCACCTCCACGCGCGCGAATCGCCGCGAGCGTTGCCTCGGGTGACGTGCCGTCGGCACGATACGTGAAAGCGACGCGATAGCCGCCGCACGCGAGATCGATTGCGATCCCGCGCGCGAGGCCTCGCGCCGCCGCGGTAATAAACGCGCTGCGGTGAGGGGACACCCCGCCGTTATTGGGCGCGCAGACGCAGTTTCTTCTGGGCGCTCTCTTTGGTCGTGGTATCGGTCGAGGTGACGGTCAAGCCGATCGTCGCACCACTGACGGTTTGCAATGAGACGGCCTGCGAGAAGTTGCCGTTGCCATCGGCGATCGTATCACCCGTGTAGTTTCCCGCGCCGAAGGCGAAGACGCCACCGAGGCTCGCCGTCGCGCCCGCGACGATGTGAATCCGGGCGTTCGGCAACGTTTTGCCCTTGATCTCGAAGTTTTGCCCAACCGTGGTTTCATCGATCGGCGTCGAGAGCGTCAAACTATTTTTTGGCGTCTCGGTGCCGGTCGTGAACGACCACGATTGTGCGAAGCTGCCGCCACTCGCGAGTTTACCCGATGCCGAGGCCGTGTGTTTGATCGATTGCAACGGTGAGGGCGGCGCGTAGACGAAGCCCGTCGTCGAAGTCGTCGACGCGGTCGTGATATCGCGACCGTCGAGCGTCAGGTGAACGTTATTGGGATCGACGGTTGCGTTGAAATTCGCCGAAATCGTTGGCTTCGTCGACATCACGACCGCCCCGTTTCCGGGTTCGAAGTCTTTGAGGATGTTCGCGACCGGTGCCGCTGCGGGTGCCGCCGTTGCGGCAGGGCCAGCCGGGGCGATGGCAACGTTGCCGCTCGTCGTGAGTGCGACGATTGCGTTACTCGAATCGTAATTGACGCCCGCGCCGAGCGCTTCCGAGACGAAGCGCAGCGGAACGTACGTGCTCGCTCCGATGATGAATGGCGCGACATCGATCGTCTTTGCTTCGCCGTTGATCGCGGCGGTCGTCGAGCCGATTTTGAGTGAAATCGTCCGATTATTTCCCGTCGCGTTGATCACGCCGCCCTGATAGACCACGCTCGCACCGAGACGCTCGAAAACGCCGCGCAGTGGTACGAAAACGCGACCGGCGCGCTCGATCGGTGGCGGATTGAACGTCGCGGTCTGACCGT
>JAYTXC010000084.1:0-1826 GCA_043743145.1 Rhodospirillales bacterium
ATGATGGACGAATTCTCTCGAGTCGATCTTGCTCTCGAGCTAAACTACTCGTTTCCAAGTCGATGCGTCATCGACGTGCTCGACGACGTTGCTCGAGAATTCGGTTACCCGAAATATGTCCGTGTCGACAACGGCACCGAGTTGACGTCGAAGATCATGCAACTATGGTCAGAAGAACACGGCGTCGAACTTCTCTTTATCCAACCTGGGAAGCCGACGCAGAATGCGTACATCGAGTCTTTCAATTCTCGCGTTCGGGCCGAATTTCTCAAAGCTCATTGGTTTCGATCGCTGAACGAAGCTCGAACCGCCGCCGGCGACTGGCGCCACGCATATCACACCACGCACGCCCATAGCGCCCTCAACTACATGACCCCTCAGGAGTTCCTCGCAACCTACGAAGCTATCCAATCTCCACAGAAATCACCGGCCGCATAACGGGGCCGATCCCAGCATGTTCGATCACTTACTCAGGCTCAGCGGCAGGCGGCAATTGGGCCACTGATCGAACGTACGTTCGTTGCTGAACGCCTCCCTTAAACTACCCGAGCTTTCGATCGTGAAAACATTTATCCGAGGACTGGCAGTAAAGGATCGCGATCGGCTATTGGCTTGGATCGCCGCAAATTTCGACGTTCGCGGGCGGCCGCATGAGAAAGAAGGCGAGCGGCAATCTAGCGGACCTCGCGATGGACTTGAAAATCAATCTGCGCGAACGCTGCACGACGACGTGTCTCCTATCGACGTACTGCGCTCAACGAGAGCCGGAGAATCCGGCCGTATTTGGAAACGTCGGCGTCCGTGCGCTCGCGACGATCAAGATCGACGAGATATCCGCGAACCGCAAACCCTCGCGCCTTCACATCGGAACGTCCGCGATAGACTCGAACGTGCTCGCATGAACGATTTCCTCGAACTCGGCATGCGGATGGCGGCTCGACGTGGCGGACCTGCGCTACCGTTGCGCGCATGCTCGGAGATCACGCCGGATCGCGGAGACGCCTTCAGTTACGCACCGATCCGCGTCGTGTCGGAAGTACGTGTACAAGCCGCCGCCTTCGGATACGTGGACGCTGAACCGATGTTGGTACACGAGGCTTTCCCGATGAGAAGGGCGACCGCGTTCCTTGAGTCGCTCGCCGATGCCCTCGATTCGTACCTCCGAGCCGCGATAGCGGGTCGCTACGCGCGTATCTACGTTCCGCCGCATCGATCGCGCACTAGATGCTATCGAAAGATGCGCGACCATCGTGATGATCACCCTGTCTGCGCTGGGTTATCCGGACGATGTCGATCGGCAGTTGGCAGAAGTGCCATCGATGATCGGTCGACGACTCGTAGAACGCGGAGCCGCGTGGGCTTCCGAGAGACGCAAACTCGAATCGAGCGACGTCGGCTACGTCGACGCCCACGTGAGCTCGGGCACGCTCGCCACGACGGCGTTCGCTCGGGCGGGCATCAAACCGATCTTCGCAGACACGCCGGAAGTCGTGCAGGGCCGGCAAGCTCCAATCACCATCGCGAAGCATCCGCTGAGCGGGAGGGCGACGGCGTCGAGCTTCGACGTCAAACCGGGACGGCTGTGCGTGATGTTGAGCCGCCATCAACTCGCATGTATCATCGTTGCACGCGCCGACGTCGAGGTGACGCTCTCGCGATACGAGCACGACGGTTCCGAACGGCTGGCCGGGCGCCACGACGACGTGTGAGATAATTATACCGCACATCGGACACTCTACGACGCGCTGAAGGGAGAACACCGGGTCTTCACGGTGTGACCGTATCGACGATATACGCGCCCGTCGATAGTCGACGCGGCGAAGAAA
>JAYTXC010000085.1:0-21834 GCA_043743145.1 Rhodospirillales bacterium
CAAACCGCCGTCCATTTTTCGAGGCAGCTTCGCTTCACTGCAGGCATTCGGGGCGATCAGTACACCTTTCACGTGAGGGATCTGCGTCCCGAAAATTCCGGTATCGTGAAAGCGGGCATCATCAGTCCGAAATTCACGCTCGCCTACCAACCCAATGCGAAGGTGGAAATCTATGCCGATTACGGTGAGGGTTTCCATAGCAACGACTCGCGCGGCGTCACCGAACGCGTCGATCCCGGCACAGGCGCTGCGACCGACCCGGGAACGGGTCAGATCGTGCAAGGCGCAACCCCACTCGTGCGTGCGCAGGGCGCGGAATTCGGCGCGCGATTCGCTCCGAGTAGCAAATTGCGCACGACGGTCTCACTCTGGAATCTCTTGCTCGGCTCCGAGTTGATCTTTCAAGGCGATGCCGGCACGACGACACCCGGACGACCGAGCCACCGCCGTGGTCTCGAACTCGCGAATTATTGGTCGCCGACGCCGGAGTTGACGTACGATTTCGATTACTCGACATCGTCATCGAAATTTACTAATTTCGATCCGGTCGGGCAACTCGTTCCGGGCTCGGTAAAAGACGTGCTCACCTTCGGCGTGAGTGCGGAGAAGGCGAAGAGCTTCGGCGGCATTCGCATGCGGTATTTCGGCCCGCGCCCGCTCGTCGAAGACGGAACCGCTGCCTCAAACCCGACGACGACCCTCTATCTCGAGGCCGGCATCAAGCCGACGAAAAACATGCGCATCGTACTCGATATCTTCAACCTGCTCAACTCGAAGGCGAGCGATATCGATTACTACTACAACTCGTCGATCCCGAGTGACCCCGCGTATACCAAACCGGGGTACACGGGATCATGCCCGATCGCGCAATGCGGCGCGGGTGTGGCCGACGTCCATTTCCATCCCATCGAGCGTCGACTCATCCGCTTCACGCTCACGCAACAATTCTAGAAAGTCGACCATAGCCTGAAGCGACTCGCCTTTACGCCGCGAGCCTTCGCACAGATTCTCGACGATGGCGCCGAGAACGTTCGTGCGAAGGTCGTTGCAATCTACACGATCCTCATCATCGCGAACGTAGGCGCCTGGGTGCTCGCGTTCATCGCGTTTTCGACGCGGCCATTGCTGCTCGGGACCGCGCTCATCGCGTACACCTTCGGGCTGCGTCATGCGGTCGACGCCGACCATATCTCGGCAATCGACAACGTAACGCGCAAGCTCATGCAGGCGGGTAAACGCCCCGTTGCGGTTGGGTTTTTCTTTTCGCTCGGTCACTCGACCGTCGTGGTGCTGCTCACGATCGGAATCGCCGTTGCGACGGTCGTCGTAAAGTCGACGATCCCGAGCTTGCAGAGTATCGGCGGCGTGATCGGAACGTCGATTTCTGCGCTCTTCCTCTTTGCGATTGCCGCGCTCAATATCGTCGTCTTCCTCGGTGTCTACGACGCGTTCCGGCGCGTCCGTCGAGGCGAACTCTACGACGATGTTTCCGTCGACGCATATCTCGCCGATCGCGGCCTCATGGGGCGCTTCTTCAAGCCGCTCATGCGTTTCATCAGCAAGAGCTGGCACATGTATCCGATGGGCGTCCTCTTCGGCCTCGGATTCGATACCGCGACGGAGGTCGGACTCTTGGGTATCGCCGCCGTCCAAGGCGGCAAAGGTTTACCGATTTACGATATTTTGATTTTTCCGTTACTCTTTACGGTCGGAATGTCGCTGCTGGATACGACCGACGGTATCCTGATGCTCGGCGCTTACGGCTGGGCGTACGTCAAACCGATGCGCAAGCTCTTCTATAATATGACGATCACGTTCGTTTCGATCGCCGTCGCCCTCTTCGTCGGCGCGATCGAAGCCGCGAGCGTGCTCGCGACGCAACTCCATCTCACGGGCGGTCTCTGGGATCGCCTCGCGTCGCTCAGTGAAAATTTCGGCGTGCTCGGCATTGGAATCGTGGGCATTTTCGTGGTGAGTTGGCTCGTATCGACCATCGTGTACCGCGTGCGGCGTTACGACGAAATCGAGGTAGAGATTGCGAAGCCTAGCGCGCCCGCGTTCGTCGAAGCAGGAGAGCGATACCAAAGTACGACGTAGCGTAACGCCTCGATCGCATACGGGGCGTTCGTCCTGATTTTGCGGCAACACTCGACACGATTGCGTCGTCGAGCGAACGATTCGCGAACGCCACGACGACGCGCGTACAGGCCGAGGACGTGCTGATCGTAGCACGAAGAGGCCTTCGGGCTCGCTCGGAGCGCGGACGCTCGTGCCGAGGGACAGCAAACCGCAAACGATTTGGCTGCGGCGCGTGCGCGCGTCGAGATTCTCCAAGGAACCCCCGGCGCTCGACAATGATGCGCTTCGAGCTACGGGAATTTGCCTGAACTGGACGTGCGAGATTCCGAGGCAAACAAAGAGTGCGACGACGGCCAAGGGGATGAGCGCCGATGTAGCAGCGCGCCGTACGCGTCGTCTGCACCTCGCGCCGACGCTTCGATCGCGCGAAGCTCGCAACGTTTCCGCAAAAGCTGCTCGACACCGCCAAATCCCGGAACGACGAATGCGGCAAAGGCGAGACGCCAAACCAAGGTCCAACGTGGATTGTATATTGTCCCACTTAAATTATACTACACCCTGTCGTATGATTGGCGGACGAGAGATTTTACGAATGGCGAACGCGCTAGCGAAACTGACTACTAAGTAGCACTTATTTTCTACGTCTGGCTCTGTTCACGTGGTGCGAATGGCCGCTGGTCAACACCGTCGTCACTGTGTGATACTGGAGGCACGCTCGGCCACTGAATTCGTCCGAAAGAAGTTCGTTATGTACTTCACGACTTATCTAACCCGCGGAGCACTCGCCGCTTTGATACTCGTCGGTACGACAGGCCAAGCCCCCCCTTCGACCGATCTCTCGAGTTCGGGATATGCTGCGAACCCGTATACGTTTGCCGCACGTTGCGATCTTTCGCAAAGCCTCTTCTTCATCAACGTCATCGTGCGCAATCGCGGTAATTCGGCGACCTTTCCCATGCCGATGGAGGCCATCGACGGTGGGCGCGCCTTTAGTGGGCTTACAACCGTGCAATCCATACAACCCGGTGCTGACGTTGCCATGACACTTCCGATACGCCACGTCGCTTCGAGCGCCGGTGTTCTTGGGGGCACGCACGTCATCACCGTGACGATCGGCGGAAATTCCATAAAACCATCGCTGATCGTCGAGCTTCCCGCGGCATTTGCAGCGGATTGCGCCGCAAATGCGCCGGTTACGACGGGACCCGCCGGTACGGCAGGCCGTAGCTCAGGCATATCTCGCGGCGCCATAACAGGGATGGCGATCGCTACCGCAACGCCCGCTACTCCCAAACCCGGCGTTTCGCAAAGCATTCGCCCGCAGCAGACGGTAGCGTCACTTATTTTGGCGCCCGGCGTGTCAAAAGTCGCTGATCTCAATCCGAACAAAGCTTCTCTCGCCCTGCTCAAGCCGGTAGCTCCGAGCAATCTACGGAGCGTCGGCAAACCGACGGACTGCGGAGAACACCTCGGTTTCATCGGCGCGATCGCATGCCCAGCAATGATCAACTCCGGCGATTTGCTGGTAATTTGGGACTGGAAGGCCGGTTCGGGATTAGATGAAATCGACGGTTATCGCCTCTACCGCGTCGATGAGGGCAAGCAGCTCGTCTACACGCAATCGAATAAAAAAGATATCACCCTAGTCGACGTTCCGAAACCGCCGAGCGGTTACTATACCGGTCGGTGCTACGCCGTCAGCGCGTACGCAGGTTCGTTGGAGTCAAATATCAGCTCGGCATTTTGTCCTGCCGGCGGCTCCGTCGCACTTAAGACTCGAGTCTCGCCCGACCACATGCGCAACAGTATCCAGACCTTCCATGCCGGTCCCGGTGCGTTCGGTTCGGGACGATACACCGCTGCGCTCCTTGTCGGTTATACATACTTTTCCGAAAAGCGGCTGCTTGGCGACGTTCGAGACGTAGCAATCTTCCGCTCTGCCTTTGAGTTCGATGTCTCGCGGATCGTCCACCGAAAACTCGTCGGAGCGAAATTATTTTTGACGATCAATTCATCGGTTGGCGAAGGAAACAACCACTCTTGCGCTACCGAAGTCGGTTCCGGTACGGAATTCTGGTGGTATAATGATAGCTGGCTGCAAGGGCAATTCTCTGAAGACATCACGCCAACCGATGTGGGGCCAGTCATTTCCGCCGACGTCACCAAAATCGTCGAGCAATGGCAACGCGGCGACCCAAACTATGGCTTTGTCATTAAAAACCATCACGAAGACCTTAACGCGTTCACGAACGACCAATGCGAAACAGTATACACGAAACCGGTGCTCGAACTCACGTATTATTAAATCGTTTCCCCAACTTCCGCCTGATCTCGGCCTCGCGTCTCCAGCGGCGCTTGCCGGGCCGGATTTTTTGTGGTCGACGCGAATTTGGATTATCAGTTCAGCCCGCTCGTCGGGCTGCTAAATCCGAAGGAGTGGGAATGTTCGAACGATTGACGACGTGGCTTGCAAACATGCGAGCCGAACGCGACCGCAGCCTCGCGATTTTTGCTGCGGCACGACCGGGCGAGCATGGCCATGACCACGGGCATGACCACGATCGCGATCACGCCCACGATCACGATCACCTCGATGGCACCCATCACGCCCACGATCACGATCACCACGACCACGACCACGACCACGTCCATCCCCACGTGCATGCCGATGGCACGGAGCACGCGCACTAACGATGCCAGTGCAAACCATTGGTGTCACCGGGATGACCTGCGCGAAGTGCGTGCATCACGTTCGCAACGCACTCGCGGCGTTACCGGGGGTCCGTGAAGTCATCGTCGATCTCGAATCGGGACGGGCGACGCTCGACGTCGAGGAAGAGATCGACCGCGAAACATTTCGCCGGGCGCTTACCGCGGCAGAGTACGGCCTGAATTGACCGCAACCGAGACGCATGTCGAACTCGCGGTGAGCGGGATGACGTGCGCCTCCTGCGTCCGTCACGTCACCAAAGCCCTCGAACGCGTGCCTGGTGTCGACGAAGCGAGCGTCAATCTCGCAACCGAACGCGCCTCCGTCGCTTCTCCGAGCGATGCACCCGTCGCGGTCGCGTCGCTCATCGCGGCGATCGAGCACGCGGGCTATCGCGCGTCGCTCGTGGTGGAGAGCGCCGCTGCCGACGACGCGGATACGCTTCGGCGCGAACGCGAGATGGTGCATCGGCGCCGGATTTTAACGCTCGCGATCGCGCTCTTCGTGCCGACCGTGATCCTCGCGATGGCCCTACCGGATTTCGCCGCCAAAAACGTGATCTTACTCGCGCTGACGCTGCCCGTGTATCTCATCGTTGGCTGGGATTTTCATCGTGGTGCGATCGCTCGGGCGCGCACGGGCACGGCGAATATGGATACGCTCGTTTCGCTCGGCTCGACGGCAGCGATGGCGTATTCGATCTACGCGACGTTTGCAGGTCGCGCGCCCTATTACGAGACCGCGAGTGCGATCGTCACGCTCATCTACATCGGAAAGTACTTGGAATCGGCCGCGAAGAGTAGCAGCAACACCGCCGTACGGTCGCTGCTCGATCTGCGGCCAGGGCGCGCACGCGTCCGCATCGAGGGCGAGTTCGTCGAAGTGGCGATCGAACACGTCCGCGTCGGCGATGAGATCGCGATCGCGGCGGGCGAGCGCATACCCATCGATGGCGTCGTGTTCTCGGGATCGAGCTCCGTCGATGTCTCATCGTTAACAGGTGAACCAATTCCGCGCGACGTGCGCACGGGCGACGACGTTCGTGCCGGGACGCTCAACGGCGATGGCGCACTCGAGGTTCGGGCGAGCGCGGTCGGTGCGGGCACGACACTCGCGCGGATCGTTGAGATCGTGCGCCATGCGCAAGGGTCGACCCCACCGATTCAGCGCCTCGCCGATCGCGTCGCCGGCATCTTCGTCCCCGTCATCTTGGCGATAACCGTGCTGACGTTCGCCGGATGGTTCCTCACGGGCCACGCCTGGAGCGATGCGCTCGTCGTTGCGGTCGCGGTACTCGTGGTCGCGTGTCCGTGCGCGCTCGGCCTCGCGACGCCGATGGCGATTATCGTGGGCGTCGGCGTCGCGGCGCGTAGCGCTCTGCTCGTGCGCGATGCCGAGGCGCTCGAACGACTCGCGCGCGTCGATACGGTCGTCTTCGACAAAACGGGAACGCTCACGATCGGTCGGCCCGAGGTCGGTCAGATTCGCGTCACGCCCGATTCCGACGAAACAACGGTGCTGCGCCTCGCTGCGGCCGTGGAGGCGAGTTCGCGTCATCCGCTCGCGACCGCGCTCGTCCGCGAAGCGCAACGTCGCGGTGTTGCAATCGCCACCGTCGTCGATGCGATGACGGCGCGCGGCGGTGGTGTGCGTGCGAACGTCGACGGCGTCGAGGTGCGCGTCGGAAACGCCGCATTCGTCCTGAGCCGTGACGACACGAGTCAGGCGGTCGTTCACGGAACGAATGCCATGTCGCTGCACATCGCGGCACTCACGGTCGCTCCGAGCGCGACCGTCGTGTACGTTGCCGCCGGTGGCGCGTTGATCGGCGCGATCGAATTTGCCGATGCGCTCCGGCCGGAGGCGCGCGATGCGGTTGCGCAGTTGCGCGTACTCGGTGTGCGCGTCGCGATGCTCAGCGGCGATGCCGCGGGCGCCGTCGCCGCAATCGCACGCGATCTCGCAATCGACGGGGCCGACGCACGCGGCGCGATGTCGCCCGAAGGCAAAGCCGAGGCGATCGTTGCGATGCAGACCGCAGGCGCGCACGTGGCCTTTGTCGGTGACGGGATCAACGATGCGCCTGCGCTCGCACGCGCAGACGTCGGCATCGCGATGGGCGGCGGCTCCGATATCGCACTCGAAACCGCGCGCCTCGCGCTTTTGCGCGGCGATCCGCGCGACGTCGCAACAGCGATCCGGCTTGCGCGCGCGACGCAGAACACGATCCGCCAAAATCTCTTCTGGGCTTTCGCGTATAACGTCGTACTCGTGCCTCTCGCCGCGTTCGGTATCGTGCATCCGATGTTCGCGGCGGCGGCGATGGGGGCATCGAGCCTCTTCGTGGTCGGCAATTCTGCGCTGTTACGACGGTCGGCGATCAGTCGAAAAGGGACATCCGAGAGTCTGTAGCCGGAAGCGTAGGCCTATCGGATAGTTTTTAGCCACGTCCTTATCCTTAGATTAAGCAGGCGTGGATTTGGCGCGAGCTAAAAGAGTGATCCACGTCGCATACAGATCGACACTTCGAGCCTGTATTGTAAAGACATCATTACGTACGTGGTCGATGTGACCGCGCGTTTCGGAAAGGCCAACACATGTTTCAGCTCGCCGCAATCCATTTCGATTTCGCCGCCATGCTTCACGCCGTTGCACATTTTGGCCATTTCCTCCACGCGATGAGCACGGGTATGGCTTCAGGCGGCTAACCCAATAGTGTGACGTGACTCGCCGGGATTTCCACCGTCAGACAACAAGTTGACGAGAAGTCCCGTTGTGAAGAGAGTTTCGTTGTGCTCGCATCTGTTACGCGGTTCACGCCGCGACCCGGCTCATTTTCTGAGGGGCTCGTTGCTTATAGGGCGGCGAGCCTTCAGCTATGCCTCTCGAACTTACACGGGCTTCGTTCGGGCGCAGCGGCGACGTTACGTGCTCGGACGTTTTTGCGCCTCGGCGACGCCGAAGCGGCCCTAACCTCACTTGCTGGCCCATTCGATCAGGATTTCAAAAGAGGCGACCGAGGCGAAATCGCGTTGCTTCAGGGAGCCGCACACGCTCGACTGGGGAATGCCAGCCAATCACGAGATCTTCTCCAAGATGCGTTGGTGTACAGCATCTCGTCGGGAAATTCGTCGCTTGAAGCGGAAGTCGAGTTCTACAAAGGGCTGACGGCTCTTGGCGCGGACTCGTTCGACGAAGCGATCGCGGCGTGTGATCGAGGCCTCAAAATCGCTAGCGAACATCGCACGGTGCCAAGAGCCGAAAACAATATCCCACTTGGCCACGTAGCCGCGCGTATTCACGAACTCTTGGCCGTCATCGCTTCTTCGGATGGTCGTTATCGTGATGCGACACAGCACACGCGTACCTCGCTCAACGCGCAAGACGCCTGCGCAATTGATGACGTTTACATTCAAGCATTCGCCCTTCGGAATCTCGCGATCGCAGCGCGTGACTTCGACCTTAGCGATGAGGTCCGACTGCTTTCTCAACGCATCCCCGCTCTCAAGTGGACGAAAGACGTGAGTCGCGTCGAATTTACAACATTCGAGGCCTTCGGATGGTGCTCGGCGCTCCGCGGCGATAGCGTTGATGCGTTACGACTCTTCCGCCGCGCGAACACGGTCGCCTCAAGCATCCCGGAACACGTCCTCATATCCGTCGATCGCGCTCTTCTGGCGAGAGAGTTTGGTCACCGAGCAATGGTGGTCGAGGAAGTCGAGTACGCCGTCAAGATCGCACATGATTTTGATTGGGAAAACGCAGCCGGCGATTATCGGGTAGCGTTGCTCACGTTAGCGCAAATCGCGGCGTCGGTCGCGCCCGCGGATGCGCGTGCGATGCTCGACCTGCACGTTGCCCTAAGAAATTCGATCGACGCAACCTTCGCGGCCCGCATCGAGCCACGCTCCCGAGCTGAGGAAGCCTATACGCAAGGCCTCGTCCTGCGCGCGGAAGGGCAGATCACGGCTTCGAAAGAGCGATTAGCGGTGGCTTTCGAGATCTGGACGAGCATTGGATATGAGTGGCGTGCGGCGCGCGCGGCACTCGAACTTGCGGAACTCGACGCCGGCGAAGTTTTCCGCCTTGCCGTGCGTCAAGAACTCTTTCGGCGACCCTCTTCGATTTTTTCGGGTCGCGCACGACTTATCGCGTAAATCCGTTTTCCGAGTCGGTGCGGTCGCGCTCTTTACGCAGTCGTCGGTTCGGCCACGGCACCCGCGCCGAAAAGCGCGTCTTGCTCGCGACGCAGATTCCAGAGCAACGACGTGCAATCGAACGTGACGTCGGCTTCACCGATCGGATGATCGGCGGGGACGTCGCGCAACAGCCGTAACCCGTGCGCGAGACCCATCGGCACGAGTCGCGCGGCACGCGCATCGGCGGCACTCGCGATCGTGCCGTAGGCCGCGTAGCCGCCTTCGCCATCGATCATCTCACCCGCGCGCATCGCCTTGCGTGTCGCGCAGACGACCTCCGCGTACGGTTCGCGCGGAAAACCCGTCGCTTCGCCGCGTAGCGCGATGCTTGCGATCGTCGTCCCGACTTCGAGACCGATGAGATGATAGGGCCTCCACATCGCCGCGTACGTGCCGCTCGGATCGGTTGCGAGCCCGTATTCACCGAAACAGCGCCGCGCGTACGGCTCGTCCGACGTGATAACGACGTAAATGCCCCAGCGCAGGTTATCCGGGAGCATCTCGCCCGCGGCATCGACGCACGTCACGACGTCGACATAGCCTTCGCCCGGTAAGATCCCACCGGCGCTTTTTGGTACCAGCGTTTTCGAAAGATCGTGCGCGGCTACGGGCGCGAAACTCAAACCGCCGGGCGGGACTTTCAATCCTGAAGCATTTGCGATCGCGACCATCTCGATCGCCGATTTCGTGCCGTCGAGAAACGAATTGAACATCTTGGCATTGAAGCCGCCCGTCGCGATTTGCTCGGGCGTAAAACCGTACGATGCGAATGACGTTTCGGGCGTTCCCCGGCGATACTCGGGCCGGAACTTCGTCCCTTTCCCCGCCGCAACCACGCGAAAGCCATTGGTCTGTGCCCAATCGATGAGCTCGCACGCGATCGCGGGTTGATCGCCGTACGCCATGCTGTACACGACGCCGCGCTCGGCAGCTTTGCGCGCGAGGAGCGGTCCGACGACGACGTCGGCTTCCACCGTGACCATCACGACGTGGACGCCCGATTCGATCGCACGCAGCGCGTGAAGCGCGCCCGCCTCTTCGTGGCCCGTCGCTTCGATGAGAATATCGATCGCGCAGTGTGCCGCGATCTCGCCCGATTCGACGATGGCGATGCGGCCCGCACGCACGAGATCGTTTGCGGCGCTCGCATCGCGCGCGACCGCAAACTGTGCGCCATCCCAGCCCGCGCGAACGGCCGAGCCGCGCGCGCGTTCGACGTCGAGATCCCCGATCGCGCAGAGCTGCACGCCACGCATCAGACGTAATTGCGCGAGGATCATCGTGCCGAATTTGCCCGCGCCGACGAGCGCGACGCGCACGGGCGTTCCCGCCGCTTCACGTGCGGCGAGCCCGCGCGCGAGATTCATCGCGCGACCTCGCTCGATCGCAGCGCCTCTTCTCCGAGAGCCACGATCGGCGCGAAATCGCGGTGCGCGATATATTCCGGGCGCTTAAAATTACGGATCGCGTTCTGGCACGCATTGAGCGAGAGATAGACGATGTTGCGGTTGAAGGGCGAGAGATTGCCCGGCGACGCGTGGACGATATTACAGTGGAAAAACATCACCGAGCCTGCCTTGCCTTTGGGCGAAACGAGACCGCCTTCGGCGACGAGACGCGCGATCGTCGGATGGTCGATCGTCCATAACGGGTAGCTCGTCGTCTTGAGATCGTGCCCGGCATCGAGCGCGCCCGCCTTATGCGAACGCGGGACGAACATCAGCGCGCCATTAAATTCGGTAACGTCGTCGAGAAAGATCGCGACGTTGAGCGCGCGCGGGGCGGGCATTTCATCATCGTTTAGCCACGTACCGTAATCCTGGTGCCACTGCCACTGCTCGCCATCGAATGCCGCTTTCGCATTGATCTTGAACTGGTGCATGTAGACGTCGTCATCGAGGACCTGTTTCGCAGGCTCGATGAGGTTGGGATGGCGCGCGAGCCGCGCGAAGGCATCGTCGTAGTGTTGCGCGGCAAAAGCGGTGCGCACGACGCCCGAGCCCTTCTCCCGAACGACTTCGGGACGATCCATCGCAAAGATCGCGGGCACACGTTCGGTGAGCGCACGAATCTCATCGGGTGAAAAGAGTTCGGGAAAGAAGACGTACCCGTCGCGTTCGTACGCCGCGAGGTCGGCTGCAGAAAACTTCATGACCGACGCGTTCGAAACGCGGAGAAAAATTCCGCGCGCACGACACGTAAAATTTACATTCCGAGCCCATCTCGACGATCGCGCTGGTGCGCCGACACCTCTCGCGACGCCGGATCGCCGAAGCCACCACCGCCCGCCGTCTCGACGACGATCGCTTCCCCCGGCGCCATCGCGAGTGTCGTCTTCGCGGCGAGGCGCTCGCGCGTTCCGTCAATCCGAACGAGCGTGTGCGCCCCGCACGACCCTGGGCCACCGCCGCTCGTGCCCTGGGGTCGCACCGCGTGCCGTTCGGCGAGCAACGATGCCGTCGCCGTGCCATCGCAGAGTTCGAACGCGCGACGCAAGCCACTTCCCCCCCGATATTGGCCTGCGCCCGCGCTGCCTTCGACGAATTCATACGTGGTTACGCGAATCGGTAGGTCGCGTTCCATCGCCTCGATCGGCGTGTTGAGCGTGTTGGTCATGTGAACGTGGATCCCGTCGATTCCATCGGCATGCGGCCGCGCGCCCATCCCACAGCCGTTGGTTTCGTAGAACGCCCACGATCGACCCGAGCGATCGATGCCGCCGATGAGCACGTTATTCATCGACCCCCCGCTCTGCGCGGGCACGCGACCGGGCGCGAGTTTCGCAAGCGCGCCGAGCACGAGATCCGCATTGCGCATCGAGGTTTCGACGTTCCCCGCACTCACCGGTGCCGGGCGACGTGGATGGAGCAACGAGCCCTCGGGAACGCGCACGTCGATCGGACGAAACGAGCCCTCGTTCATCGCAACGTGCGCGTCGGTTACGGCACGGACCGCGTAATAGATGCCCGAAAGCGTGACGCCGAAGACGGCGTTGAGCGGGCTCGCGACTTGCGCGGAGGTGCCCGTGTAATCGAGCGCGAGCGTCTCGCCACGTTTCTCGAGCCGCACGCGAATCACGATGGTCGGCTCGCCACGGTCGTCTTCGAGGACGTCGTGATGGTCGACGACACCGTCGGGGAGCGCCGCGAGCGCCGCGCGTGTCCGACGTTCGCCATCGTCGAGCGCACAATCGAGCGCACGTGCGACGACCTCCGCACCATAACGCTCGACCGTTTCGATAAAGCGGCGTTCGCCGACGATCGTGCCACCGATCTGCGCGCGCAGATCGCCCGCGCGCGCGTTTGGCGTCCGTGAATTCGCGCGGAAGAGTTCCACGGTCTCGTCGATGATGCGGCCATCACGCACGAGCACCATCGGTGGCACGACGCAGCCTTCGGCGAAGAGATCGCGCGCGTCGGGCGGCATCGATCCGGGCACGGATCCCCCGACGTCGGTATGATGCGCTTTATTCGCCGCGTATCCGACGAGGTCGCCCGCAACGTAGATCGCGCGGATGACCGTGACGTCGTTGAGATGCGTGCCGGAAAGATAGGGATCGTTGACGACGATCGTTTCGCCGGGTTCGATGCGGCGACCACGCGCCGCGAGCCACGCGAGTGTTGCGCGCAAACCCCACGGGAGCGAACCCAGATGCACGGGGATGTGTTCGGCTTGCGCAACGAGGCGCGCGCCCGCGTCGAAGAGCGCGCACGAATGATCGAGCCGCTCTTTGATATTCGGCGAATAGGCCGCGTCGCGCACGGCGATGCCCATCTCTTCACTCGCGTAGACGAGCGATGAGGCGACAACCTGTGCCGTGATCGGATCGAGCATCATGCCGCAACCGCCAACACGAGATTGCCGAGCGCGTCGACATGCGCGGTCCATCCACGCGCGAGATACGTCGTGGCATCGTATTGCGCGATCACCGCAGGTCCCGAGAACGTAACACCGTGGACGAGTGCAATGCGATCGTACACGGGCGTCGCCACATACGTCTCGCCATCGAACACGTCGCGCGTCTCGAGGCGGGCCGCCGCGGTCGGCCCCGACGGGGGCGCGGGGTCGGCGAAGATTAGCGGTGGTTTACGCGTGGTACCGATGCCGATGACGCGCGCGGCGACGATCTCGACGCTTTCATCGCGCACCGCATAACCAAACCGGCGTTCGTGCCGCGCGTGAAACGCATCGATCGCCGATTCGAGTCCATCGACGGCCGTCACGGCGAGGTCGCTCGATTGTCCCGCGTAGCGCAGATCGAGTTCGCGGACGAACGTGCGCTCGGAGCGCGCCACAGCTTGCCCGGCGAGTTGCGCGTCGACATCGGCTTCGAGTTCCGCAAAGCGTGCACGAACGCGTTCCCATCCCGCCGCATCGGCGCGTACCACGAGCGAGCGAATCGCAACGGCGCGCACGTCGGCTGCGAGCAACCCGTACGCGGAAAAAACGCCCGGGTGCGGCGGCACGATGATGCGCGCGACGCCGATATCGCGCGCGACCGCACACGCGTGAAGTGGCCCACCGCCGCCGAACGCGAGCAACGTGAAATCGCGCGGATCGTAGCCGCGCTCGATGGTCACGATTCGCAAAACCTTCGCCATCTCGTGATCGACGAGTCGCACGATGCCCGCTGCCGCCGCAACGACGTCGCCTCCCGTCGCTCGCGCAACGCGTGCGACCGCCGTATGCGCGCGCACCCCATCGATCGCGAAGGCACCGCCGAGAAGTGCTACGGAACTCAACCGACCGAGCACGATATTTGCGTCGGTGACCGTGGGTTCGTTGCCGATCCCATACGCCGCGGGCCCGGGATCGGCGCCCGCGGAGAGTGGCCCAACGCGGAGCGTTCCCGCCGCATCGAGCCACGCGATCGTTCCGCCGCCCGCACTCACCTCCGCAAGATCGACGAAGGGAAAGCGCACGGGATACCCGCTCCCGCGAACCGCGCGACCGCTATGCGTACTCCCGGCCGCTTCGAACGACGCGGCGATCTCGGGCTCGCCGCCAACGATCGTGCCCGCCTTCGCCGTCGTGCCGCCCATATCAAACGAAAGCACGCGACCGAGACCGAGCGCGCGTCCGAGAAAAGCGGCTCCGATCACGCCACTTGCCGGCCCGCTTTCCACGAGCGCGGCCGGGCGTTGCGCGGCATGTGCGATCGCCGTCATCCCGCCGTCGCTGCGCATCACGAAGACGGGCGCCTCGATATCGCGCGTCGCAAGACCGGCGGCGATCGCATCGAGGTACGCGCGGACGATCGGCCGGAGCGCCGCATTGACGACGGTCGTGGAGAAACGCTCGTATTCACGAAACTGCGGATCGATCTCCGACGAGAGTGAGACATCGACATCCGGGAGCGCCGATCGAAGGGCGAGCGCGATTGCGCGTTCGTGCGTGCCATCCACATCGGCATGAAGCAGGCCGATCGCGACCGTCATGATCTCGCGTTCGGCGATCGTTGCGGCAACGCGTGCGACGTCGCCCGCATCGAGATCGACAAGAACCGTACCATCGTGCGCGCGCCGCTCGCGTACGACCAGCCGATCTTCACGGCGCGCGAGAGGCACGGGTCGCGTGACGCCCAGATCGTAGATGGCGCTTCGGTTCTGGCGTCCGATTTCGAGCACGTCGCGAAACCCCGCCGTCGTCACGAACGCGACGCGCGGAAGCGGGAGATGCATTTGCCCGAGCAGCGCGTTCGTTGCGATCGTGCTCGCGTGCGCGATAAGCTCGACCTCCGCGGCCGGCACCGTGGCGAGCAAGGCATCGAGTGCCGCGAGAAACCCAAGTTCCGGGCGGCGCGGCGTGGAGGCGATCTTGAGGCGTACCATCGCCCCCGAAACATCGAGTGCGACGAGATCGGTGAACGTTCCGCCGATGTCGATTCCGACGCGAATCGCACGATCCCGAGCCTGCATTATCGCTCCTTGTCGCGTCTGCGCGCCTGCTCCCTGCGCCGAGGTTTCGGCAAGCGTCGCCTGCGGTAGCGGGCGCCACGGCGTTTTCCACATTCGCAATTTCCGATCATGTCACGTATCGCGTCGTCGCCGTTTGTGGCGGTTGATCTGGGCAACGCCAGAGAACTCGCAGCGACGCTCGAAACGGCGAGTACCGGCTCGCCGATCTTCGTCGATCTCACGGTGTGCTCGTACCTCGATTCGACGGGGCTCTCCGTCTTCGTCCGTCACGATCGTCTGCTTCGCGGGTGTACGGCGATCGTCGCGCCTCCGGACCATCGCCCGCTAAAGACTCGCTACAAGGGTCTCGCTTGCCGATGAAACGTGCTCGCGAAACGCCGAGACGATTGCCGGCAGCGGGTCGCGCTGCGGCACGAGCAGTCCGATCGCATTCGTCACGATCGGATCGATGAGCTTGGCGCACGTGAGATGCGTGATGGAACCGAGAAAGCGCGCATAGCGCTCGGGCATGACGCTCGACCAGTCGCCGGTTTCGAGATAACAAAACTGGCTGATCATCGAACTTGCTTCGATGCCGACGCGCGGTTCGATCTGGAGTCGCGCGAAGATCGCATCGATGATGCGGCGATTCTGCATATCGCGGCGCAAGAGGCAGAGCGGTACGACACCGATCTCGCGCCATCCGATCGCATCGCGGCCGCCGAGCGACGATGTTTTTGGCGTCACGAAAATATAGCGCTCGGCATACATCGACAGCGCGACAACGCCTTTGAGCGGCTCGTTTTCGACGTACGAAATTGCGGCGTCGAGTTCGTACTCCGCAAGGCCGCGCAAAATTTCGATTGAGGTGAGCTCTGCCTGATCGACGACCACGAGCGGATGCGCGCGAGCGAATCCCGCGATAAGCGGCGCGACCGCCGCGATCGCCGATGGAATGATTCCCAGGCGCAAACGCCCCGAAAGCGACCCACGAGCGTTCTGGAGACTCATGCGCAAGGATGCCGCATCATCGATGATGCGCCGCGCCCAGTGCAACACGATCTCGCCCTCAGGGGTGAAGCCGCGAAAGCGATTACCGCGTTCGACGATCGACACGCCGAGATCGTCCTCGAGTTGACGGAGCGCGAGCGAGAGCGTCGGCTGGGCGATCTCGCAGCGCTCGGCCGCGCGCGCAAAATGTTTTTCGTGCGCGAGCGCGATGAGATACTCGAGTTGCCGAATGACCACACCACGCAATTCGCGCAAGGGCCCGAAGAGCCCGCCGCGTATGAGCGCTCGGGTGATCGATCCCGCCATCTTCGAACGCCCAACCCACGCGCAACTCGCTACCCGTCGGAGCTTGAAGTGGACGCTTTTCCCGCCTGACGTCGTCCCCGCGTTCGTCGCCGAACTCGACGTGGACCTTGCCGAACCGATCGCACGTGTGTTGCACGAGGCCATCGCGCGCGGCGATACGGGATACGCGAATGCCACCGAAATCGCGGACGTTTACGCGCGCTTCGCCCACGAGCGATTCGCGTGGCAGATCGATCCACAGACGGTCTCCGTCGTGCCCGACGTGATGGTCGGGGTCATCGAAGCATTACGCGTGCTCGTGCGCCCGGGCGATGGCGTCGCGATCAACACGCCCGTTTATGCACCCTTCTATACTTCACTTCGAGAAGCCGGCGTGCGGCGCGTCGACGTACCGCTCGCGGTTCGCGCGAGCGGCATGTACGATCTCGATCTCGATGCGCTCGAAGCGGCCTTCGCGAGTGGCGTTCGCGCGTATCTGCTCTGCAATCCGCACAATCCGGTCGGCCGCGCCTTCGATCGGTCGACGCTCGATGCCGTCGCCGAACTTGCGGCGCGATACGACGTCGTCGTTCTCTCCGATGAAATTCACGCACCGCTCGCGTACCCAAGCGCGCCGCATACGGCGTTCGTCGCCTGCGCCAATCGCTACGGTGCGCGCGCGCTCGCACTCGTCTCCGCATCGAAAGCTTGGAATCTCGCCGGGCTCAAATGCTCGCTGCTCGTCGCGAGCGATACGGGCGTCGCTCGCGTGCTCGCCACGATGCCCAAAGAAGTTCGCTATCGTGTGGGTCACCTCGGTGCGCTCGCAGCAACGAGCGCGTTTCGCGATGGCGGGCCGTGGCTCGATGCGCTGCGCTTGCATCTTGACGGAAATCGACGCTTTCTCGGCGACCTGCTCGCGGACGCGTTGCCGGCGATCGTTTACCACGAACCCGAAGCGACGTATCTCGCGTGGTTGGATTGTCGCGGCCTCGGTCTTGGCGACCATCCCGAACGAGCGTTCTTACGCGATGGTCGTGTCGCGCTTTCCGCAGGAAGCGATTTCGGTGAGGCCGGCAAGGGCTTCGTGCGACTGAACTTCGGGACCACGCGCGCCATGCTGCGCGAAATCGTCCTGCGGATGGCGCGCGCGGTTCACGTCGCCGGCATCGATTCATAAAGCGCGCGCAGGCCAAGCCCGCCGCGTTCGAGCCGATAGCAACCCGCCGGCGTGACGGTGAACGTGGCTTCGGTGCTTCCGAACGCGGGCGTAACGAAGGCCGCACGTTCGAGGCGGCGGAGGGCGTGACACACATCCTCCGTCGCGACGGAATCGCCAAAAAGAAAGCGCAGCAACGAGACCGATCCGCCCGGCTCGAGAAACCAGAGCGCGGAGAGGACGCGTGCATCGAGAGCCCGCCGACGCGCTTCGTCGGCAACGATGACGGCGCTCGTTGCAACCGTCACGACGCAAATAAGAACGAAAAGTTGTTGATGTTCGAGCACCCCTGGAACCTCGTACGAGCGGGAGGCGACACCCAAGCGGGTCGGCCTCACTTGCACACTTCATCGGCGCGATTCGCCATATCGAAAGGTTCTGAGCGCGGTGCGATGGAGGTGTGGTATTCGTCCGATGTCGACTGCGCGTCACGACGGAAATTGTGATCGACTCAGGTATGACGCACGACACCGATGGTGACGGAGGTCCGCTGGGATAAAGGCCTTCGAGACGCGAATATTCGAAGTCCACATTATGGCCGACCCCACCACGGATTCATTTGCCGATTTCGTCGAGGCGCTACGCTACCCGACCGGAGCAGCACGCGGCAGCGAATGGACCGATGGCGAAGATGTCACGTTTCCAGCAGGCGTCGAGCGAAAACTCGAACTCTTTGCGTCTGCGTACGAGCGTCGCGGTCGGCGGCTCTTCGGGCTCGGGAGTAGATCGCCGGCGAAAGCGCCGCTCCTCTTGCTCACCGATGTGACGCGCGCACAAGAACTCTTCGTGCTCGATTGGCTCGTCAATCGCCTGACACTCCGCCGCTACTCATTCGATCCTCGTGACTTTCGGAACAAATCGCCGGAAGCGATTTCCGAAACGATCGCACCGTTATATGAAACGCACGCGGCGATCGTGCACATCACCGGCGTCGATGGCGTTCCGTGGGCGTGGACGAGCCGTGCCCTCGATGCGCGATCCGCAAATGTCTGCGTGATTGCGACCGCAACCGCAGGCGCGCAAATCGATGCACTCGCGCTCAACGCATTCGGCGCACATATTTCCTGGATGGATCGCGTCGGCGGTAAAGCCGACGCGCGTGCTGGAGCGCTCGCTCCACATCCGTAGCGAAGCGATCCAGCAAATCGCGCGGATTCGAATCGCCTTGCCCTATCGGCCCGCGTCGCAAGCCGATTTGCAGGCGATCGGCGAAACGATCGCGCGCTTACGCGCCACCGGCGTTCTACCCGACGACGAAGTGATGACGGAACTCGAGAACTTCCAATCGTTGCTCGAAATCCTGGTGCCGCCGATCGAGCGCCCCTAGCGCTCGCTCGCCCGTTCGCGAAGTGTCGCGACTTCCGCGCGAAGGCTCGCGAGGTCGCTCCGCAGACGCTCGATTTCGACCGGCACGCGTGCAGCGCGATCGATCGCCATTACCGCGTTGGCAGCCGCTCGCTGTAGAAATCCCGCATCGCGATCGGCAGCGACGCGCGCGAGTGCCACACGGGCCTCGGGCGCTGCGAATTTCTCGGCCGCCATAATGCCGGCGCGACGAATATCAAAATATGGGTCGTCGATCGCGCGCACGATGGCATCGATGAGTGCCGGCTGCCGAGCGACGAGCACGGCATCGAGACGCGGGATCACGGCGAGCGCCGCTTCGCGCAAGAGTGGCGGACGATCGATTGCGAGAGCCGCCGTGACGAGCGCGACCGCGCGATCGTCCCCCAGCTCGGCAAGACCTCGCAGCGCTCCGGCGGCAATCGTCTCTTGCCACGACGAAATAGCGAGCGCGGCCTCGAGCATCGCGAACGCATCAGGTGCGCGCGAGCGCCCGATGCTCGCAAATGCCTCTGCGACGACGAAGTACGATGCATCAGTCGTTAACCGAGCGAGCGCGGCTGCGCTCTCGGGAGTCGACGCAAACGCGCCGAGCGCGGCCGCAACGGCGCGGCGTACTTTCGGATGGGCGTGTGCGGCCGCCGCAATGACGATCGTTCGCGCGCGCGAGGCATTCGTCTCGCCCAATGCCGTCGCGATTTCGACAGCGACGCCCCAGAACGGATCGTGTTCGACGGCGCGTGCGAGAGCATCGAAGGCACGGTGCGACCCATCGCGGCCGAGAGCGCGCGCGGCGCCGATCCGTGCGACGACGTCGGGTTCGCCGCCGAGAATGGCGATGTGTGCGTCGACACCGAGCGCGTACGTGGCTTCGCAGAGCACGAACGCGCCGGGATCGATGCGCACGAACGCGGGTTCGCGATCGCACGGAATCGAGATGGTGCGTTCGAGACCGTCGACGCGCGCGCGCACACGGCGCTCGCTCGGCAGAGGCCCGTGCCCCGCATCGCGCGGGATCGACGCGGGCGCATCGAGCACCACGCCGACGACGACGTCGAAAGCAAATGCGGGTTGGCGTTCGTCGATGGCTTGCGTCTGGGCGATCGTTACGACGGCGACGCGTTCGTCGCGATCGTAGCGATACGTATACGTGAGCTGCGGATGTCCGGCCGCGAAAACCCATCGATCGAAAAACTCACGCATGTTGCGCCCCGTGGCGCGTTCGATCGCGCGCACGAGATCGATCGTTTCGACCGAATGACCCGCATTATCGGCGACATAGCGTGCGATGGCTTTGCGAAATGGTGTCTCGCCGAGCGTGCCGCGCAACATGTGCAATACCGCGCCACCTTTTTTGTAGAGATGGCGATCGAAGAGTTCCGACGGATCGATATACACATTGGCGACGATCGAGCGACGATAGCGTTCCGCTTCTTCTGCGAGATATGCCGCGACCGCCTCGAACACGTAATACGCATGCTCGTCGTATCCACGCGAAACTTCCCACCACACGAATTCGCAGTACGTCGCGAAGCCTTCGTTGAGCCAAGCATGCGACCAATCGCGCGTCGTAAGCAGATCGCCAAACCATTGATGTGCGAGCTCGTGTGCGACGAGCCATTCGCTCGTGTAGTCGAGCTGCGCGCGTTCGTCGTGAAGTGTGAGATCGGTTTGGGTCGCCGCCGTCGTATTCTCCATCCCGCCCATCATGAAATCGGCGACTGCGATCTGCGAATAGCGCGCGAAGGGATACGCCGTTCCGGTGAACGCTTCCAGTGCCGCGATCATCGCCGGCGTAGTACCGAAACTGCGCTCGCCCTCGGCGCCGCGACCTTTGGCAACATAATAAAAGACCGGCACGCTCGCACCGTGCTGCGCGACCTCTTCGAATTCGCCGACGACGAGCGTGAGCAGGTACGCGGCGTGCGGAATCGTTTGGTCGTAAACGAAGACGGTCGAATCGCCGTCGTCGCGACGTTCGAGCAGTGCGCCGTTTCCGAGAGCGAAGAACGGTTTTTTCGCAACGATCGTCGTGCGCGTCGATGCCTTCACATCGGGGCCATCCTGGCACGGAACCCAGTATCGCGCATCGGAGGGCTGGCACTGCGTCCACATCTGACGCGGCTTATGCGGTTCTCCGACCGTGGGTTCGGTAACGTAAACGCCACGTCGCGGCGCGACGACCGCATAGGTGACAGAAAACGTGGTCGTCTCACCGGCGCGCAGTTCGTGCGCGAAATGGACGACGAGGCTCCGCGTTCGCGAAACGAACCCGAGCGGTTCGCCACCCGCCTCCACGCCGAGTATTTCGAGATCGACGGCATCGAGCACGATCTCGGAGACGCCATCTTCGATCGCTTCGACCGTCAACGTTGCCGACGCATCGACACGCTTTGCATCGAGATCGGGTCGGAGGTCGAGGGCGATGTGACGCACGCGGATCGGTCGGTCCGGGCCGTACGTCGGAAGCGCTCCGACGCGCGCGAAGGGCTGGATCTCGGTCGGGTTCGTGTTTTCCATGAGCCGCCAATTTTAGATTCGCAGATGGCGAACCCATCCCGCGGGGGTCGATACGTATCGGCTTCGATCACATCGTCGGCCACGGCTACGTGGCGGACGAGTTGCCTGAGGGGCGATCGACGGTACATTCGATGCGCGCGTGACTCCACTTCATATGTACGCCAAACCCAATGGTCTCGCGTACACCACGCTGCGGTTGCGTGCGAGACCGTTGTCGATCACGCGATGTCGGAGGCGGCGCCGCGGTGACCGACGGTCCGGAAGCTGTCCGAACGAGTGATTGTTTTGAAGCTCCTCGACTTATACGTCTCGTCTCGCATACGGTGGATTCATCTCGCGTTTGAGGTAAGCCTCACGTGAGAGCGGGCAAAGCAATTGTCGCTGTCGGGGTTGACGTATCGTTTGTCCGTGGGTTTTAATGGCGTATAGGATCCTCGTTAGGCGAGGCGTCCGTGCGAAAAATACGCCACTGCCCGGAAAGGTCGAGAGACCCCAATGGGTTACCAGGCCCCGTCGAGTCAAGGCGGGATCTAATGTGGCTGAGTCTCCGGACTCTACGGCGCACGGTGC
>JAYTXC010000086.1:0-2154 GCA_043743145.1 Rhodospirillales bacterium
TCGACGGGTGGTGCGACCGCGGGCGCGCAGCTCATCGTGGCGCGCGTGAAGGATGCCGTCGGGCTCGATCCCGCGGTGCAGACCGACGGGCTCTCGCTCAATATTTCGCAAGAAGTATTTCAAAATCTGGTGCGGTTCAAGCCGGGTGGATTCGATATTCGGCCCGACGCGGCGACGTCGTGGAAGACCTCGGCCGATGGCAAGACGTGGACGTTCGCCATCGCGCCCGGCCTCAAATTTTCCGACGGCACACCACTCGATGCGAAAGCGGTAAAGTTTAACTTCGATCGCTGGCGCGTTGCGAAGAATGCGTATCGCGGGAATTTTCCCTTCGGCTATTACGCGAGTATGTTCGGCGGCTTCGATGCCAAGAGTGCGATCGCGAGCGTCGAGGCACCGTCACAATCGAGCTTCGTGATCCACATGCGCGCGCCGTCGGCGCCGCTCTTGCACAATCTCGCGATGCCGTCATTTGCGATCGGCTCGCCGACCGCGATTGCGAAGGGCGCCGAAGCGTTCAACCAGCTTCCCGTCGGTAGCGGCGCGTATGTGGTCACCGAATGGACGCACGACGACCACATCACGCTCACGGCGAATCCGACCTTCGCAGGCCCGAAACCCGCGTATACGACCGTGATCGTGCGCGATATCCCGGATCAATCGACGAGCGTGCTCTCGATGAAGAAGGGCGATATCGATATGCTCACCGATCCTCGCCCCGACGATGCGAAAGATCTCGGCGGGACGGCGGGCATCACGCTCTACCATCCGCCCTCGAACAACGTCTCGTATCTTGCGATGAACGTCGAGAAGAAGCCGTTCGATAGCGCGCTCGTGCGGCAGGCCGTCGCCTATGCAATCGATACGAAAGCGCTCGTGAAAAGTTTTTACAGCGAAGGCGCGACGATCGCGAATAACTGGACGCCCGTCGGCATGATGGGTGCGAATCCGGCGATCAAAGCGTATCCGCACGACGTTGCCAAGGCCAAGGCGCTGCTCGCGCAAGCCGGGGCCACGCACGTGACGACGGAGCTGTATTATCCGACATCGCCGCGGCCCTACATGCCCGAACCGCAGCGCATCGCCGAAGCCGTCCAAGCGAATCTCAAGGCGGTCGGAATCGAGGTCACGCTGCAGCCGTTCGAATTCGGTGTCTTCCTCACCAAAGTCCGCAACGGCGAACATCCGATGTGCCTCATCGGCTGGACGGGCGATAACGGCGATCCCGACAACTTCATGTACGCGTTGCTCGATCAGGATAGTGCCGTTAAAGGTCAAGCGCAAAACTATTCGTTCTGGCGCGATCCCGACTTTCACAAGCTGATGCTCGCGGGCCAGCAGACCGTCGATGACGGGAAACGTGCGACGATCTACGCTGCGGCGAATGCGATGATCCACGACCGGGTGCCGGCGATTCCACTCGTGCATTCAGTCGTCTCGTTTGCGGCGAAGTCGACGATCGGTGGCGTGACGGCGAGCCCCGATACGACCTTCAACTTCAATACCATGAAACCGAAAGCGACGCCGTGAGCGACACCTGTATCTTCTGCCGTATCTTTCGCGGCGAGATCCCCGCGCAAGAAGTGCGCCGCACCGAGGACGTCCTCGTCTTTCGCGACACGAACCCGCACGCGCCAACGCATCTGCTCGTGATTCCCAAACGCCACGCGAGCGATCTCGGTGATTTCGTCGCAACGGCGTCCGCAGAAGAAGTCGGCGACCTTCTCAAGGTCGTCGCCGAGGCCGGGCGTGCGGAGACGACCGCCGGTTACCGCGTCGTTGCAAACGAGGGCGTCGACGGCGGCCAAACCGTGCACCATCTGCATTTCCATGTGATGGGTGGACGCCAGATGGCTTGGCCGCCGGGATAAATTTCATGACAAAACGTTCTTGCTTATCTCCTTGGAAGCGCGTACACTTCACCTCTGACTGCTGAGTTTTAGCTATCTACGTGCGTATCGAGCGGCGAATACGTCATCCGCTTCGAGCGCAGGTATTGGAGCATTCATGCACGTTGTAATCCGCCATTATACGAGCGACGCGAAAAATTTTGATGAAGTCGTCGCTCTCCTTCGAGACTCGTTCGCATCGCTGATCGGCGAGAGCCGAGGGTTCGTAAGTTACGTCGTGGCGCAAGGTTTGGACGGATCGAGC
>JAYTXC010000087.1:0-14894 GCA_043743145.1 Rhodospirillales bacterium
CGATCGACGACGTGATCGGCTGATCTTGCTCGTGGGGCTGGTTGTCGCTGTAGAGAACCCAGGCGAAACGTGAGTAGCCGCGCGCCGTCGATACCGCGAGCTTCGTCACGGTTTTTGTCTGGTTGACGCAGATGCGCGGACTCGGGGCCGATTCGTCGTTGCTCCCAAACATCGTGGTCGTGGGACGCATGCCTCCGGCGCCGTCGGGCGTGAGCGTTCGGAGCGGCGTGCGGAACGCCACGACCGTGTAGCACTGCCCGTTCCACTCGGCGCCCGTTGCGGGCATCACGATGATCGGCGTCGCCGTTTGCGGCTCGTCCAGCCCGATCCCGATGCCACGGCTTTGTATGGTGTCGAATCGTCTCTCACTCGCACGCATCTGCGAGCGCAACTTGAACCCCGCGACGGTGCACGATCCACCGCACGAAAACGACCAGTAGAATGCGACTGCGCCGTCCCGCAGCAGGGAGCAGGCGTTGTCGTCACCGCCATTGGCTTTACACGTCCCGATGTTGGTCGTGTAGTGCGGCTGACTCGGCGCCGGCAACACGCCCGGTCGGAGCGAGATGGGCGGTGCGAGCAAGGTTCCTGGCGCGGGCGCCGGCGGCGCGATCACCGCCGGCGAAGTGAGAACCGCGGGCGCGGTGATCGGGTTACCCGGACTCGCGCCCGCGGTGATCGCGCTCGATGGAGCGAATCCGAGGAGTGCCATCGCGGCGAGCGCGATCGGTCGTCTGGACATGTTCGACATCGTTGCCTCCGTGCTGCTACGTTATGTCGCATGATATGCGCGTAGCGTCCGGCCAGCGTACGATGTCCTCGCGCTAGGCGAAGATCGCCGTGATGGCACTGGTCGGCATCGTTCGACGAGCGATTGCCAGCCGAAAAACTCTTCGACCGTCAGCCGATTCGGATCGCGCGTCGGCGGTCGACCCGTGGAAACGATGCGATCACCCGCTGCAATTGACCATCCAGGCGAAGTGCTTTCGTTTCAAAACGAACGACATCGCGCTGCCGCCCACAATCCGACCTACGGCGTCGGTTGCGGAAGATCGCTTGGCTTGATCGAGATGCGGAACGCGCGTGATTTTGGGGCGGCTGCTTCCATGAGCACGAGTCGCTTCGGTACGAAACCTTCGGGAAGCGCGAAACCGTATGACGTGCGAGCGGCGCCACCGGGGACGAGATCCCAGCCATCGTCGAGCGCACGGCCCGTGACGGTAATCCCGTCCGCATCGGCGAGGGTCGCGTTGAAGAAGCCGTGCGTGCTCGCGTGTAAGCCGTTGCTTACGATTGCGTGAAAGACGAGCTTCTCGAGATTTCCCGCGTGGTCGGCGGGGATGGAAGCGGCGAACGACATTTTCCGCAGACGTAAGCGCCCGTTGAAGGCGACACCCGAGAGCCGACCATCGACGCCCGCGACTTGATTCGCACCTCCGGGAACGGGCGTCGGGGCGGCCGTGGCGAGCGTTGCGGAACCCGTGAGGGCGAGAGCGATAAACGTGGCGGAGGCGAGCGCGCGAGATACGGGCATCAGGCGACCTTTCGTCGGGATGGCGAGTGCGGTTCGTTCCCTTTGTACGACAGTTCCGTCCGGCTAGCGTCTTTTCCGCGATGCGTGCTATACTCGGGCGGTTGTCCCCACTTCACCAACGCCAGGCCTACGGGCACGAGCAGCGGTGCGATGGTCGTCCGGCGGTTCGCAACGCGAGCCCGAGTGTCGACCAGAAAGCGAAAACTTTACTTTGGCTTCCGTCATTTCTATGAAAGCGCTCCTCGAGGCAGGCGTCCACTTCGGTCACCAGACCCGTCGTTGGAACCCCAAGATGAAGCCTTTCATCTTTCAAGAGCGCAACGGCATCTACATCATCGACCTCTCGAAGACGGTCGTGATGATGCGCGAAGTCTACGCCGCCGTCAAAGCGATGGCACGCGACAATAAAGTCATTCTCTTCGTCGGCACCAAAAAACAAGCCCAGGACGTCGTCAAAGAAGAAGCCGAACGCGCCGGCACCTATTTCGTCAACGAACGTTGGCTCGGCGGCACGCTGACCAACTTCTCGACGATTCAGAAGCGCATCTCGCGTCTGCGCGAACTCGAAGGCATGAAGGCTCAGGGCAACTTTGATCTGCTGCCCAAGAAAGAAGTGTCGCGTCTCTCCGACGAGCTCGAGAAGCTCGAGCGCTTCCTCGGCGGCATCAAAGACATGCACCGCCTCCCCGATGCCGTCTTCATCGTCGACCCGAAGAAAGAGCGCATCGCGGTTCTCGAAGCGCGCAAGCTCAAAATCCCGATCATCGCCGTGATCGACACGAACTGCGATCCCGACGAAATCGATTATCCGATCCCGGGCAACGACGACGCGATTCGTGCCGTCCGCCTGATGGTCTCGAAGATCGCCGATGCGATCATCGAGGGCCGCACGGAAGTCGAGAGCGGCGGTTTCGACGACGAAGAGCCCAATTACGACGATTACGTCGCGCCTGTTGAAGCGATGTCCGCCGAGGCGATCATGGCCGCGACCGAGCCCGAAACACAAGGAGCGGCGGTCTAACCGCCCCGAAGCCGCACCGCGATGGCGCCGAGGCGTCCGTATCCCCGCACCGAAAGGCGCCGCTCGCGCGGCGTCTTTCCACGTACGACGTAACGGCGTACCGCGCCGTTTCCTCAACGAAGAAAGGCCTAGCCCGTGAGCTCCGCAACCGATCACAAACCAACCGCCGCCGAAATCAAGCGCCTTCGTGAAGAGACGGGCGCGGGAATGCTCGACTGCCGCGCCGCCCTCGTGGGCGCCGCCGGCGACTACGACGCTGCGAAGAAGGGCCTCATCGAACAGGGCGCCTCGAAAGTCGCCAAAAAAGCCGACCGCTCCGCAAACGAAGGCATGGTCGAGTCGTATATCCATCCGGGAAATAAAGTCGGCGTGCTCGTCGAGATCAACTGCGAGACGGACTTCGTCGCGCGCAACGATCTCTTCAAAGCGCTCGCACGCGATATCGCGATGCACATCGCGGCGATCCCGGTGAAATACGTCTCACGCGATCAGGTCCCGGAAGAAGATCTCGCGCCGCTGCGCGAGCAATTCGCAGCCGAAGCTGTCGGCAAGCCTGCGAATATCGTCGACCGCATCGTCGAAGGCAAGATCAATAAGTGGTACGAGGACAACGTCCTCGAAGAACAGTCCTTCGTGAAGGACGACGATCAAACGATCAACGAGCTCATCGCCAAAACCACGGGCGTCCTCGGTGAAAAGATCAAAATCCGGCGGTTCGCCAAGTTCGCTCTTGGCGAGTAATTCCGGCGGCGTGGCCGCATACGATCGAATCCTCTTGAAGATCTCGGGCGAAGCTTTCGCCGGATCTCAGAGTTCGGTCGACGCGGTGACGACGGCGTGGATGGCCGAGCAGATTGCCGAGGTCGCGCGCGCGGGTGTTTCGGTCGCTGTCGTCGTCGGCGGCGGCAACATTTGGCGCGGCAAAGCGCACGAGGCCGGCGGTATGGATCGTGCGACGGCGGACTATATGGGCATGCTCGCGACCGTGATCAACGCACTCGCGTTGCAAGACGCACTCGAACGCATCGACGTCGCCTCGCGCGTGCAGACCGCAATTCAGATGCAACAGATCGCCGAGCCGTATATTCGGCGACGCGCCTTGCGCCATCTCGAAAAAGGTCGCGTCGTTATTTTTGGTGCGGGTACGGGAAATCCGTATTTCACGACCGATACCACGGCGGCCCTGCGCGCAGTCGAGATCGGCGCGCAGGCGATCCTGAAGGCAACGAAAGTCGATGGCATCTACAGCGCCGATCCGAAAAAAGACGCGACCGCAACGCGCTTTACGAAGCTCGAGTATCTCGACGTGCTCAAGCGCGGCCTCGAGGTCATGGATAATACGGCGCTGACGTTGTGTATGGATAACGACGTGCCGATTATCGTTTTCGATATGAACGTTGCCGGGAATATTCGGCGCGTCGTTTTTGGCGAAGAGATCGGGACCCTGGTCGGTACGCCCGCGCGCATCGGTGCGGCGGGAGAAACGGTAGCGAGATGAGCGAGATCGACGACACCATCAAAACCATGGAAGGCCGCATGCAGAAGGCGATCGATGCGACGCGCAATGATTTTGCATCCGTGCGCACCGGCCGCGCGTCGCCCGCGCTGCTCGATCGCATCCAGGTCGAAGCGTACGGCGCGATGGCGCCGCTCAAATCGATGGCGAGCATCAGCACGCCCGATGCGCGCACGTTGCAAATCTCCGCGTTCGATCGCAATACCGTCGGTGCGATCCGCAAGGCGATCGAGACGAGCGATCTCGGACTCACACCAAATATCGACGGCTCGAATATTCGCTTGCAGATTCCGCAACCGACGGAAGACCGGCGCAAAGACCTCGTCAAAGTCATCAAGAAAAAAGCCGAGGACGGCAAAGTTGCGCTCCGCAACGTACGCCATAAGTGCGTCGATGAGATCAAGGCCTTGCTCAAAGACGGCAAGATTACCGAGGACGAGAATAAACGTGCGGGCGAGCGCGTCCAGAAAATCACCGATAAGTTCGTCAAGGACGTTGACGCGCTCGTCGTGGTCAAGGAAAAAGAGATTCTCGAAGTCTAGCCCGGCGTCGCCCACATCGGATGCACGTTCGAGCCTTCGTGGCACATCCGATGCTCGATACGAGCGCGCATGCGAAGATCGTCCCGCTCACCGGCGACAACGCGAATGGGAAGCCTTCGGCCTTCCCGAGCGCGCTCGCGCTCATCGCGCCGACGCCGGCACCCGGTTCGAGCGTTCCGACTCGGCTCGCCACGCCGATTCCCGGCGGCCATCCCGGTCATTCCGGCGAGTTGGAAACGGCCGAAATCTCGGATCGAAAAGCGCACAGCTCTCGCTTCCCCTACCTCCCGCCAGAAGCGTCGATCGCCCACGCGACCAGGGTTTTGCCTTGCTTCACGTAAGCGGGCCGCGATGACCCATCCCGAGAGCGAGTCGCTCGCACTCATGCCGTTCACCGACGCACGCGAGCTCCTTGGTGGGGCGCGCGTGCGTTTACATATGCTACTCCCTCCCTACGCTGCCGTCGGTCTCGGCGTGCTTCGCGTCTTGCGTGCGCGGGAACGTGATGGAGCGATGGAGATCGTTGCTGGATATGATGGCTACGCGCGCCTCGCCGACGTTTTGCGCGAGCAGCGCACGTGATCGGCTCGCGCGAACGCGGCGCGGGGCTGGAGCCGGGGATTCTCCCGAACCACGTGGCGATCATCATGGACGGGAACCGGCGTTGGGCGAAAGCGCATCGTCTCCCCGGCATCGAGGGGCATCGCCGTGGGATCGTGGCGCTGCGTCGCGTGACGCGCGCAGCGAGCGATTTCGGCATTCCGATGCTCACGGTCTACGGCTTCTCGACGGAAAACTGGAAACGCGATTCGACGGAGATCTCGCTGTTGCTCGACCTCTGCGTTTTTTTCGCGCGAACCGAACTCGCGGAATTGCATCGCAATAACGTTCGCGTGCGCATCATCGGTCAATATCGCGCGCTGCCGCGCGCGTCGTACGACGCACTCGACGTGCTCGTCGCTTCGACCGCCTCCAATACGGGCCTACAACTCAATCTCGCGGTGAATTATAGCGCACGGTCGGAATTGCGGCTGGCGATCGAAGCCGTGGCGCGCGACGTCGCGAGCGGTAAACTCGAGCCCGATGCCATCGATGAAGAAATCGTCGCATCGTATCTCTCGACCGCCGATATGCCCGATCCCGATCTGCTCATTCGGCCCGGCGGCGAATCGCGACTCTCGAATTTTCTGCTCTACCAACTCGCGGATGCGGATTTCTATCTTACCGATATCTACTGGCCCGATTTCGATAAGGCACATTTCGCGGCGGCGATCGACGAATTTCGCGCGCGCCGGTCGCGCTCGGAGAGCGACGCGTGAGCGCGACGACGGCGGGTCGGTTGCGACTCATCGATAGCGGCCGTCGAATTTCGACGGGGCTCGCGATCGCCGCGGTCGTGCTCGCATCGGTCGCGACGCTGCCGACATTCACCGCGGTCATCTTGGTGATCACGATCGGATCGCTCTGGGAACTCAGCCGCATGACGGCGCGCAAAGGGCAACCGCTCGTGTTTCCCGTTGGCGCGCTCGCCATCGGAAGTTACGTGATCCTCGCCGCGCTCGGAAAGCAGCACGCGTATGAAAAAACGGTGCTCGCGGCGACGGTGCTCGGCTCGCTCGCATTCGCCCTCATTGGCGATCGCGCGAATTACATTTCGCGAAGCGCATACACGCTTTTCGGCGTGCTCTACATCGGCTGGCTCGGATCGTATTTTCTCGCGCTACGAAATTTGCCGCACGTCGGCATGGGCTACACGTTTGCAGCAATCGTCGTTATCGCATTCACCGATATCTTCGCGATGATCGTGGGGACGACGCTCGGCAAGACGCCGCTGACCTCGATCTCGCCCAACAAAACGTGGGAAGGCGCGATCGGTGGGTTCGCCGCGAGCGTCGCGATTGCAAGCGCGATGGGCGCGATTCCGATCCTTGGAATCTCGTGGCTCGATGGCGCGATCGTCGGTGCGATCACGAGCGTCGCGGCGCAAGCGGGTGACATCGTGGAATCGGCGCTCAAACGCGACGCGCGCGTGAAAGATGCGAGCAATATCCTCGCCGGACACGGTGGTATTCTCGATCGCTTCGATTCGTATATTTTCGGCGGTATCGCCTTTTATACGGCACTCTACATGACGGGACACATTCCGCACTGATCCGAACGACGTAGCCGTGCAGAAGAAGGTCGCCGTTCTCGGCTCGACGGGCTCGATCGGGACGCAGACGCTCGATGTGGTCGCGCGTCATCCCGAACGTTTCCGCATCGTCGCACTCGCCGCCGGATCGCGTGTCGCCGAGGTGATCGCGCAAGCGCGCGCCTTCGAACCCGAGATCGTGTCGTGTGCGAATGAATCCGACGTGGCCGCAATCTCAGCCGCCCTTCCCGCGCGCGTTCGGGTAACGAGTGGGGCTGCGGGATTGCTCGCGGTCGCTGCGGAGAGTGGCGCGGATGTCGTCGTCGCCGCGACCGATGGCGCGGTTGCGTTCGACGCGGTCTTCGCGGCCGTCGAGCGCGGCATCCGCATCGCCGTTGCGAACAAAGAACTCATCGTTGCCGCGGGCGAGCTTTTCATGGCCGCAGCCGCGCGCAGCGGCGCCGAAATTGTGCCCGTCGACAGCGAACACAGCGCGATCTTTCAGTGCCTCGTCGGCGAGCCCGCCAGCCGCATCGGCTCGATCATCCTCACGGCTTCAGGCGGACCGTTTTGGGATTGGGATCGCGACGCGATCGAGAATGCTGCGGTTGCCGACGCGCTGCGCCACCCAACGTGGCAGATGGGGCCGAAAAATACCGTCGACTCCGCTTCCTTGATGAACAAGGGCCTCGAAGTCATCGAGGCGAGCCGGCTCTTCGGCGTCCCGGCGGAAAAAATCGACGTGCTCGTCCATCGCACGTCGGTCGCTCATGGCTTCGTCGTGTTCACCGATGGCAACGTCAAGGCGCAGCTCGCGCCGCCCGATATGCGTCTGCCAATCGGCTACGCGCTCGCCTACCCGGACCGACTCGCCGACAAATCGCAGGCGAGCGCGCTCGCGGCGCTTGGCGCGGCGTCTGATGCGCAGATGGCCACGCTCGCCTTCGTCCCGCCCGATCTCGCGCGCTTTCCGTGTCTCGGCCTCGCCTACATGGCGCTTCGGCGCGGGGGAACCGCACCTGCGGCGCTCTCGGCCGCAAACGAAATCGCTGTGGCTGCGTTCGTAAGGGGAGCGATCCGTTTCGGCGATATCCCAAAGGTGGTCGCAGCCGCGCTCGACGCGATCGCAGATGAACCGCTTACCCTGGCCTCGGTTCGGGCCGCCGACCACCGCGCGCGCGCGGTCGCACACCGTGAAGTCGAGGCCCGCTTGGTGCCGTCGGCGAACTAGGAAAGACGCTATGTCAGCCTCGATCGGTCTCCTCGCCCTGGCGCTACCGAACCTCGATGGGCTCGGCAAGATCGCCGTTTTTCTCATCATGCTCTCGATCTTGGTCGTGTTGCACGAAGGCGGGCACTTCTTGCTCGCGCGCCTCAATGGCGTCCGCGTCAACGATTTCGCCGTCGGCTTCGGGCCGACGCTGCTGAAATGGACCTCCAAACGGAGCGGCACGAACTACCGGATCAACCTGCTGCCCATCGGCGGCTACTGCGCGATGCAGGGGGAAGACGGCAAGACGAGCGAGGCCGAACAACAACGCCAGTTTCGCGAATCATCTGCGCCGGAGGAACGGCTTTCGGGGCCATCGGGGAACGTCGCCGTCCTCGAGCGACCAGCCGTTGCGATGCAAGTTGCTCCCCCCGTCGGCCCAGCCGTGCTGAGTGCGACGCCTTCGCCATTAACGGATAATTTCCAAGCGAAGAAGCCATGGCAACGGCTCTCGATCGTCGTCGCGGGACCGATCGCGAATTTTATCCTCGCGTTCATCATCTTTTTCGTCGCGGCGATTTCGTTCGGGGTCGCCTCGAACAATATCAGCCCGCAGGTCGGCATCTTGCTTCCAAACTCCCCCGCGCAAAAGGCAGGCCTGCAACTCGGGGATCAGATTCTCGCAATCGACGGGCACACGTATACGTCCGGCGATGCGATCGTGGCAAAAATCCACCATTCGGCGAACGTGCCGATCGCGCTGACCTATCGCCGCCATGGCGAGACCAAAACGCTCAATATCACGCCGTACAAAGCGAATAACGGCCACGGCTTCGAGGGCCGGATCGGGTTCAGTCCGATTCCGACGTTCGAGCGGGTCGGTGTGCTCGCGGCGATTCCGCTTGCGGGACGCGAGTTCTACAACGCGACCGTCATGCAGGTCACGGGCTACGCGCAACTGATCTCGCACCCGACGAAATATGCCTCGAGCGTCTCGGGCCCGATCGGCATGGCGCGCGCGGCCTCCGCCTATCAGGATCTCGGTTGGGGCCCATACCTCACGCTCGCAGCGGCGCTCTCGATCGCGCTCGGCGTGCTCAATCTCTTACCGTTCCCCGCACTCGACGGCGGACGCGGCGTCTTCATCATCGCGGAGATGCTTCGCGGCCGCCCGGTCGAACCCGAGAAAGAAGCACTCGTGCACTTTACCGGATTCGCCGTGCTCATGCTGCTGATGGTGTTCGTGGCGTATCACGACATCGCAAACCTCGTTTCCGGTAAGGGAGTCTTCTAGGTCGTGATCCGCCTGCGTCGTGAATCGAAGCCGATTCTGCTCGAGAACAAATCCAAGTGGTCGAGTGGAGCGAAAAAAGTCTGGATGGGCGGCGACCACCCGGTCGTCGTGCAATCCATGACCACGACCGATACCGCTGATGCCGAGAAGACGCTCACGCAGATTTACGAGCTTGCGGGTGCGGGTTGCGAAGTCGTGCGCGTGACGGTGAAAGATGCCCCAGACGCCGCAGGCATGCCCGCGATCGTCGCGCGGTCGCCTGTGCCGATCGTCGCCGATATCCATTTCGATCATAAAATGGCGCTCGCCGCCCTCGAAGCCGGCGTCGCGAAACTTCGGCTCAATCCGGGCAACATCACCGACCGGATAAAGACGCGCGAAGTGGTCCAGCTCGCAAAAGATATGGGCACGCCGATCCGTATCGGCGTGAACATGGGCTCGCTCGCTGCCGACCTCGAGAAGAAGTACGGTCATACACCCGATGCCAGGGTGCGTAGCGCCCTGCGTCACGTCGAGATCCTCGAAGAACTCGGCCACACCGATATCGTCATCTCGATCAAAGCGCACGACGTGCTCACGACGATCGCGTCGTATCGACTCGCCGATAAAATGCTTGCCGAGCGCAAGACGCCGTACGCGTTGCATCTCGGCGTGACGGAAGCCGGCTTGCCGCGCGAAGGCACGATTAAGTCGTCGATCGGCATGGGCATTCTCTTATTCGAAGGCATCGGCGACACGCTGCGGGTCTCGCTCGCGGCCGATCCCGTCGAAGAGATCCCCGTGGCTTGGGGTATCCTCAAGGCGCTGCAAATTCGCGAAAAAGGCTTCGATATTACGGCGTGTCCGTCGTGCGGCCGTGCGGAGATCGAAGTTGTCGAACTCGCGCGTTCGGTCGAAGCGATCGCCAAAGAATATACGGCGCCTGTGAAGGTTGCCGTGATGGGCTGTGTTGTCAACGGCCCGGGTGAGAGCAAGATGGCCGACGTTGGCGTCGCCGGTGGCAAGGGCAAGGGCGCGATCTACCGCAAAGGTGAACTCGTGGGGACGTTCCCCGAAGCCGAACTGCTCGGGGCATTGCGCGCCGAGATTGAAAAGGTCATCGTCGACGTGTATCCCGACTTTATTGGTGAGACGGCATATGGAAAAGCTCTCGCTCCGGTTTCCTAGCCGCCGCACCGTCGGCGCGACGGTCGTCGTCTCGGCATTTGCCGCCGCCCTCACATCGCTCTCGCATCCGGCATCGCTTCGGATCGACGGTCAGCGGACGGCCTTCGACGTGCCGCCCGTGACGACGGCGAAAGGCGCGTACGTGCCGTTACGCGCGGTTGCCGAATCGCTCGGGGCCGAAACCAATTACGATGCGAAGTCGGGCACGATCGTTTTAACGCGCGCTGACGATACGCTGCGGATCCACGTCGGCGATCGTTCCGCGACGCTCAACGGGAAGAAATTGACGCTCAAGACGGCACCCTTCGCCGTGCGTGGGCGAACGATGGTCTCGCTCAATGTGATCGCTCGTGCGCTCAAAACGAACGTCCGCTACGACGTCTCGCACGCGAAGATCGACGTGATGACCCCGGGCCTCGTCGAAGCCGGAGCGCAAGAAGAAGCTCCGTAGCTCGATTTCGGACGCTGGATGGACGCTTGTGCCCTAGGGTAACGTCATGGACGTTCGTCTTCGGGCTGCCCGTTTTGCCTTAGCCGCGGTTCTCGCGCTTCAACCGGTGCTCGCATCGGCGGCGCCTGCGAGCGGTGATCGCGTGGAACCAGAGGCACGCCCGGGGAACGCGATCCCGATCGCGATTCCGCGCACGCTCGAACCGGGTGCCGGCCGCGGCCGCATCGCCCCGTTGCCCCGGGTCGTCGCGCCGATCATCGAGCTTCGGCCGCAGGCGCCGGCTTCGTCATTTACGATCAACGCGCTGCCGTCCGTGGGTCACGCGGGTGCCGTCATCACCTTGATGGGAACGATTCCCGCGGGTCACGGTCCGACGGCGTACCACATCGATTTCGGCGACGGGACGTTCGGGCCACTCGATTCGGGATCGAATACGCAGGTTCTCACGATGCCGTTCGTCGTGTCGCATGTCTACGATGCGGGAAATTTCTTGGCGAGAATCGCCGGCGGCGTGGTTGGTCAAGCGCCACTCGCAGCGCCGGTCTCGATCACCATCGCCCCGCTTCTTCGTGGAACGCAGTCGATCGTTGCCGCGGCCGCCGCGCCGCCGACGATACCGACATTGACCGTCTCGCCCGCGACGTTTTTTGCGGGTGGGTCGACCACGTTCGTCGCGACCGTTCCACCCGTGCTCGTCGGGGGGTTCTCGCCCACGTACGTCCTCCAGTTCGGCGACGGAACGTCGATGGTCTTGCCGACCGGAGCCGCGACGTCGATCCCCCATGTCTACGCAACCACACCGGCAACCGTCCCTGCGATCGTCACCACGATCAACGCGGTGACCACGACTGTCGCGACCGCGCCGATTTCGGTCGTCGTACCGCAGGGGACACTCGCCGTCTCGAGCCCGATTGTTTTTGCGGGATCGCCTGCAACGATCACCGTCGGCGTCAACGCGATCGCGGGCGTTACGGGGCCGGGTTTGGTCCTGGATTTCGGAGATGGTTCGGTACCATTGCAATTACCGTTCGCCAACGCAACGGTCACGCACGATTTTGGCTCGGGGCGGTCCGCGATCTTACGGCGCGCGATCGTCTCGGGCGCCTTTGTCGTGACGTTGGGAACGGTCGGCGGAACGACGCTCGCAACGGCGCGGATCTCCGTCGCCACCCCAACGGCCTCGTTGACGGTCGCGCCGATCGCGCTCCTCGTTGGCGATACGCTGACGGCGACGCTTGCCGTCACGCCGCTCGGCAATCTCGCGGGGCCGATGCTCGTCGTCGATTATGGCGACGGGTCGCAAGTCGTCGTCGCGTACGCAAATCAAACGCTCCAACATCGCTACACGACGCCCGGCGCGCGCACGATCACGGTAACGGACCCAACGGGCGCCGTGCTCGCGCGCGCGCCGGCGACCGTCTATCAACCCTCGGCAACGATTACCGTTGGGAGCAACCCGATTCTCATCAACACGTCCGTGCCCGTGACGGTCAACGTCGCGGACATCGGTGGTCTCGTCGGCCCCGCACCGCTCACGCTGTACTTCGGCGATGGCGCGCGCGCGACGTTGCCCACGTATGCGACGGCGACGATTCCGCACACCTACACGCGATCGGGGCCGTACAACATCTCCGTCGCCGGGCCGACGGGTACGGCGTTCGCAACCTCGCAACTCGTGACGGTCGTCGCGCAAAATCAGTCGCTCACCGTGCCACTCGTCCCCGTTCCCGCACACGTTCCCGCCGATATCAGCGTGAAGATCGTCGCGCCGAATGGCTTTGCGGCCGCACCGCAACGCCTCGCCTACGGTGACGGAACCGCGATCCTCGTCGCGACGACCGGCACCTATCCGCACGCCTATGGCGCACCCGGCCGGTATGGCGTGACGCTTCTGGACACGCGAACGGGAACGATCGTGGCGAGTGGCGTCGTGGTCGTGCAAGGCGTGGTGTCACGCGTTCCGCTCGGATCGGTGTACGCCTCAACCTTTACGACGTCGCCCGTGCTCGCGGGCGCGACGACGAACTTACTCGTCACGTTCTCGGTCGCCGTACCGTCGCTTGCGACGATCGCCGATCCCATCCTCGGATATGTCGACGTGCTCGACTCCGCGGGGAAACTCGTGCGGCGGACGGATCAATTCGTGATCGCGCCGAGCGATTATGCGGGCGCGGGCGTGCATACGGTATCGATTCCCTTCGATACGCCAGTCGACGGACGCGGCACGTATCAAACGCGCGTGGTCCTCGCCTCTGCGGCGGGCGGCACGATCGCGGTCGGCCCGCCGGCCACGCTCGTGATCATCGGCGGCCCCGATCCCGAGATCAAAATCGACACGCAATTCCATTCGACGGGCGCGCTCGAAGTCGGGCCGCATGCGGGTCGCCCCGGTGCGACGTTCGATCCCGGTCTCGCCGTCGGATTCTTATTGCCGACGTACTCGGGTATTCTTACGGGACTGTACGATCCGATTTCGCGTCGCTCCGATCCGCTCTTGACGATTAAATCGGGCGCACAACAACAAGTCTCGGCGCCAGATGCGACGCCGATCCCGCATCTCGCGAATGGGACCGAGTCACGTTCGAACTCGACGTTTGCGATTCCCGATCCAGCCGCTGCCGCATCATCATCGCCCGACGATTCGCCCGCACCCGCGGGTTCGACGGAAACGCATCCCGGCGCACCGGCAACGCCGCGGCCACCGCGCCAACCCGCGCATCCCTTTAGCGAACTCGTCGGACGCGGACAGGCGACGTTGCCCGAGCTCCTGGGCGGTGGGTCGACGCTACGCGGCGGCGATCTCGTCGATACCGTCGGCCCCACGTCGATTCAAGTCGGCTACGGCTACACGGCGCTCGGGACGGCCGTGAGTTCGCCGCAGCGCGGAACGATCGCCGATCTCACGCGAACGCTCGGCACCGACGGACGACTCCGCCTCACGTACTTCGCGCGTCAAGACGATCCGACGCGCTATCCGATGCCCCCCGGCACGACGGGAGCGCTCGTCACCGATAGCGAGCTCCTCGAATTCGTCTCGCCGACCTATCGGGGATTCCATCTCGGCGCTGCGGGTGCGCTCTCGACGGCGCACGGCATCCTCGGCAATTACCGCACCGACGACGCCTCCGATAAATTCACGTTCGGATACGTTCATGACCAAACCAATATCGTGCTCGACTACCACAATGCGGGACCGATCTTTGCGGTAGGAGGCGGGCCGGGTGCGACCTCGGATCGCGTCGGCTTCGGATCCTCGGCGCAGCTTCCACTCGCAAAAGTCGGATCGCTCGCACTCGGCTACTCGCGCGACGAATCGCGTTCGGCTTTCTCGCGCCAGAGCGATGCGTTTGGGACGTTTAATTTCACGCTCCCGCACGCATCGACGCTCGCGCTCGGCTTCAAACGCGATACGCAGGTCGCATCGTCGAGCGATATCAAGACCGATAGCGGGACGCTCGCGTTCGGCACGCATGCGGGGATCGGCACGCTCGCCCTCTCCGCATCGCTCTCGGCAACGGGCGATCACATGACGCCCGACAACGGCGCGACGACGCGGACGGCATCGTTGCAATATGCGATGCAGAGCAACGCACACGCGCTCGGCATCGGGATCAACGCATCGACGGTGAGTGGCGGTGGGCTCAACGCGCAAGTCGGCGAGAGTGTCACCTACGCGTTCCCCTTCGGTGGGAGGGTCGTGGGCGGCGCGGTGGTGCGCGGTCTCGAACTCCAGCTCAGCGGAAGCAACGTCGCTTCGCACGGGAACGGCTCGGCGGGATACGATCAAGCGCTCACGAGTATTCTCGCTTTCCACCTCACGCGCCATCTCGCGATCGGCCTTCGCGGTGAATACAATTGGCACGGCGATATCATCGATACGAATCGCCGCAAGAGTTCCGCACTGCGTTTACGATTGGATCTCACGCAGTAACATAGGCGAGCGTGCGAGTCCGCGTTGGCGGTGGGTTCGCACGCTTCGCAGTTACGGAGAGGTCGGTTTTACCGCGGGGAGTTCGCCGCGCAAAAGT
>JAYTXC010000088.1:0-22429 GCA_043743145.1 Rhodospirillales bacterium
TCGCCGATCGTTTTCCATCAGCGGCGCGAGGCGGCGGCGGATCCCGACGTTGATGCGCGCGCGCGGTTCGCTCGCGTAGATCGCGTACATTTTATCGCGCTCGCGATCGGTTACCATTTCGAGCGTCATCTCGTCGTGATTGCGCAAGAAAATCGCCCACTGGCAATCCGGCGGAATCTCCGGAGTTTGGCGCATGATGTCGATGATGGGATAGCGATCCTCTTCGGCGATCGCCATGAACATGCGCGGCATCAGGGGGAAGTGAAACGCCATGTGGCATTCGTCGCCATCGCCGAAATACTGCCGCACGTCCTCGGGCCACTGATTGGCTTCGGCAAGAAAAACTTTATCGGCATATTCGGCATCGAGTACGGCACGCAAAATTTTGATGACGCCGTGCGTCTCGGGCAGATTCTCGTTGTTCGTGCCCTCGCGTTCGCAGAGATACGGCACCGCATCGAGGCGCAGGCCATCGACACCCGTATCGAGCCAGAAGCGCATCACGTTGAGGAGCGCTTCGATCACGCGATGGTTATCGAAATTGAGATCGGGTTGATGCGAGAAGAAGCGGTGCCAATAATATTCGCCCGCGACGGGATCCCACGTCCAATTCGAAGTCTCGGTATCGGTGAAGATGATGCGCGTATCGGCGTATTTTTTGTCCGTCTCGCTCCAGACGTAAAAATCGCGCCACACGCTGCCCTTCTTCGCGCGACGCGCGCGTTGGAACCAAGCGTGTTGATCGCTCGTGTGGTTGACCACGAGTTCGATGAGCACGCGGATCCCACGCTCGTGCGCGGCTTTCACGAACGCGCGAAAATCGTGCATCGTCCCGAATGCCGGATTGACGTTGCGATAATCGGCAATATCGTAGCCGTCGTCGCGCATCGGCGACGGGAAAAACGGGAGGAGCCAGACGCACGTAGCGCCGAGATCTTTTATGTAATCGAGTTTTTCGGTGAGTCCGGGAAAATCGCCGACGCCGTCGTCGTTGGAATCGAAGAACGCCTTGACGTGAACCTGATAGATGACGGCGTCTTTGTACCAGAGCGGATCGTTATCGATCATGCGTCGACCGTGAGATGGAAGATCGCGGCGGGATTGGTTTGCGGGTCGAGGCGCCAGCGGTGGGGCGAGCCCTGCCAGCGATGCGTCGTCTCACCCAGAAGCTCGTTGACGCGATAGATGTCGTCGTCGCGCAGTCCGAGCTCGCCCGTCGGCAACCAGAGCAGCGCGTCGCGTGCGGCGAACGGATCGAGGTTGACCGCGACGAGCACGACATCGTCGCCGTGCTGTTTGCCGAAGAAGAGCACCGCATCGTCGTCGGCGCGATAGAATTTTATGTTGCGCCAATCGTGGAAAGCGGGATGCGCGCGCCGGATCGCGTTGATACGCGCGATCTCGGGCGCGAGCGAGCTCGCGACATCGTAATCGCGCGGACGCAACGCGTATTTCTCGGAATCGGCATACTCTTCGCGGCCGGGAAGGGCTGCGTTTTCGGCGAGTTCGTAACCGCTGTAGATCCCGTAGAGGCTCGAAAGTGTGGCGGCGAGCACGAGGCGAATGCGAAATGCGGCGATTCCACCCGTCTGCAAGAAGGGCGAAAGAATATCGGGCGTGTTCGGCCAGAAACTCGGTCGATAGTACTGCGCGAGTTCGGACTGCGCGAGTTCGGTCACGTTCGTCGTCAATTCGTCCTTCGTGGTGCGCCACGTGAAATACGTGTACGACATCGTAAAGCCGCTTTTGGCAAGCCGCGCCATGACCTTCGGCCGCGTAAAGGCTTCGGCGAGAAAGAGCACGTCCGGATCTTCCGTGCGGATCTCCGCGATCAGCCATTCCCAAAACGCGAACGGCTTCGTATGTGGATTGTCGACGCGAAAGATCCGCACGCCGCGTGCGATCCAAAACCGTACGACATCGCGGAGCTCGTTCCAGAGTGCGGCCGCAGCGGGATTCGTCCAATCGAAATTGACGATATCCTGATATTTCTTGGGCGGATTCTCCGCGTACTTGATCGAGCCGTCGGCGCGGAACGCAAACCACTCGGGATGCTCGCGAACGTAGGGGTGATCGGGCGAGCACTGCAGTGCGAAGTCGAGGGCGATCTCGAGTCCGCAATCGCGCGCGCTCGCAACGAAGGTTTCGAAATCGGCGAGCGTCCCGAGGTCGGATTCGATCGCGGTGTGCCCGCCATCGGCACGGCCGATCGCCCACGGGCTTCCGGGGTCGCCCGAACCTGCCTCGGGTGAATTATTCGGTCCCTTACGATGGGTGAGCCCGATGGGATGAATCGGCGGCAAATAGACGACGTCGAACCCCATCGCTGCAATCGCGGGCAGTCGCGCCGCGGCCGTTGCGAAGGTTCCGTGAAGTCCCGGACGGCCCGTCGAGCGTGGAAAAAATTCATACCAGGCCGAGAACCGCGCCGCAGCGCGATCGACGTCGACTCCGCACGCGATCTCGTAACGCGTCGCCCGCGCGTGATCGGATGCGCGCGCGACGAGCGATACGAGCATCGGATCGAGCAGCACGACGGCGCGCGCACCGTCGTCGGGCTGCGCATCGTAGGCGTGGAGAACCCGCGCGAAGACATCGTGCAGCGATGCATCGGCGCGTGCGGCGGCTGCCGCGACGAGCGCGCGGCCGTCATCGAGTTCGTTTGCGACGGCGTTGCCTGCCGCGATCGAGCGCGCGAGATCGCGTCGAAACGAACCGAAGTGATCGGGCCACGCCTCGATCGCGAGCGTGTATCGTCCGATGCGATCGAGCGCGATGCTGCCGCGAAAACGATCGTTGTCGACGTGGGCGAATGCGGCTTCGTGCCATGGAGCTTCGTCGCGACAGACGCGCCACAGCAGGCGTGCCGCGACGAGATCGTGGCCGTCGCGGAAAACGTCGGCTTCGACGACGAGCGTCTCGCCGACGATACGTTTGATCGGAAAGCGCCCGTTGTCGACCAGCGGCGTGACGGCCTCGATCACGACAAACCGAGCCTCATCGTTCCGAGCGCCGGGCATGGTTCCATCATGTCGTCCCACAAGGGACCGTTACCCCATCATGCGCCGTCGAACCGCCCGGAGGTCGAACCATGCCGATTCCTGGGATCGTGACCGCGAGCGTTGGTGGGGGGCTCGCGGCATCGCTCGCGATGGATCTCGTCCAAGATGCGTGGGCGCGAGCCTTCGAAGGTGCGCGCGCGCCAACCGATCTCGATGAAGAAGTCGAAGCGATCGCGGCCGTCGTGCGCATGCTCGCGACGTGGGTTCCCTCACTTGCGGGCGAAGATCAAGCACGCTTCACGGCACGCGCGCTGCATTATCTCTTCGGGGTCGGCTTTGCGTGGGCGTACGTCGCGGCGGTGCCCCGCGCGCGATGGCTCGCGACGGCGGGTGGTGTTGCATTTGGAACGGGGCTTTTCGTGCTCTCCGACCGTCTGCTTATTCCCGTGTTCGGATTTGGTCGATCGTGGAACGGCTACTCGCGTTCGGAGCGCGCGAACGCGCTTGTGTCGCATGTCGCGTATGGCGTCGTGCTCGAATTCGCGCGCGGTCGCGTGTTCGCGCGAACGGAGCCCGGCGTATGATCGATCTGCACACGCATCTCCATCCGCCCAAACTCTTCGCCGCGATTCGACGCTGGTTCGCCGAGCGCAGCGATTGGGATATCGCATCGCAACCGACCGAGCCACGCGATGTCGCGGCCGTCTTGCGCGCCCACGGGGTCGAACGCTTCACGTTTTGCAGCTACGCACATAAGCCCGGCATCGCGCGCGACCTCAACACGTGGCTCGCGCAAACGTCGCGCGACCTCGGTGGGTACGGCCTGCCGCTCGCAACCGTGCATCTCGAGGATCCCGACTACGTCCGCGATGCGGTCGACGCGTTCGACGACGGCTGCATCGGCCTCAAGCTCCACGAAGACGTGCAACGCCTTGCCGTCGACGATGTCCGCTTCGCGCCCGTGTTCGACGAAATGTCGCGTCGCGGCGGATTTTTGCTCGTGCACGCGGGTCCGATTCCGTGGCGCTTCGATGCGGGCGCGGGGATCGCACGCATTACGCGCGTGCTCGAAGCGCATCCCGATCTGCACGTCGTCGTGGCACATTTCGGTGCTCCCGATTCGCTCGGCTACTTCGAATTGATGAAGCACCATCGCAATCTCTATCTCGACACGACGATGGTCTTCGCACCGGGCTCGCCGATGGGTAAAGGCGCGGATTTTCCCGCTTTTGCGGCAGCGATCGCCGAGCGGCCCGATCGCGTCGTCTATGGCACCGACTTCCCCAATATTCCGTATGCGTACGACAGCGAATCGCGGGGCGTCGCAGCCCTTGGCCTCGCACCGCATATCGAACGGGCCATTCTGCGGGAGAACGGGGCGCGCTTGCTGGAAGCGGCGCTCCATGGCCTTCACTGACCTCGCGCGCAAAGCCGCGTCCTTCGGCGTCTCGACGATGTTCGAGGCCAACGGTCGCACGGGGCTCGTCGATCTCGATCTCATCGCGCATCTACCGACGGCAAAGATCGCCGGCCGTGCGCGGACGGTCTTCTGCGGCCAAGACGACAATCTGATGGTCCCCGCGGCGATCGCTCGCGCGGAAGCGGGCGACATTCTGGTGATTCGCATGCCGGAGAGCCGCCCGGTCTCGATGCTCGGCGAACTCCTCGCGACGCAATGCGTCGCACGCGGGATCGTCGGCGTCGTCGCCGACGCCGCGATCCGCGACGCACAAGCGATCCGCGATCTCGGACTCCCCGTGTGGTCGCGCTTCGTGCGTGCGCGCAGTGCTTCGAAGTCGCACGTCGGCGTTCTCGACGACCCCTTTGACCTCGGCGGCACGACGATCGCAACCGGCGACCTCATCGTCTGCGATGGCGACGGTGTGCTTGCGATCGAGGCGGGACGTGTCTTTGGCGTCGTTGCGATAGCGGCGAAGCGAGACGCCGCCGAAATGCAGAAGCGCGCGCGGTTTGCCGCGGGGGAACTCTCGTACGATACCGATGGACTGCGCGCGATCGTCGAGGGCACGCGCGCGATCCTCGGGTCCTAAACGATTCGGCTACGGTTTCGTCGACGGGGCCGCGATCGCTTCGCGATGCATCGTAAGCGCGTCGGCTACGCGCGCGAGGCGTTCGCCCTGCCAGCGCGCGGCCCAGAGAATTGCGGTCGGCACCTCGGCACCGTGCAGATCGGCGAGCGAGACGCCGTACGGGTTGCCGTTGGCGGGGTCGAACTGGATCGCATCGGTGTAACCGGGCGGCACGAGGATGCAGCCCCAGTGCGAAAAGACCTTGTGGAGGTCTTGCACGGTGCCTTCGACGCCGCCGTGGGTGGAGGACGCGCCGGTAAATCCGGTCGCCGCCTTATTCGCAAGTTTGCCCGCGAACCAAAGCCCGCCGGTCGCGTCGATGAATTGCTTGAGCTGCGCGGAGATCGTGCCAAAGCGTGTCGGCGTCCCGAGCGCGTAGGCATCGGCCCATTCGAGATCCGCGTTCGTCGCTTCGGGGACATGTTGCGTGGCAGCAAGGTGTTTGCCCCAGCCATCGTTGGTTGCGATCGCTTCGTCGGGCGCGAGTTCGCGAACTTTGAGCAAGCGGGTCGTCGCGCCGGCGGCTTGTGCGCCGGCTTCGATCGCTTTCGCGAGCTCGTACGTGTTGCCGGTCGAGCTATAATAGATAACGGCGACGTTCGCCATTGAGATCGTCCTTTCGGTGCGGGGGAGTGCGCTATGCAGGTCAATGGACGTTCGCGGCGCGCGGGATGTTTCGGATACCTTTCGACGAACGCGGGCGCGTAATGAAGATGCTGCGCGCAATCGCGATCGTCGCGTTGCTTGGCATTGCGGCGTACGTCGGCAAACGAGCGTTCGTTCCGCCCGTCCCGTCTGGAGCGACGAGAATGCTCACGGCGTATTTCGTGAAGCCCGAAACGGAAGCGCTTGCGAAATACACCATATCGCTCAACCCGAAAACGACCGATATCGATGGGGTGGCATTCTATGCGACGGCGCAAGTAATCGCCGGGCCGCCCGCCGAGCTGTCGGCAATTCGATTCCCGACGGGAACGGTCGCGCGTTCGGTTCACGTTCACGGGGAGACGGCAACGGTCGATCTCGGCGGCAATATCTCGGCTTCGCCGGATGGAAGCTTTGCCGAGAGCGGGCAGTTCAAATCGCTCGTTTGGACCCTTACCGGCATCGCCGGTATCTCGGCCGTGCAAGTGACGATCGACGGCGCGAAAGTCCCAACGCTCCCCGGAGGCCACTTTGAAATCGACGAGCCGCTTTCACGGAAGAGTTTCTAACATGCGCGTCCGCGCGAGTGTTGCGCTGGTCGTGCTCGTTGCGCTCGTCGCGCCGACGGGGGCCGACGCTGCGCCGCCAGCATCGGCCGCGACGGCAAGTTTTTGGTATGCGGGCACGCGGCTCGCCTTCGAGCGACCGCAACTCCGCGATGGAGCGCTCGCCGTGGCGAGCGACGATCTCGGGCTCGGCCGCTTCCTCATGAAACTCGGCGCGACACTGGCCTATCGGCCGGGCCAGAACGACGTGCTCGTCACCAGCGGCGATAAGCGGACGGTGACATTTCGTATCGGCGATGCGCACTACGACGTCGACGGGGTGCAGCAAATCGCACCGTTCGCGCCATACGTGTGGGGCGGCATCGCGTACGTTCCGTTTCTCGATCTCGCGCGTGCGCTGTCGGTGAATCCGGTCGATGATGAGATGACGACGGTGCTCCAGCCGCAGATCTCGGCACTCGACGTTCGTCCCGAATCGCACGCGACGGTCGTGACGATTCGCGGCGCTTCGCCGTTGCATTTCAGGCGGCTCTCGGAATCCGCGGACGGTCGCGTCTCACTCGCGTTTCTTGGGGTCGCCTCGACGCTCGATCACGATCGTGCCGTCGCGGGGCCGGGCCTCAAAAACATTTCGGTAATCGTGGGTGGGTCGGCCAAAAACCCGACGACCGTCGTCAATTTCGAAGCGCCCGCCGATGGAACGCACGTGCTCGTGCCGACGGATGCGCCGAATGCGATCGCGATCGCGTTCGCGCCACCGGGGGTCATGCTTGGAGGCACGGCGATCCCGGCCACCGGTGGTTCGGTAACCGCAACCATGCCGCTCGTCGTACGCGATGTGCACGCGGCGCCCGAAGCGACGGGCATGACGACGCCGACCGCACTCACACTCGCCGTTGCGAACATCACGAATCTCGAAACGGCGGAAGCCGGTGACGGTCTCGGCATCCGGCTCGCGATCGCGGGCGACGTCACCTTCGAATGGCATCGCCTCCCCGATAACCGTTGGTATGTCGATCTCAAGCCCGCGACGCTCGCGATCTTTGCGCAAGAACAACCGGTGCAGAGTAACGCCGTCGTTTCGCTACGGATCAAAGCGTTCGTGGGGCCGCTCGATAAAGTGCCGACGGTCCGTATCGCGCTGACGTTGCCGTCGCCGCGCGCGGTGACGATCGTGCCGGAGGCGAGCGGAATGGTTCTCGCGGTGGATCGGCTCGACGACTTGAGCGCGACGCGCACGGGCGCGGGCCAACTCAGCGGCGGCCGTTTGATCGCATCGATCGTCCCATTGCCACAACCGCCGCCCGCGGCCGATGAAACGCCGCCGCCCGATCCATCGTGGAAATTCGCACCCACGCCCTCTGCCGCAACGGACCGGAAGCTCATCGTGATCGATCCGGGACATGGCGGAAGCGATATTGGAGCCGCGCATAACGGGCTTGCCGAAGCGACGCTTAATCTCGATATTTCCAAGCGGCTGCGCTCGTTGCTCATCGCGCGCGGTTGGCGCGTGAAGCTCACGCGAGACGGTGATAGCGACGTCTACGGCGCGAATGCGTCGGCGCATAACGAATTACAAGCGCGTGATGATGTTGCGAATGATGCGAACGCGCGCATGTTCATCAGCGTCCATACGAACTCGTTTACCTCGAGTGGGCTCAACGGCACCACGACGTATTATTTCAATCCTGATTCCTACGCGTTCGCCTCGGCCGTCCACGCGCGCCTCGCGTCGGCCTTGCCGACCAAAGATGACGGGATTCGCAAAGAAAACTTCTACGTGATCCATCACGCGAAGATGCCCTCGATCCTCGTCGAAACGGCGTTTCTCTCCAATCTCGCCGATGCCGCATTGCTCAAGACCGAAAGCTTCTTGCAGAGCATTGCGGTCTCGATTGCCGATGGCGTGCGCGATTTTGCGACGTCGCAGTCGACCGTTTCCTCGCACGGCGCGACGGTGGACGGTCAATAATTCTCGGGATCTTCGACTCGGGTCTCGGCGGGCTCACCGTGTTGCGTAACGTTCGCGCGCTCGTGCCCGACGAGGACGTCGTCTATCTCGCCGATCAGGCGCACGTGCCGTACGGCGGCCGCGACGACGCCGATCTCGTGCGGCTCGCGGCCGCGAACGTCGCCGTGCTCGAAGCGGCGCACGTCGATGCGATCGTGATGGGCTGTAACACGTCGTGCGCGGTTGCGGCGAAACACGGCTGGCCGCGCGCGAGCGTGCCGATTTTCGACCTCATCGCTGCCGCCGCCGACGATGTCGTCGCGCGCGGACCGCGTCGCATCGGCATCGTCGCAACCGTCGCGACGGCCGCCTCGGGCGCGTACGGCGATGCGATTCGCGCGCGTCGCCCGGGCACGATCGTGCACGAGATCGGCGCGCCCGCACTCGTGCCACTTGTGGAGGCGGGAACGATTCGTGGACCCGTTGCGCGAGCCGCCGTTCTCGAGGCCGTCGCGCCGCTGCACGGTCCGCTCGATGCACTCGTGCTCGCATGCACGCACTATCCGCTTCTGGCCGACCACTTCGCCGCAGCCTTGCCGGGCGTGACGCTCGTCGATCCCGCCGTCGCGCAAGCCGCGCGCGCGGCGGAGTTCGTCGCAGGGCGCGGCGGTCCGCGCGGACGCGGTCACACGCGGTTCCTCACGACGGGACCGATCGAAGCGTACCGTCACGCGCTCGCCGAGATCTTCGACGTGCTCCGTCCCGGCGACGAGGTCGCTCGCATCGAACACGCGCTCGCGCGCTGATACTTCGGCGCTAAATGAGTCGGAAGATGCGCAGGAAGAGCAAGACCGAGACGGCGCCGAGGCTCGTTCCGGCGATCACCTGCCAGAACGTATGCGCACGCAGCCAAATGCGCGACCAGCCGACGAGCGGTACGATCAAAAGAAACGGCAACGGCTGCAGCCCGTACATGTAGAGCAGCAAAATGAGGGGGGCCGTGACACCGAGGGCATGTGTCGAGATCTTCCAAAATTTTGTGATGATCTGCACCACGAGCGACGCTGCGGTAAAGCCCGCCATCGCCGCGATCATAAGGGTCGGCGCGTGCATGAGATACAGCACGAGCGTGCCGACGCCGTAGCAAATGACGAAGGCGCCGAAGACTTTTTCCCGCTCCGCGCGGACCGACATATCGAGATCGGTGATGCGCTGCGTTGCGTAGAGCCAGAGCACGTAGAGCATCGGTGCGACCGACGTAAAGAACGTGCTCGCAAAAAAGAGCGCCCAAAACGCGGTGATGCCGACGGCCTTCTCGTGCGCGATGATGGTGAAGAGCGCCAACGCCGTGAGAAACGGGTTGAAAATGGTCGAGAAGATGCGCGCGAGATCGGTCAGGACGCGTTGCGTGTGGCTCGCGCGTCGCAGCGGCGGGCGTGCGACTTTTGGCGCCGGAATCATCTCGGGCGAAGTGCACCGGGGCACGAACGTGCCCCTTTCGGTAAGCGTGCTTGCGTGGGGTTTCCCCCCGTCGTCGTCTAAGATTCGAAAATGGTACTGGACCGCATTGCTTCACCGCGCGATCTCAAGTCGCTCTCTCGGCCCGAGATCGACATCCTCGCCGGAGAGATCCGCGAAAAACTCGTCGAGACATGTGCGAAGAACGGCGGCCATCTCGGCCCGAATCTCGGCGTGGTCGAACTCACGATGGCGCTTCACGCGGTCCTCGATGCGCCCAAAGACAAAATCGTGTGGGACGTCAGCCATCAAATTTACGTCCACAAGATGCTGACCGGGCGCGCCGATCGCATCATGACGATTCGCTCGGGTGGTGGCCTCTCGGGTTTCGCGATGCGCTCGGAGTCCGAATACGACAGTTTCGGTGCCGGTCACGCATCGACATCGATTTCGGCAGCGCTCGGTATGGCGGCGGCGCGCGATCTGCGTGGCGGCGACGAAACCGTCGTCGCGATCATCGGCGACGGCGCGCTCACGGGCGGGCTCGCGTTCGAAGCGATCAACAACGCGGGGCCGCTCAAATCGAATTTCATCGTCATCCTCAACGACAATGAGATGTCGATCGCGCCCAACGTCGGTGCGCTCGATAAATATCTCGGGACGCTCCGGGCCAAGCCGTTTTTCAACAATGCCCGCGAAAAAGTCAAAGAGATTCTCGGCCGAGTTCCGTTCGGCGATAAGGCGCGTAAGGCGCTGTCGACGGCGGAAGAAGCCGGCATGCGCTTCGTTTCGAGCGAGCCCAAGGCGGCGGTGATCTTCGAAGAGATGGGCTTCCGATACATCGGGCCGATCGACGGTCACGATTACGATACGCTCGTGGACGTCATCTCCAACGCGCGCAAGATTCAAGGGCCGGTCTTACTTCACGTCCGTACCGTCAAGGGCAAGGGCTTCGAGCCGGCCGAACTCGATAAGCGGACGTTCCACGGTGTCGGCCCGTTCGCGATCGAAGATGGCAAGGTCGAATTCAAATCGAGCGACCGCCCGACGTTCTCCGAAGCGTTCGCTGAAGGACTCGTCACGCTCGCCGAGCGCGATCCGAGCATCATCGCGATCACGGCGGCGATGCCCGATGGTACGCAGCTGAAGCGATTCGCGAAGCGTCATCCCAACCGATATTTCGACGTCGGCATCGCCGAAGCACACGGCGTGTGCTTTGCCGCGGGCGCCGCGGCATCGGGGCTCAAGCCGGTGGTCGCGATTTACTCGACGTTCATGCAACGCGCGTACGACCAAGTGATCCACGATATCGTCATTCAAGAACTGCCGGTCGTGCTCTGCATGGATCGCGCGGGCGTCGCGGGTGACGACGGGCCAACGCATATGGGTCTTTACGACATCGCCTTCTTGCGGACGCTTCCAAATATCACGATCATGGCGCCACGCATTGAGGCCGAAGTCGCACCGATGCTCGAGCACGCGCTCTCACTCGGCGCGCCCGTCGCGATCCGCTATCCGCGCGGCAACTCGTCGGGGAAACATACGGATCCCGTCGCGCCGATCGTCCAGGGCCGGGCGGAAGTCTTACGTCAGGGCGAAGGCGTGGCGTTGCTCGCTTTTGGCAACACGTGCGACCACGCGCTCGACGCATACGATCTCATCGAACCGGGCGGGCCACGACCGACCGTCGTCAATATGCGCTTCGCAAAGCCGCTCGATGAAGCGCTTCTCGTCGAACTCGCGCAAACGCACGCGAAGTTCATCACGCTCGAGGAGCACGCGCTTGCGGGCGGGTTCGGATCGGCCGTCGTCGAGTTCGTCAGCGACCGCGCGCTCGACGTGCTCATCGAGCGCATCGGCGTGCCGAACACGCTGATCCAACACGACAAGCAGCCGCTGCAGCGTGCGAGTTTCGGGCTTTCGGGAGAGAGCATCGCCGCGCGGATTCGCGCGCGCGCAACGGCGGCGGCTCGATAGCGGGAGCCGGATAGAGGAAGCCGAACTTCGTCCCGTTTGGGGGCGCTCGCACGCGAGTCCTCATTTCGAGTTCCGTCAGGGAGTGAGTTCGACCATCGTGATGTCCCCCTTCGCTTATCTTGCCGCCGCGACGACGGCCGCCGGACCGCTTGCAGCGCCCGTTACGGCCGGTTCCACATCGAAGATCGTTCCGAACGCAAGTGCAACGCTCAATCCCGAGGTCTTGCGGCAACTGCAGCAATTCCAGTTCGCGCATAAATCGGGTCTCGCCGCATCGGCGCCGTGGCTCACGCACACCTTTGCCGGACTTTTTCTCGTGCTCGCCGTCGGTCTCGTCTTCTTGCTCGCCGTGCAGACGACGAAACAGGAGGGGCTCTCGGGTACGATCGGTGGTCGTGTGGAATCGGCCTATCGTCCGCGATTGGGCTTCGACCAGCAACTCGCGCGGATGACGAGTTACGTAGCGCTCGCGATGGTCTTTTTTGCCGTCGTGTTGAGCATCACCGGAATCTAGCGTTGGCGCTTCTCGAGGTCAGCAACCTCCGCGTCGGCTTCAAGACCGACGACGGGTTCGTTGGCGCGGTCAACGGGCTCTCGTATACGGTTGACAGTGGATCGACGCTCGGCATCGTCGGTGAATCGGGGTCGGGCAAATCGGTCAACGCGCTCTCGATCATGCGCCTCATCCCGATGCCGCCCGGTCGCATCGACGGTGGAACGATCACGCTGCGCGGTGAGAATCTGCTCACGAAATCCGAACCCGAGATGCGCAAGATTCGCGGAAAAGATATCGCGATGATCTTCCAAGATCCGATGACGTCGCTCAATCCGGTGCTCACGGTTGGCGACCAGATCTCCGAAGCCGTCTCGCTCCATCTCAAGCTCAACAAAAAAGATTCGCTCGCGAAGACGGTCGACATGCTTCGGCTCGTGCACATTCCGCTCCCGGAAAAACGCGTGCGCGAGTATCCGCATCAACTTTCCGGCGGTATGCGCCAGCGCGTAATGATCGCGATGGCGCTCTCGTGCGATCCCGACGTGTTGATCGCCGACGAACCCACGACCGCGCTCGACGTGACGATCCAAGCGCAGATCATCGATCTCATGAACGAGATGCAGCAGCGACTCGGATCGGCGATCGTCATGATCACGCACGATCTCGGGGTCGTCGCCGAGACGTGTAAGAACGTGCTCGTGATGTACGCCGGGAATATGATCGAATACGGCTCGGCAATGCAGATCTTCGAATCGCCACGCCATCCCTACACGATGGGGCTTCTCGCATCGGTCCCGCGGCTCGACGATCGTAAACACGGCCGGCTCGTTCCCATCGATGGTCAACCGCCGAATCTCTTACGCTTGCCCGCGGGTTGCTCGTTCGCGCCGCGTTGCCGCTATAAGATGCCGATCTGTAGCGAGCCCGTGCCGCTCTACGATTTCGGCGAAGGCCACGTCGCACGCTGCTTTCTCTACGACGTGCGCACCGAGGGGGAGCGAACGCTCGCAGTCGAGACGCGGCCGCAAGTCGCGGACTCGGCGCCCGATGCGCCCGCAACGGTCGGCGCACAATGAACGGGAACACGAACGCAGGCGCACACGATCTCCTCGAGGTCCGCGACCTCTACAAATACTTCCCGATTCACGCGGGCATCTTTTCGCGACACGTCGGCGACGTCAAAGCCGTCGACGGCATCGACTTTACGATTCGCAAGGGCGAGACACTCGGTCTCGTCGGCGAGTCGGGCTCGGGCAAGACGACCGCCGGTCGCGTGGTGCTCAACCTTTTACCCGCGACCAAAGGCGACGTGCGCTTCGATGGGCGCGTGATCGGCGATCTCGGCCGCGAAGAAACGCGCAAGCTCCGCAAGGAGATGCAGATTATCTTCCAAGATCCCTACGCTTCGCTCAATCCGCGGATGACCGTGGGCGATATCATCTCCGAGCCGCTGCGGATCCATCATCTCGCCAAGGGCGCAGACGCCGATGCGCGCGTGCAAGAACTCTTGCGTCTTGTCGGGCTCCAGCCATATCATGCCAACCGCTATCCGCACGAATTCTCGGGCGGTCAGCGTCAGCGTATCGGGATCGCACGGGCGCTCGCGGTCAATCCGAAGTTCATCGTGGCCGACGAACCCGTCTCCGCACTCGACGTCTCGATCCAAGCCCAAGTCATCAATTTGCTCGAAGATCTGCAGGCTCAACTCGGCCTCACCTATCTCTTCATCGCGCACGATCTCTCGGTCGTCCGCCACATTTCGACGCGCGTCGCGGTCATGTACGTCGGCAAGATCATCGAGATCGCCGACCGCGACGACCTCTACGAAAATCCGATGCACCCGTATACGCAGTCGTTGCTCTCGGCGATTCCGATACCCGATCCATCCGTCGAACGGCGGCGCAAGCGCATCATTCTCACGGGCGATATTCCCTCACCCGTGAATCCGCCCGCGGGATGTCGCTTTCATACCCGGTGCCCGATCGCGTACGATCGATGCAAGGTCGAAGTGCCACCGCTGCGAGCCTATGCGACGGGGCATACGACGGCTTGTCACTGGGTCGAGGAACACGGTGGGAACGCACCCGATCTCACGGCCGGGCCCGCGATTCTCGTGTAACGGCGAGCGAGCGAGCGATGAAAGAAAGAGAGCGGCCGCCGTGGCGGTCGCTCTCTTTTCTATTCGTGGTGCGTTACTTTTTCTTGCGCGCCGTCTTCTTGGCCGTCTTCTTGGCGGTTTTTTTCGCCGTCTTTTTTGCGGTTTTCTTTACGGCGGTTTTCTTTACGGCCGACTTCTTGCGGCCGACGGTTTTCTTCGCCGTCGACTTCTTGGCGGTGGCTTTCTTGCGGCCGGCGGTCTTCTTGACCGTCGTCTTTTTCGCGACCGACTTCTTGCGACCGGCGGTCTTTTTCGCCGTCTTTTTGGCCGTTTTCTTCGCCGTCGACTTTTTCGCGGTCGTCTTCTTGGCCGTTGCTTTTTTCGCGCTCGTCTTCTTCGCGGTCGACTTCTTTGCGGTAGCTTTCTTCTTGCGCGTCGCCTTCTTGCGGGGCGCTGCGGGAGCCGTCGTCGACATTGCGTCGGGCTCCATCATGTCGCTGCTGTCCAACTGATCCTCCTCGTCCGCGAATCGCGGAACGATCGATGCGTGGAAACGCTTCCACCCCGTGAGATGTCAACGTCTTTGGAAGCATCTTATACTGCGACAAGGATTATTGCAAGATTCTCCTACGTGCGCGCGCGCACGTGTTGCCGCGCGAGCGCGTAAGTTCGAGCATCGCATATGCGCGATTTTTCCATGCCGGTAAAGAAAATCTGTTCGTCGTATTGCGGTGATGAGCGACCGATTCGATGTCGAAGTTTTTTTCGAAAACACCGTCTCGACCGCGCGATTCTCGGGCGGCGAGCGAGTGCGGCGGTCGCCAAGCGTTTTGCCTCGGGCTTGACGTCGGCGCTATACTTAGGACGTTTTCGCAAGGGACCGAAGTCGGAGTGCGGGACGGAATAAGGAACGAGGACCGTTTGAAAAAGCCGCTGATCATCGTCGAATCGCCGACGAAAGCGCGCACCATCAAGAAGTTTTTGCCGCCGCGTTACGTGGTGAAAGCTTCCGTCGGGCACGTTCGCGATCTGCCGAAGAGCACGCTTGGCGTCGACGTCGAGAATGGGTTCGAGCCGCGTTACCTCACCATAAAAGGGAAGGGCGACGTGATCAAAGAGCTCAAGGCGGCGGTAAAAACGGCGACCGAAGTCTACCTCGCGACCGACCCCGATCGCGAAGGCGAGGCGATCGCCTGGCATCTCGCCGAGATCCTCAAGCTCCCCAATCCCAAGCGCATCGAACTGCACGAGATTACCAAAGAAGCGGCGCTCCACGCGATCGAGGACGCGCACGAGATCGACATGCCGCGCGTCAACGCGCAGCAAGCACGACGCATTCTCGACCGACTCGTCGGCTACAAAATTTCACCCCTCCTGTGGGCGAAGGTTCGCGGTGGCCTTTCTGCCGGCCGCGTACAATCGGTTGCGGTAAAGCTCATCGTCGATCGCGAGCGCGAAATTCTCGCCTTTCAGCCTCGCGAGTATTGGACCGTCGCCGCCATCTTCGAGAAGCTGATGGATGCGTCGCTCGCTCGCGGCGCCGATGCCGCGCCCGTCACGTTCCCGGCCGAACTCTTCGAGATCAACGGCGCGAAGATCGACGTCACGAGCGTCGCGCAAGCCGATCAAATTGTCGCCGATCTCGCCGATGCCGCCTACGCGATCGCGAACGTCAAGCAACGCGAGACGCGCCGCAATGCGGCCGCGCCCTTCACGACGTCGACGATCCAACAGGAAGCCTCGCGTAAGCTCAAGTTCCGCGTTCGGAAAACGATGCAGACCGCGCAAGCTTTATATGAAGGCGTCGACCTCGGCGCTGAGGGTACGCAAGGGCTCATCACCTACATGCGGACCGACTCGACACGTACGTCCGAGAGCGCGCGCGAAGCCGCGAAGGCGTTTATCGACGAAACCTACGGGCCCGAATTCCACGGCGGCCAAAAGGAGTTTAAGGTAAAAGTAGGCGCGCAGGACGCACACGAAGCGATCCGACCGACCTCGGTCGCGCGCACGCCCGCGTCGATGGCCAAGATCCTCAAACGCGACGAGCTTCGGCTCTATCAGCTCATCTGGGAGCGCTTCGTCGCGTCGCAGATGGCGCCCGCGGTCTACGATCAAACCTCGGTCGACATCTCGGCGACGCCGGTGCGCGGTAAAGCGGCGTACACGTTCCGTGCGACGGGCAGCGTTCTCAAATTCGCCGGCTACACCGCCGTGTATGAAGAAGGCAAGGACGACGAAGCGCCTGCGAATCCCGATGCGAAGACCAAGGGCCGTGTGATGCTGCCCGCGCTTTCGACCGAAGATGAGATCGAGAAACAATCGATCGAACCCAAACAGCATTTCACCGAACCGCCACCGCGCTTCACGGAAGCTACGCTCGTCAAGTCACTTGAAGAGAACGGCATCGGTCGCCCGTCGACCTACAGCTCGATCGTCGAGACGATTCAAGCGCGCCAGTACGTCGAGCAACTCGATCGTCGGTTTCATCCAACCGAGATCGGCATGCAAGTCAACGATCTGCTTGCCGAGCATTTCAAAGACATCATGGATCTCAAATACACGGCGAAGATGGAGAGCGAACTCGACGGCGTCGAGGAAAACGGGATGGACTGGCGCGTCGTGCTCGGCCAGTTCTACACGCCATTCATTCGCGATCTCGACGAGGCGGAGAAGAAGCTGCCCAAGGTCGAGCTCAAAGACGAACCGACGGACGAAATCTGCCCGAAGTGCGCCAAGGAGATGGTCATCAAGACCGGCCGCTTCGGCCGCTTCATCTCGTGCACGGGCTATCCCGAATGTAAGACGACGAAGCCGATTCTCAAAGACACGGGCGCCATCTGTCCCAAGGATGCGGGCATGGTCGTCGAGCGCAAATCCAAACGCGGTCGGACGTTTTTTGGCTGCGCGAACTATCCCGCGTGTGACTTCGTCTCGTGGGATCGCGTGATTCCCGAGCCATGCCCCGAGTGCGCGTCGTACGTGGTCGCGAAATCGAAGCGCGGCGTGCTCTCGTTCGTTTGCTCCAAAGATAAAGAGCACGACACGAGCGCGATCGGCCTTGCGAAGGAAGCCGAAGAAAGCACCGACGGCAACGAGACGCTTACGGCGAGCGAGCGCGAGACCGAGCCGCTCGAAGTATGACGCGACCGCGGATCCGGGTAATCGGAGCCGGCCTCGCGGGATGCGAGGCCGCGTGGCAAGCAGCGAATACCGGTTGCGACGTCGATCTCTACGAGATGCGCCCGCACGTTCGCGGCCCCGCGCACCAGACCGATCGCTTCGCCGAACTCGTCTGTAGTAATTCGCTGCGCGGCGCGGCGCTAGAAAACGCGGTCGGCCTCCTCAAAGAAGAGCTCGCGCGCATGGGCTCGCTCATCATCACGAGTGCGCGCGAAGCGGCGGTTCCGGCAGGCGGCGCGCTCGCCGTCGATCGCGACATCTTCGCGTCGCTCGTCGAATCGCGTCTCGCCGCTCATCCGCACGTGACGATCCACCGGGAAGAAGTTACGTCGATCGATCCGAGCATTCCCACGATCGTCGCCTGCGGGCCGTTACCGAGCGATCCGCTTTCGGATGCGATCGACGCGTTGCTCGCGCGCGTTCCGCTCGGGATTATGAGCCGACGCACGCGCCTGCACTATTACGACGCGGCGTCGCCGATCGTGGCGACGGAGTCACTCGACCTGACCCAAATGTATGAGAAATCGCGATACGATAAGGGCGACGGCTCCGATTATCTCAATATTCCGCTGGATCGCGAGCAGTACCTCACGTTCGTCAACGATCTACGGATGCTGCCAAAGCACTCACCCAAGGAGTTCGAGGCGGATTCCATCGGTGGTAAAGCACCGTATTTCGAAGGCTGCTTGCCGATCGAGGAGATGGCGATCCGCGGCGAAGATGCGATGCGCTTCGGCCCGCTCAAGCCCGTCGGCTTGCGCCATCCCGAGACACTCGTCACACCCTACGCGGTCGTCCAACTTCGCAAAGAAAACGTCGCTGGGAGCGCCTACAATCTCGTGGGCTTTCAAACGCGTCTCACGTGGCCGGCGCAGAAAGAAGCGTTTGGCAAGTTGCCCGGACTCGCCGATGCCGAGTGGGTCCGACTCGGCGTGATGCACCGCAATTCGTTCATCGACTCGCCGCGCTATCTCGGGCCAAATTTACGCTTGCGTGGTGATGGCCAGGTGTGGTTTGCGGGCCAGATCACGGGAGCCGAAGGGTACGTCGAAGCCGCCGCATGTGGGCTCATCGCCGCGATCGCCGCCTCGCGCGAACTCAACCTGCGCGAAGCGATCGTCGTTCCGGCCGATACCGCGCTCGGTGCGGTCGTCGCGCATCTCCAAAACGAGCAGACCGCGGATTTTCAACCGGCCAACGTCAGCTGGACGTTTTTCTCTCCGCTCCCCGGCAAACCGATTCGTGACAAACGCGAACGACGCGGAAAGCTCGCCGAACGTGCGCTCGCGCAGATCGAGACGTGGCGCGATGCGCTCGCCACGTCGCGCGAACCCGTCGTCGTCTAAACGTGATGGGCGACGTGGATCACACGGACCCACCGCTCATCGTTTCGTCTGCGCGTGTCAGCGATCTCGAAGAGCTGATCGAAATCGACATCGCACTCACGGTGCGCGAGCGGCAAAACGAAATTTTACGAACGAGTGTCGCGGCCGACGGCTGCATCGTGGCGCGCTACGGCGAGCACCTCGTGGGCTTCGTCACATGGGATCTCGGGTTTTTCAATCGGCCCTTCGTTCGCTTACTCGTCGTGGTCGCATCGCATCGACGACGGGGACTCGCGAGCGCGTTGTTGCGCGCGGTCGAGCGCGCTGCCTCAGCCTTCGGCGAACTCTTCGTCTCAACCGAAACCATCAACACACCGATGCAAGCGCTGCTCGCCACGCATGGGTACGAGCCGAGCGGGAAGATCGACAACGTCAACGCCCCAGGAAATGCGGAACTCGTGTTTTACAAGCGACTCGGCGCAGAATCGGAGTAGCGTAGGCCACCGACCAGGGTGCGTGCGACGATGCGCGGGATACGGTGGGATGCGTATCCGCTCGACAACCATCCTCGCCGTCCGCCGCGACGGAAAACTCGCGATCGCCGGCGACGGCCAGGTCACGTTCGATAAAACGATCATGAAACACGGCGCGCATAAAGTGCGCCGAATCGCCGGCGGTGCCGTCCTCGCGGGGTTCGCCGGGAGCGCCGCCGACGGCATCACGCTGCTCGAAAAATTCGAAGGCAAACTCGGCGAATACAAAAACAACATCGTCCGCGCATCGATCGAACTCGCCAAAGAGTGGCGTCAGGATCGAGCGCTTCGACGCCTCGAAGCGTTGCTCGTCGTTGGAACGGCCGACCATCTCTTCGTGCTCTCGGGGACGGGCGATGTGATCGAACCCGATGAGGGCATTGCGGCGATCGGAAGCGGCGGCCCCTACGCGCAAGCGGCGGCGATGGCGCTCATGCGTCATAGCACGCTCGACGCAGAAACGATCGCCCGTGCGGCGCTCAGCGTTGCGGGACGCATCGACATCTACACGAACGAAGACATCGTGTGTGAAGTCGTGTGATGGTATGATCTCTCGCCGGTTCGTCGTTTTCTCCGCTCCGGTCGTTGCGGCGTTCGCGATCGGTGCGATCCTCGCGCCGTGCGCGTCGGCGCGATCCGCTCAAGTGATCGTGCCGTCGCGTGTATCGGCCGTCCCGGCGGCAACGGCGCTCGGGCCGGGTGTTCCGGTCGCACCGGCGCTCGTTCACCATCCGGTCTCGACGCTCGTCGCACGCGCGCAGCAAGCCTTCGACGAAGGTCTTACGCTCGTGTATGCGTTCAATCGCGATGAGGCGCGCAAGCGTTTCGAGCGAGCCGCGTCACTCGATCCGAAACTCGCGATGGCGTGGTGGGGCGTCGCGCTTGCGGTCGGGCCGAATCTCAATCGCGACATCGACGCTGAGGGTCGTACGATGGCGCGCGCGGCAATCGAGCGTGCGCGCGCGCTCGCGAGTGGAGGAACCCCCGTCGAGCGCGCGCTCATCGATGCGATCGCGCAGCGTTATCCGGAGGGCGCGAATGCGCCGACGGCACCCGGCTACCGCGCGTACCGCGATGCGATGCGTGGCGTGCATGAGGCCTACTCGAGCGACGACGACGTCGCGACGCTCTACGCCGAAAGCATCATGGATTGCGACGGCTGGAGGTGGACGAACGGTGAACCCGACCACTCCGCGCGCGCGATTCGGACGGTCCTCGAGAGCGTCCTCGCGCGCGACCCCGGCCACGTCGGCGCGAATCACTATTACGTGCACCTGGTGGACGCCGAGGGCGTCGGCGCGCGCGGCGTCGCGAGCGCCGAGCGACTCTCGCTGCTCAATGTCGAGCCTGCGGCATCCCATCTGGTGCACATGTCGGGACACATCTATCTCGATGTCGGCCGTTTCGCCGATCTCGAACGCGACAATCGGATCGCCGTCGACGACGATCGCGCCTATGCGGCTTCGCTCGGAACGAAAGCGAGCACGCTCGATTACTACCGTCACAATCTCGACTTCTACACCGGTGGCGCGGTATTGCTCGACGACCGTCTCGAAAAAGAACGTGCCGTCGGTTTCTTGCACGAACTCGAGAGCCCGAGTGTGTTGCTCGTCGCCGCACGCGACGGCCGCTTCTCCGAGATTCTCGCCGCGCCACACGTCGCTCCGAGCGCATCGTTTCACGATCGCGCGATCGATATCTACGCGCGCGCGATCGCTTCGGCGGCGAGTGGCGACGCGCGTCGCGCGCAAGTCGAAGTCGACGCGTACGACGCGCTTCTACGATCGATGTCGCGCGAAACGCTCGGGCGAAACGCGGTCGCCTACACCGCGTTATATCAGCTTGCGGCCGCGCGTGCCGCACACGCGCGTAGCGACGACGACACCGCAACGTCGCTCTTACGCGACGCGATCGCGGTAACGAAAGCGCTCCCGCCCGAAGCCTTTCCCGCTTGGTTTTTCCCGGCCGGCGAGTGGCTCGGTTGGATCGAATTACGCCGTGGAAATGCAATTGCCGCCGAACGTGCGTTTCGCGACGATTTGGCACGTACGCCGTACAACGCGCGCGCGGTCTTCGGGCTCATGGAGAGCCTCAGTCATCAGGGCCGCGCGACCGAAGCGGGGCCGCTCGCCTACGATATTGTGGCGCATTGGCGCGGGCCGCTCGCGGATTTGCGCGCGGCCCGGCCCTAGCGCGGGGAACCGGAACGTTTTGTTGCGGGTTCGAAGGGGGGGCATATGATCGCAACTGACGACCTCATCGATTACGTTCGCGCGAATCGCGAACGGTATCTCGGCGAACTTACCGACTGGATCGCATGCCCGTCGGTCTCCGCCGATCCCGCGCGTCATCATGAGGTTCGGCGTTCGGCGCAAGTCGCGGTCGCACGCATGAAAGCTGCCGGCCTCACCGAGGCCTGCGTGCTCGAAACCGACGGCTTGCCCGTCGCGTATGGCTCGTGGCTTCACGCCGGACCAGGCGCGCCAACCGTGCTCATCTACGGTCATCACGATGTGCAACCGGAAGATCCGCTCGCGCTCTGGGATTCGCCGCCCTTCGTCGGCACCGTTCGCGACGGGAAAATCTTCGGTCGCGGCTCCGTCGACGATAAAGGTCAAGTCCTCATGCATCTCGCGGCGATCGAAGCGCATCTGCGCGTTCGTGGATCGCTCCCGATCAACGTGAAGGTCGTCGTCGAAGGTGAAGAAGAGATCGGCAGTCCGAATTTCGAGTCGTTCCTCGCGCGCGAAAAAGAACGACTCGCCTGCGACGTCGTCGTCGTCTCCGATACCGCGGTCTTCGCCGAAGACATGCCGTCGCTCACGGTTTCCTTGCGCGGGCTCGTGCACTGGGAAGTGCGCGTCGATGGACCGACGAGCGATTTGCACTCGGGCTACTTCGGCGGCATCGTTGCGAACCCGATCGAGTCGCTCGCGCGGATGATCGCAACGCTTCGTGATGTCGACGGCCGCATCGCCGTGCCGGGTTTCTACGATAACGTGCGCGAGCTCGGGGCGAGCGAACGGGCGGAGATCGCAGCGTTGCCGTTCGACGCACAGAAAGAAGCGCGCGGTCTCGGCGTGAGCGATCTCGCGGGTGGCGAGC
>JAYTXC010000089.1:0-2463 GCA_043743145.1 Rhodospirillales bacterium
CACAACTGCAGTGCAGCGATTCCAACGCCGCCGGCCGCCTGATGAATGAGGACGGATTCCCCCGGTTGGACGCAAGCAACGCGATGCAGCATGTGATATGCCGTCACGTAAACGACCGCAATTGCAGCCGCCTGTTCAAACGACATGGAATCCGGCATCGCCATGACAAGTTCGGCTGCGACGCACAGCGTGTCCGTATGCGCGCCGAACTTCGATGTCGCGATGACGCGACGCCCGACGAGCGAGCCATCGACACCATCGCCGACCGCATCGACGACGCCCGACGCTTCGTATCCGAGAACAGTCGGGAGACGCGGGGCATCGGGATACAGACCTTGACTCGCGAGGAGGTCCGAAAAATTCAGCCCTGTCGCCTTCACACGGACCCGCACCTGACCGGGAGCGGGCTCCGGGTCAGCGCTTTGCCTGATTTCAAACGAATCTGGTCCGCCGTGTCGGACTAAATATATTGCTCGCATATTCGAACCGATGGCCCCTCCCGTGCACGCATCATAGCGCCAAGCCCTGACACGTACAACGTGTCACCGCGCGGGCTGATCGTCACGCTGCGAGGCCGCGGCTTTCGAGCGTACGATAGGCGATCGCTTCGGCGACGTGTGTTGCATCGATTGCGGGTGCGTTTGCGAGGTCGGCGATGGTCTGGGCAACGCGCACGATCCGATCGAGCGCCCGTGCCGAGAGATGCTCGTGGGTTGCCGCCAAACGAAGGAGCGCGGTCGCATTGTTTTCGAGCGTACAATAGCGTCGCGCGTCGGCGCCAGCGAGACTCGCGTTGGTTGGATTCGCCGTACCCGCATAGCGTTGATGTTGGATCGCGCGAGCCGCTTCGACGCGCACGCGAATGGCGTGCGACGATTCGGCTGGTCGCGATCCGACCATCTCATCGAAATCGATGCGTGCGACCCCGACGTGCAGATCGATGCGATCGAGGAGCGGCCCCGAAAGCTTCCCGACGTATTTTGCGACGTGTGCATCATCGCACCGACACGCACGGGACCGCGTGCCGCGAAAGCCGCACGGACAGGGATTCATCGAAGCGACGAGTGCAAAGCGCGCGGGAAAAATGAAGCTTCCCGCCGCACGCGCGATTGCGATCGTCCCCTCCTCGAGCGGTTGGCGCATGACTTCGATCGCGCTCCGTGAGAACTCTGGAAGCTCGTCGAGAAAGAGCACGCCGTGTTGTGCGAGCGAGATTTCGCCCGGTCGTGGAAACGCGCCACCACCGCAAAGCGCGATTTGCGAAATCGTATGGTGTGGTGAACGGAATGGTCGCGTGCGTACGAGGCCGTTCTCGTGTTCGAGCAAGCCGGCCACGCTATAAATTTTCGTGACCTCGAGCGCTTCGGTATCCGACATCGTCGGTAAGATCGATGGCAAGCGTCGCGCGAGCATCGTCTTTCCGCACCCTGGTGGGCCAACGAGCAAGACATTATGTCCGCCCGCAGCTGCGATCTCGAGCGCGCGTTTTGCTGTCGCTTGCCCGCGGACATCGGCGTAATCTCCGTGGGCAGAAGAAGCCGTCGCTTGCGCGCCGGTCGGTCCGCGGGCGTGGCGATGTTTTTCGCCGTGCCCAAGTGCGACGGCAACGGCATCGTGGAGCGCGTCGATCGCGTAGACGGCCACTTCCGTGACGAGCGCGGCTTCGGCTGCGTTTTCGCGCGGCACGACGACGGCGTCGAAGCCCGCCCGCGCCGCGGCAATCGTCATCGAGAGTACGCCGCGCGTCGCTTTTACGCTGCCGTCGAGTGCGAGTTCGCCGAGTGCGACGAAGCGTTGCAGCGCGAGCGTATCGACATGTTCGTCGATCGCCAAAAGCGCGAGGGCAATCGCAAGATCGAATCCCGGACCGACTTTGCGAATATCGGCGGGCGCGAGGTTGATGAGCACGCGCCCGGCGGGAAACGGGTAGCCGGAGTTGACCAGAGCCGCGCGTACGCGATCGCGCGCTTCGCCAAGCGCACGATCGGGCAAACCGATGAGCGAAAAACTCGGCGTTCCCGCCGCACTATCGGCTTCGACGCGAACGACGTAGCCGTCAATGCCGAGCATTGCGGCTGAATGACAGAGTGCGAGCAACGCGATTTCCCTCCGGCATCACGTATCGCGACGGGCAACTCCGGCGACTAGAGGGGCCTCGGAGCTGTATTGCCTCGTGCATAACGGAAAGACGTCTTCGTACCCGTCGACCGATCGGTTTCGGGCCCGTTCATCGTGTGTCTTTTGGGAGCGTTCCGTGCCAAAGTTTCGTGTGGGTTCCGCGTCGCTGCATTACGACGTGACCGGAAACGGCCCGGAGACGATCGTTTTCCTTCACGGTCTGCTGTGGAGCGGCGCGATGTACGCAGCGCAAGTCGCACATTTCTCGCAAACGTACCGCTGCGTGACCCTCGATTTCCGCGGCCAGGGCCGCAGCGATGTCGCGCGCGACGGATACGAGATGGA
>JAYTXC010000090.1:0-5430 GCA_043743145.1 Rhodospirillales bacterium
TGCGGACGTCACGCAAGGTCTGCGCGCGATCGCGATCACCGGCCGGATGCCGCTTGCCTCTGGCACGCTCACCGCGAGTTACGAAGGATCCGGCACGACGTCGACCTATGATGGTGGGCCGACCGTCTCGCCCTACGATACCTCGAGTAACGATCGACTCGGCACGTACGCGATCGGCTACGCACGCTCGGGTCCTGCGCTCGATGTAAGCCTCGGTGCATCGACGCGCGTCGAATCGCTCGCGATCGCAAACGTTCTCGCGACCACGCAAAACGAACATAGCGCGGCATACTTCGCGCGCGCGTCCGTGCACGTCACGCCGAAGCTCCGTGTGCTCGGCGCGATCTTGCACGCGCGCTACTCTACCTTCGGCGCGAGCACCGACGGACGAATCGGTGCCGTGCTCGATCTCGACGGGTATAGCGACCTACGCGCATCGATCGGAACGGGCTTTCGCGCACCCCTACTCGCCGAACGCTACGTCACTCCCCTTGCGGAACTTACGTCGGGTTTGCCCGGCAGCGTAGACGCGAATTGCGTTGCCGCGAACGGAAATGCGAACGAACGAGCCGAGCATGTGACTGAATACGAGCTCGGCTACGGCCGACGTTTCGACGCGACGACCGTTGCCGATCTCACGCTCTATCGCACCAATCTCCGCGGACCGATCGAGATCGCCTATCCGCTCGCTGCGGCGTGTCCCGCGAACGCCCCCGGCTCGGTGCTTGCGGGTCAGGCGTTGCCGATCAATATCGGCAATGCCGTGTATGAGGGCGGGACGTTTCGTCTCGCTCGGCGCTTCGGTGCGCTCTTCACACATCTCGACTATGGCATGAATGTCGCCTATCCGCTCAATCTTCCGCGGAGCGTCGCCAACCCAACGTCAGGGGCCAATCTCGTCGCGAATCAACAATTTCAAGGTATTCCCGCCCATGTGGCGAGCTTGGGCGCGGAGTATCGCCGCAACGGCAATCACGTTGCGATCGTCGCGACGTATCGTGGTCGCAACAACGAACTCAATGCGGGCGCGTATGCGATCGTCAACGGCGCAATCGGCAAGCAGATCGGTGCTCTCGACGCGACGATCGGTTTCACCAATCTCACGGATGCGAACGCCGCGGCATTTACGAAGTTCGGCGCGGGCGTGCCGTATCCCGGCGGCGCGGGGCCACTCGCGACGAATCTCTACGCACTCCCGCCAACGGCCATCATGCTGACGATCTCGGTGCAGCGATAATCGCACGCATGTTGCATCGGTTCGTCGTTCGCGCGGAAGACCAACGCTCGGCGATCGCCGACGTGCCGCGACTCCCGCAATCCGGCGCGCGTGGCGTCGCCATCATCGCATCGGCCATCCTCGCCATCATCGTCGATCAGACGTCGTCGGCGATCGCGAGCGTGGGCCTGCCGTATCTCGCGGGGATCGTGGGCGCGTCGCCCGACGAAGCGTCGTGGATTCTCACGGCGTTCAACGCCGCGTATTATGCGATGATTCTCTTGAGCCCATGGATGATGGCGCGCGTCGGGCGCACGCGTTTGATGCTCTGCGCACTGCTCGGCTTCGCCGCCGTCTCCGCCGTGCTCGCCGTCGTCTCCGAGTACCACGTCTTCGTCGCGTTACGTTTCGTCCAGGGCGCCTTCCTCGGATGTCTCTACGTGCCGGCGGCTTTGCTCTTTTTTACCTCACTGCCCACACGCGCCTTACGCTACGCACCACCGATCTTCGTGCTCTTGTCGCTCAGCGCGGCAACGTTCGGCACCGTGATCGGCGCGTCGGTGGCGGAGCGCTTCGGCGGCAGCACGATCTTCATTCCCGGCGCGCTCGCGACGCTCGTTACCGCGCTTGTCATCGCGTTGGCCGTTCGCGCGAAAGATGCGCCACAACGGACGCTCGTTTTCGACGGCATCGGGCTCTCGCTCTCGTTCGTTGCATTCGGGTTGCTGCAATTTCTCGCAAATGAGGGCGAACGCCGCAACTGGTTCGAAGACCCGACGGTGGTGTTTGCGACGGTCGCGCTCGCCATCGCGTTGCCCGCTTTCGTCATGTACGAATCGACGTTCACGCGTCACCCGCATGTCGACTTTCGGATGTTTGCAAAATATCGTAATCTTGCGGTCGGCGGTATCATCAGCGTGACGATCGGATTCGTCGGTTACGCGGTAACGTTGTATCTCGGCTATCTCGAAAATATTCTCGGTACGACACCGACGGAGGCGGGCGCGGCCGTCCTCGTCCGGGTGCTCACCTACGCGGTGGGCGTGCCGTTCGCGTTCGTCCTCGTCATGCGTAAAGTCGTCGATCTCCGCATCGTCGTCGCGGTTGGCGCGATCGGATCCGCGCTCGGCCTCATCGCGTTTTCACGTGCGATGACGCCGACGGCGGAGATCGGCTCGTTCGCGCTCGTCTCCCTCGCCTTCGGGATCTTTTTCGGGATGATGAATCAGCCGATGGGAACGCTCGTGATCGGCAGCATGCCGCTCGATCTTCTTGCAGCGGGCGTCTCGATTTACAAACTTTCAGCACCCGTCGGTGCGATGATCGGTTCGGCGGTGATGCAGACGCTCATCGATCATCGTGCGGTCGCCATTCGCACGGCGATTGCTGGGCAGATCACGCTCGGGAATGCGCCCGTCGATGCATATATCGAGGCACACCGGGGGAATGTTGCCGGCCTTGGTGGGCTCGTCGCCATGGAGGCGCAGACACTCGCGTATGCGGATCTCACGCGGGTGCTTGGGCTTGTGGTGCTTCTCGTCATCCCGGTCGTCGCTTTCGCGCGGGTCGCTCCGGCGCAACCGCCTTCGCCGCGGACGATGTAAGCCGATGCTCTTCAAACGCATTCTCGTTATCGTCGACGGCTCACCCACGTCGCATTATGCGGTCGACGCGAGCCTCACGCTCTCGCGCGAAGACGGCAGCCCACTGCTCTTTTGCGTGAGCGTCGATCCCGAAATTTGTGGGGCCCAGAGCGAGATAGCGGCATTCGGTGAGATTGCGATCGGGCGTTCGCAGCAACTTCTCGATGCAGCGCTCGCGCGTGCACGCGCGGGTGGTTGCATGGATGCGACGGGCGTTATCGTGCGCGACGATCCCGTACGTGGTGTCGTCGCCGTCGCGAACGAAAAAGACGTCGGTCTCATCGTGCTCGGCGTCGCGCCGCGTGTCGGGCTCTTGCGGCCGTTCATGCAGAGTCTCGCCCACGAGATTCTCATAAAGACGACGATCCCGCTCTGCGTGATGCGTCGCCCTGCGCTCGGACGACTCTCGCATCGGATGCTCGTTCCGATTGTCGACGATGCGCTCTCACGTTACGCGATCGACTACGCGATCACGCTCGCGCAGAATTTTCACAGCACCTTGCTTTTTTGCACGCTCGCCGGGTCGATCGCGATGCGCTCGGCCGCGCAAGCGCTCGTTGAAAACGCGCGCGCGTACGCGAGCGAGCGGGGGATCGTGGGCGAAGGCTTCTTGCTCGACCCGCAGCGCAACGTCTCGCAATCGATCACGAACGACGCCGTGGTGCACGGCTGCGATGCAATCGTGATGGCCACACACGCGCGCGCCGGCTTCCAACGTCTGGTCGAAGGAAGCGTCTCCGAAGCGGTCATCTATTCCAGTAACGTCCCCGTCATGATGGTGCGTTCTCCCGCGTAAGCATATCGCCGCGGATGAAGTGAACGATGATCGTCGCGAGTATCGCGCCGAGTGCGGGACCGACGAAGGAGATCCAAAGCTGATGGACGTCACCGCCAACGATCGCGGGTCCGAACGAAGGCGCGGGATTCATCGATGCGCCCGACACGCACGTGACCGACGGTGCCGCTCGAGCCGGAATCGACGACGTCGGCGCCCACCGCGACGAACGTGATGAAAAACGTCCCGATTGCTTGGGCTCTTCCACACGCGCACCATCGAAACGTCTCCAAAGGGCGCTTCGTAAGGGGACCGAACGAAATTGGAATGGCCATCTCTGCAATCGCCTTCGTCATGTATCCCGTCACCGATGTGCCGCGTGCCGTCGCCTTTTATGCACACGTCGTCGGCTTAAAAAAACACGGACTCGATCTCCCCTATTGGGTCGAGTTCGAGATCGCGGGCGGAACGTTCGGTATCGGTAACTTCGAGCAATGCGGAAAAGCGGGCACGGCACAATCGCTCTCGCTCGAGATCGACGATCTCGCCGCGTTTCGTTCGGTCCTCCGGGAACACGGGATCGCATCGCGCGATCCATTCGAAACGCCGATCTGTTCGATCTCCGGATTCACCGATCCCGACGGCAATACGATCTGGCTGCATCAAGCGAAAGCGATCGCGGCCCCGTAGCGAACCGAGGCCACATGCTCGATCCACAGGCAAAATCGCTACTCGATTTTCTCGCGTCTCTTGGGCGCCCGCCGATCTGGGAGGTTCCGATCGCCGCGGCCCGCGAGGCCTCCGAGATGATGAACGTCCGCTTCGCCGGGCCCGCACAGCCCGTCGCCGACGTGCGCCATCTGGAAATCCCGGGACCCGCCGGCACGATTCCGGCAATCGCCTACATTCCCGAGGGCACGGCGCCGTTCGGGGTTCTCGTGTATTTTCACGGTGGCGGCTTCACGATCGGTAGTTTAGCCGGCTACGATTCCACGCTCCGTGCGCTCACGAATGCGAGCGGGTGTATCGTCGTATCGGTCGATTATCGCCTCGCACCCGAGCATCCGTTTCCGGCCGGTCTCGAAGATTGCTTCGCCGCGACGGAATGGATCTCGGAGAACGTGGGGTCCTTCGGTGGCGACGCGGCGCGTCTCGCCGTGGGCGGCGATAGTGCTGGCGGCAATCTTGCGACATCGGTCGCGATCCTCGCACGCGACGTCGGTGGGCCGAACATCGCCTTCCAACTCCTCATCTATCCCACGACCGACGGCGACACGTCGCGCGAATCGTACGCGAAATACGGTGAGGGTCATCTCCTGACGCTCGATTTGTGTACGTGGTTTACGAAGCAGTACGTACCCGATGCATTTCTCGAAGACGTCCGTCACCGCGTCCTGCACGCGCCTTCGCACCGAGGACTCCCGCCCGCGCATCTCCTTATCGCTGAATGCGATCCGCTCTATGATGAAGCACACGCCTACGCGCAAAAGCTCGATGCTGCGGGCGTTCCAACGACCGTGAAGACGTATGACGGAATGATTCATGGGTTTTTCAATTACTCGGGTATGATCGATCTGAGCCGCACGGCCGTCGCCGACGCAGGGACCGTGTTGCGGACGGCAATCGGTCATGCAAAGGGACTGCCTGCTGTCGACGGAAACATTACTGACAAAATATTCCAGAAAAAATTACACGCGAACGCTACCGAGGAGCCTGCCAGCATGGACGCCACAAAAAAGACCGAGAAGACCGAGAAGGCCGAGAAAAACGTTACCCCAACCGAAGCCGTCTCGGAT
>JAYTXC010000091.1:0-2755 GCA_043743145.1 Rhodospirillales bacterium
CGCTCGCGGCGCTCGGCACCGACAGCATCTTCGTGAAAGAACTCGAAAACGCGCTGCGCGAGAAACGCGCCGATTACGCGGTACATTCGTGCAAAGATCTCCCGAGCACGCTTCCGAGCGACATGACCCTCGCCGCGATCGGCACGCGCGTCGATCCGCGCGACGCGTTCTGCAGCGAACGCTACGCATCGATCGATGCACTCCCGCCGGGTGCGCTCGTGGGCACGTCGAGTCCGCGCCGACGCGCGCAACTCCAAGCGCTCCGGCCCGACCTCCGTTTCGAGGTGATTCGCGGCAATGTCGACACGCGCTTACGCAAACTGCGCGACGGTGAATTCGATGCGATTTTGCTCGCGATGGCAGGCCTCTCGCGCCTCGGGCTCGGCGCAACCTACACGGTGCCGATTCCGATCGACGTGCTCGTGCCCGCCGTCGGCCAAGGCGCGCTCGCGATCGAATGTCGCGCGAGCGAGCCCGATCTCGCCGCGCGCATCGCAAGCGTTTTCTCAAATGCCAACGACGAAATTGCCGTGCGCGCGGAACGCGCGTTCTTGCGGACGTTGCGCGGCGGCTGCCAGGCGCCCGTCGGCGCGCATGCGACGTATACGAACGGCACGCTCGCGATGCGCGCGATCATCGCCGCGATAGATGGCTCGCACATCGTCCGCGGCGATGCGAGCGAAGCGATTACGACCGTCGCCGAAGCGGAACGCATCGGCGAAACGCTCGCACATCGCTTGCTCGCGCAGGGCGGCGACGCGTTGCTCGCCGATGCACTCGCCGTCGCGATTCCGCCCGCGCCGCTATCCGGGCATCTCTTTCTCTTGCCGCGCACGCAAGAACGTCCGAGTACGATCGCACCGGCGCTGCGAACCGCGGGCGCGGAAGTCATCGAAGCGTCCGATAGCAACGCGGCGCGCGCAGCCCTCGGCGATCGCACACCGAGCGCGTTACTCTTCCCCTCGAGTGGATCGGTAAAAGCGGTCCATGAATACCTCGCTGGCTTGCTCGCGACGGGCACGCGACCGATCGTCGCCGCAATGGGCGATGCGTCGTCGACGGCCGCGACAGAAGCGGGCTTCCCACCCGACGTCGTCGCAACGGAAGCATCGATCGGCGCGTTCGTGCAGAGCGTGACGCATTTTCTCATTGGAGCAACGACGATATGAGCGTACGCGACCTCCTCCGGCCCCGCACCGCGGTCGATCTCACGAAACGCCCGCGTCGCCTTCGCGCGACGCCCGCGATGCGCGCGTTCGTGCGCGAAAATACCGTACGGCTCGAGAGCCTCGTCCAACCGCTCTTCATCACCGATCCCGGCCAACCGTCCGGCGAGATCTCGAGCATGCCCGGTATCTTTCGTTACGACGTCGATGGCGCCGTCGCCGAATGTCGCGAACTCATCGGCCTCGGCATCAATGCCGTCTTGCTCTTCGGCATCCCCGACTTCAAAGACGCATACGCATCTTCCGCACACGCACCGAGTGGCGTGGTACAGCGTGCGATCGCGGCGATCAAATCGGCATTGCCGGAGATGATCGTCATCGCCGATCTCTGCAGCTGTGAATATACCGATCACGGCCACTGCGGTATCCTCGACGAACGCGGCGACGTCGACAACGACGCGACGCTCGAACTCCTCGCGAAGACGGGGCTATCGTATGCGATGGCGGGCGTCGACATCATCGCACCCTCGGATATGATGGATGGCCGCGTCGCGTATCTGCGCGAGACGCTCGACGCATCGGGATTCACGTCGATTCCGATCATGTCGTACGCGGTGAAATTCGCATCGGGCTTTTACGGCCCGTTCCGCGATGCCGCGGACAGCACGCCACAATTCGGCGACCGTCGCACGTACCAGATGGATCCGCCCAATGCGCGCGAAGCGTTGCGCGAAGCGGCCCTCGACCTCGATGAGGGCGCGGATTTTCTCATCGTCAAACCCGCGCTCGCCTACATGGATCTCATTCGCGCGGTCGCCGAGATCTCCGACGTTCCCGTTGCGTGTTACAACGTCAGCGGTGAATACGCGATGGTAAAAGCCGCGGCGCAAAACGGTTGGATCGATGAAGATCGCGTGATCGACGAAACGCTCGTCGGCTTCGTCCGCGCGGGCGCGGATATCATCATCACGTACTTCGCAAAATCGTACGCACGGCGACACGCGAGCCGCTAGATCGACGACTTCGGCGTGCTCATTCTCGGCGGGGGTGAAGCGACGCGACTTCCCGGAAAACTCGCCCTCGAAACCGGTGGCGCGACGGATACGATGCCGATGATCGCGCGCGTGTTCGCAAACGTTACGCACGGGCGCGAACGCGAGATCGTGCTCTCCGGTAAGGCGACGTTCGCACGCGATCTCGACGCCCGTCTCGCAGCGCCGCTCGTGATCGATCGCTGGGCGCGCCGCGGTCCGCTCGGCGGCATGCTCTCATCGTTCGCGCAGATGCGCGCACGCTTCGTCTTCGTCGTCGCGGGCGACGCACCACAACTCGATATCGGGTTTGCCGAGCGTCTCGCGCGCGCGTACGAGCCGGGCGACGAAGCACTCGTTCCAACGCACCGCGTTGATGTGCCCACCCAGCGTGAGCGCGCCATCGAGCCACTCGCGGCGCTCTACGATCGGCTCGCGTTTCTGCGGGCCGGCATGCCGATCTTACGCGGAGGCCGCGGTGCGCTCCACCTGGTTATCGATGCGATGCAAACGCGATACGTCGCGGTCGATGACGCGCGTGTCTTCGCCAACGTCAAT